>JAUVHW010000028.1 GCA_030593075.1 Ardenticatenales bacterium
GTGAGGCATTGGAAAATGACGACAACACCCATCACTGGGCCAACCTGGGAATCTGACCAGCGTCAGGTGCCCGAGATGCCCGGCGACTGTGGGCACTTGCCTGTACTTTATCAACAGGTGGTGAAATGGTTGTCCGTCAGACCGGGCGGCTGCTTTCTGGATGGGACGATTGGCGCGGGTGGCCACGCCGCCGCCATACTGGAGGCTTCCTCCCCTGACGGCCGTCTGCTGGGAATGGATCGAGACCCGGCAGCCATCGCTGCTGCCGGCCGGCGCCTGGCTCAGTTTGGAGACCGGGTGACCCTGGTACATGCGTCGTATGCCCGCATGAGGGAGCATGCGGCACAGTTGGGCTTTGAGCAGCTGGATGGCATCGTGCTCGACCTGGGCCTCTCCTCTTGCCAGCTGCAGGACCCGGCACGTGGGTTTGCCTTTCGGCACGACGGCCCTCTGGACATGCGCTTTGACCCGCGCGAAGAGCTGACAGCCGCCACCCTGGTGAATGAGCTGGCCTCGGAGGAGCTGGCGAACGTGCTTTTTCGCTACGGCGAGGAACGGGATAGTCGGCGCGTCGCCCGGGCCATTGTGGCAGCCCGCCCCCTGCGGACCACCCGTGAACTGGCGGCAGTGGTGAGTTCAGCGCTTGGCCATCGCGAGAGAAGCCTACACCCTGCTACTCGCACCTTTCAGGCGCTGCGCATCGCAGTGAACCGGGAGCTGGACCACCTTTCCGATGCTCTTCCGGAGGCAGTGAGGCTGCTCCGGCCGGGCGGCCGGCTGGCAGTAATTGCCTTTCACTCGCTGGAGGACCGCTTGGTCAAGCAGTTCTTCAGGCAGGAGGCTCAGGACTGCCTCTGTCCGCCTGACCTGCCCGTGTGCTCCTGTGACCACCGGGCTGTGTTGAGGATCGTGACACGAAAGCCTATCCGGCCGGGGCCGGGCGAGTTGGAGCAAAACCCTCGCAGCCGGAGTGCCCGTCTGCGAGTAGCCGAACGAATCATGTCTGCCTCTGCAGCCAATGATCGGGGCGCTTGACCCCGCCGGTTCTTCAGGAAGGCCCCTGGGCCACTCTATTGCAGGGCAGCGCGAGTAATGTAGCAACAACCGGCGCCTTCTTGGATGCGTCTGCCGCAGGGTGTGGCATCGGCGCAGAACACAGACATCGCGCTGGCACGATACCTGTACGCAACTGACGGTGACGAGTCCGTCAGGCGGACAGTGCCGGTTCGTGCCGGTCTGTGGAGAAGGCCTCCAGGCAGCACCTTCACAGGCTGTGTTTGCGTGTCTCGGACCCCCACTGCGTGGGCCTACTTCCTCGCTCGAGTGCTCCGCGAGCTGCGGGCCCTGCACATGGGGTCGGGATTCCTTTGGAGTGCAGCTTGGCCTGGGTCAGTGAGGGTTTAGGATGCCGGGTACGAGGGACTGGTTGTCTCATGGGTTCAAACGAGCGGCTTCCCGATTCGAGGCTCGGGCGGCTTTGGGTTGGGGAGTGGCGGTGGCGTTGCTAGCACTGTCGGGCGTCTCCTATCTCGCCCAGGGCAGCCGGGTGATCGTATCCAGCTATCGCATTCGGCAGTTGACCGCTGAGCTGAGGGCACTGCAGGAAGAGAACGCGTTCCTCAAGGCTCAGATTGCGGCCGGCCAGTCGGTGGAGCATCTGCAGCAGCGGGCTGCAGCTCTCGGTTTCGTGGCAGCTCGCGCCGAGGACATTGAGTACCTGACCGTAGCAGACTATCCGCCCGCGCCAGAGCTGTCGGTGGTGCCGCCTCCGGCCGGGCGTTCGGGTACGGCCGCAGGCCTGGTAGATTGGTGGCATGGCCTAGCTCGCGGTTTCACGGGTTGGGCTGTTTCAACTGCCGGGAAGGGGTTCTGACATGCCAGCAGCAGGACGGCGTCGCCTGCTATTCGTTCTGGGGGCTCTGCTGCTAGCTTGGTCGGGAATCGTGGCCCGGCTGGTGAATCTTCAGGCTGTGCGAGATCAGGAGATCCGGGAGCAACACGAGATAGCGTATGGCGGCGAGGAGCAGCTGGCACCTATCCGAGGCCCAATTGTCGATCGAAACGGTGCAGTTCTGGCTGTCACAGGCTATGACTACCGGGTCGCCGCAACTCCCGGTCAGATCCAGAACCCGCGGGAAGTGAGCGCCATTCTGTCCTCGGTGCTGGTCACCAGGACCTACAGCCTTCTGCCCAAGTTGGAGGGCCCCGATCTATACTCAGTTGTGGCGCCCCGTGTGTCAAGCGAGACCGCACGGGCGATTCAGGAACTTGACCTCCCTGGGATCTGGATCGAACCGGTTCTGAGGCGGCACTACCCACAGGATACCCTTCTCAGTCACGTGCTGGGGTGGGTGGACCTGGACATGAAGGGGAATTCGGGGCTGGAGGGCTATTATGACAGGGAACTGCGGGGCGCTCCGGTCACTGTGCGGCAGTTCCCGCTCCTCTTTGGTCAGTGGGACGCCGCCCGTCCTCATCACGGTGCGACGCTGGTCCTGACCGTTGACCGCACGATCCAGTACCTGTCCGAACAGGTGCTCGCAGACGCCCTCGACCGGTACGATGCGCCTTCGGGTTCCATCATTGTGATGGACCCACGCTCGTCTGGGATTCTGGCGATGGCCAGCCTGCCGGCCTTTGATCCCAACAAGTTCTACGAAGAAGACGCCAGGCTCCTGGTCAATCCCTGCGTTAGCCAGTGGTTTGAGCCAGGGTCGGTACACAAAGTGCTGACTATGGCTGCGGCCGTTGACGGCCGCGTCGTTACTCCTGCCACCACGTACGAGGACGCGGGTGTCGTGGAGGTGGGAGGGGTGTCCATTTCCAACTGGGACGGGTCGGCTTTCGGGACCACCGACATGGTCACCCTGCTCGCCAAATCGCTCAACGTCGGGGCAGCTACGGTCGCGAGGCGAATGGGACGGGGGACCTTCTATAAGTACATGGAAGCCTTTGGGCTGGGCGAGTACACAGGGGTAGACCTGGAGGCCGAGACGGTTGGCCGGATCAGGCGGCCTGGCGATGACCTCTGGACTGAGGCCGACCTGGGGACCAACGCCTTTGGGCAAGGCTTGGCCGTCACTCCGCTGCAGGAATTGGTTGCCATCGCTTCCATCGCAAACGGCGGCGTGATGCTGCAACCGCACCTGGCTCTTGAGGTCCGTGACGGCGATCAGGTCCGCAAGTTCGAACCTGTAATCCTTGGCCGCCCCATCAGCGAGGAGACCGCCGAGACTGTCTCCTGGATGATGGCCCAGGCGGTGGCGCGGGAGTTGCCTCAGGCGGCGGTGCCCGGCTACACGGTGGCTGGCAAGACCGGCACGGCCCAGATTGCCGAAGGTGGCGTATATCATCCCAGTGACGTAATAGTCACCTTTGTCGGTTTCCTGCCCGCCGATGAGCCCCAGGTAATCGTGATGGTCAAGATCGACCGGCCGCAGATCGCCACCCATCTTCGCTGGGGTTCGACGATCAGTGCGCCCACTTTTGCCGAGCTTGCGCGGCGGCTGGTGGTCCTGCTCGACATTCCGCCGGACAACGAGCGGGCGCTGGACCGGCTGGCAAGGGCGCAGTAGAGGGCGGATGCTAACCCTGAGCCACTTTCTGCAGGCACTGAGCGGTTCGCAGACGCTGACCAGCACTCAGCAGGTCAGTGACGTGGTCATTGACTCGCGGGCGGCTAGTCCTGGCTCTCTGTTCGTCGCCTTTGCCGGCGAACGGGCGGACGGTCATGACTATGTTGGAGATGCCTTCAGTCGCGGGGCAGTAGCCGCTCTCGCAGAGCGCCCCGTCGCCGGTGACCATCACACGGTTGATCTCCGCCAACCTGCTCAGCAAGCCGCAGGAGAGCTGGCTCTGCCGGTATGCATCGTTGTGGAGAGCACACTGGAGGCTCTTCAGAGGAGTGCTGCCAGCTGGCGCTCCCGCAGCGCGGTTCGCGTGATCGGTATCACGGGCAGTGTCGGCAAGACCACCACCAAAGAACTGGTTCACGCAGTCTTGAGCACCCGTTTCCGCACGCTCATGAGCGAAGGAAACCTCAACAACGAGATCGGTCTGCCACTCGCCCTGCTGCGCCTAACCGACGCGCACGAGCGGGCAGTGCTGGAAATGGGCATGTACGTTGGGGGCGAGATCGCGACCCTGGCCGAGATAGCCCGGCCGCAGGTGGGGGTCGTCACCAACGTCGGGCCGGTCCACCTGGAGCGTGCTGGCTCAATCAGGGCGATCGCCGACGCGAAAACCGAGCTGGTGCGGGCGTTGCCGCCAGCCCCGGAGGGAGTAGCCATACTCAACCAGGATGAGCCGTTGGTAAGGTCCATGGCCGAGCATACCCAGGCACGGGTATTCACTTACGGGCTCAACCCGCGGGCCGACCTCTGGGCCGACAACATTGAGGGCCTTGGCTTGGAAGGGATTCGATTCAACCTTCACTACGAAGGAGAGAGTGTCCACATCCGGGTGCCTCTCCTGGGGCGACACAGCGTGCACACAGCCCTGCGCGCGACTGCTGTCAGCCTGGTGGAAGGGATGGACTGGGCGGGCATCATTGGCGGCCTGCAGGGAGATTATCCTCAGCTGCGACTGGTCGCCGTCGCTGGGCCCCGCAACTCGCTGCTGCTGGACGACACCTACAACGCAAGCCCGGCCTCCACTGTTGCCGCGCTCAACCTGCTGGCTGATCTTACCTCTGGTGCCCCGACCCCGGCCACCACCGGCCGCCGGATTGCGGTGCTGGGGGACATGCTCGAGCTGGGGCACTATGAAGAACAGGGGCACCGACTGGTGGGCAGGCGGGCGATGGAGGTCGCAGACCTACTGGTGACGGTGGGTGAACTGGGCCAGATCGTTGCCGAAGAAGCTCTGGCAGCCGGGATGCCACCCGAGAAGGTAGTGGTTCTCGCAAAGGTGGAGGACGCCATTACGACTGTTGCAGGACTTCTCCAGGAACGTGACGTCGTTCTGATCAAGGGATCCCGCGCCGTGGCGTTGGACAGACTGGTCGACTCGCTGGCGAACAGCAGCTCTGACGGGGTCGGCCCCAAAGCTGGGCAAGGGGCCGCCTAATGTCGCTCGCTCTGACCCTCGGCGGTGTCTCCTTCCTGCTGGCGATCATCTGGGGTGGGGTGTTTGTGCGCGTGCTGCGCCGTTTCGGCGTCGGCAAGCAGATACGTGTCGAGGGCCCGCGGTCGCATTTCACCAAACTGGGCACCCCGACCATGGGAGGCATCCTGATTCTGGCGGCCGTCCTGGTGGTCACGGTGGTGGCCCACGTAGTCCAGATCCTCAAGCAGCAGGAGATAGCAGAGGCAATTGTGATCCCGCTGGTCATCATGACTGCCTTTGGAGTGCTGGGCGCCGTGGACGACTGGGCGGGAATTCGTCGCCGGCCGTTGCGCTCTGGGACCGGTGCGCTCTCGTCGAGTCGGGGTTCCACGGATGACCGGACTGGAGAAGGCTTGTTTGCGCGCACCAAGTTCCTCTGGCAGATTGTGATTGCAGCAGGCGCGGCTGCGCTGCTTCACTGGCGTCTCGGGCTGCAGGGGGTGGCTGTGCCCACTATCTCGACGCAGTTGCCCATGGGAATTCTCTACTTGCCGGTGGCGGTCCTGACCATTGTCGCGACCTCAAACGCGGTAAACATCATTGATGGTCTGGACGGATTGGCCGGTCTTATCGCTGCTACTGCGTTTGGCGCTTATGGCGTCATTGCGGCTCTGCAGGACCAGCAGTACTTGGCTCGCTTTTGCTTTGTCGTTGTCGGATCGTGCTTTGCCTTCCTATGGTATAACGCGCATCCTGCCCAGGTCTTTATGGGGGACACCGGTTCACTGGCGCTGGGGGCTACTTTGGGCACAGTAGCTCTGCTGTCAGGGCAGTGGCTCTTGCTTCCGCTGATCGCTGTTGTCCCAGTGGCTGGCGTGCTCTCTGTTATTCTGCAGGTCAGCTATTTCAAGCTGACCGGCGGCAAGAGGATCTTCAAGATGGCGCCCATCCAGCACCACTTTGAATTGCTGGGCTGGTCAGAAACGCAGGTAGTGCAACGCTTTTGGATTGTCGGCCTCCTGGCGGCCATGCTCGGCGTTGCGTTGGCCATGATCTGATGACAGCGTGCTTTTCCGGGAAGCGCGTAGTTGTTCTTGGCCTCGCCCGGCAAGGGACTGCCCTGGCCCGTTTCCTGGCGCGCCAAGGGGCAGAGGTGGTGGTCAGCGACCTGCGCGATGCGGAGCAGTTGCAGGAGGGGCTGGAGCAGGTGGCCGGTCTGACCGTGGAGACGGTTCTGGGTGGGCATCCTGACACTCTGCTGGACGCGGCCGACATCCTTTTCCTGAGTGGAGGTGTCCCTGCAGACGCGCCGATAGCCCGGAAGGCAGTCGATCGCGGCATTCCCCTGAGCAACGATTCCCAGCTCTTCCTCGAGCTGTGTCCGGCGACTGTGATTGGTATCACGGGGTCGGCCGGCAAGACCACCACCACTGCGCTCACCGGCGAGATGTGCCTCGCTGCCGGCCGGAAAACGTGGGTCGGTGGGAACATTGGCCGTTCAATGCTTCTCGACGTGGAGGACATCCGGCCGGCGGATCTGGTGATTCTGGAGTTATCCAGCTTTCAGCTTGAGATCATGACGGCTAGCACCTCAATCGCCGCCATTCTCAACGTAACCCCCAATCACCTGGACCGCCACAAGACCATGGCGGCGTACACAGCGGCCAAGGCACGGATCCTGCAGTTCCGGCCGGCCGGCAGTGTTGGGTTGCTGGGTTGGGACGACCCTGGCTCACGGGCGATGCGGCCGCAAGTGCGGGGGCGTCTGCGCACTTTTAGCCTGGAGGGCGAGGTGCCCGACGGCGCTTACGCCAGCTCCGATGTCATTACCCTTCGCGACCCGGAGGGAGAGCGCCAGGTCTGTCGCGTAGACCAACTGTCGCTTCTGGGCCGGCACAACGTGCTGAATGTGCTGGCAGCAGCCGCATTGGCCGATTCGGCAGGTATCCCAACCGACGCCATCGCAGAGGCGGCCTGCACCTTTTCGGGGGTAGAGCACCGGCTCCAGCTGGCTCGCGAGTTCGGCGGCGTCCGCTGGTACGATGACTCCATCGCCACAGCCCCGGAACGCATGATGGCAGCGTTGAGATCCTTTGATGAGCCAATTGTGCTCCTGGCCGGCGGCCGAGACAAGGACCTGCCCTGGGAGGAGGCAGCTTTGCTGATTGGGGAACGGGCGCGGGAGGTTGTGCTCTTTGGCGAGGCCGCTGACCTTCTTCGCGGGCATCTTGATCGGGCTGCTGCCGCGGCAGCAGCCAACAGCCGGTCTGCCGGGTGGCGACTGGAGCGGATCGTTCAGGTGAGTCACGTGGAGCAGGCCGTCGAGGCGGCCGCCGGGCTTGTCCGTCCCGGGGACGTCGTTCTCTTTTCCCCGGGCGGAACCAGCTTTGACGCCTATCAGGACTTTGCCGAGCGGGGGGATCATTTCCAGGAACTGGTGAGAGGATTGCGAAAGTGCGGCTAGACATGAGAAGCGTCAGCGGAGAGGAAGCTGGCCCGGTACGGGAGCAGCCTCAGAACGCATCTCTTGGGAGATCTCGATGGGTACGATAGGGAGTGTCCACCGCGCCAGGTCTACCAAGCGGTCCAGTTGCTTCGCCTGGCCCTTCACTCGGATGGATTACGGGCTCGTCATCGCCACGTTGGCTCTTGTCGCGGTCGGCCTGATGGCGGTCTACAGCGCGTCCCTCTACGTGGGGCTCCTGTTCCAGGAGCAGGCCGGGTACTACTTCTGGCGCCAGCTCACTGCGGCCGGCCTGGGACTGTTCGGGCTGTTGCTCCTCCAGGCCTTTCACTACCACCTCATCCGCAAAGTGTCCACTGCTGCCATGCTCGGGACCCTGCTGCTTCTGTTCGGAGTGCTGGTGATGGGAGACACGCTGCTGGGTGCTCGGCGGGGCCTGTACGAGGGATCGTTTCAGCCGAGCGAACTGGCCAAGCTGGTCACCATCTGCTACATGGCGGACTGGTTGTCGTCCAAGGGGGATCGCATCAAAGATCTGAGCATGGGAGTGATTCCCTTTGTGGTGCTGGTGGGCATAGTGGGCGGCCTGATTGCGGTCCAGCCCGACCTGAGCACGGCCATTCTGATCGTCCTGGTAGGCTTTACCATGTTCTTTATCGCCGGGGCGCGGTGGTTGCACTTTATCGCCATCCTGGCAGTGGGCATGCTGGCGTTCCTGGTTCTCATCGGTCTGTTCGAGCACGCAGCCGATCGGTGGAACGAGTACTGGGTGATGATTCAGAACCCCGGCGAAGCCCAATGGCACATCAAGCAGGTATTCTATGCCTTGGCGCGCGGGGGGCTATTCGGGCGGGGGTTAGGCAACAGCTTCCAAAAGACGGGCCCGCTGCCGGTGCCGCACACCGACAGCATCCTGGCAGTGGTGGGGGAGGAACTCGGTCTGGTAGGGTGCCTGCTGGTGCTGGGATTGATGATGTACGTCGGATACCTGGGATACCGGGTTGTCCTCAGGACCGCTGATCACTATGGCCGCATGCTGGCCCTGGGGGTTACCTCGTGGCTGGTCTACCAGGCACTGGTCAACGCGGCCGTGATCACGGGGCTGGTCCCCTTTACCGGGTTGCCTTTTCCCTTTGTGAGCTATGGAGGCTCGTCAATGCTCGTCTCTTTGCTGGGTGTTGGCATCTTGCTGAATGTCTCGCAGCAGAACAGGCGATTGGAGGCCGGCCTCGACCGGCCGAGAGGTCGAAAGAGACCAAATGCGACTGCTGGTTTCAGCCGGCGGGACCGGCGGCCACATCTGTCCCGCCCTGGCCATCGTGACTGAGAATCAGGCTTCACCCACGCCGGCCGAGAAGGTGCTCTGGGTTGGGACAGCCGGCGAGATGGAGGAAGAACTGGTGCCGCGCGCCGGTTTTCCGCTAAAGACCGTACCTGGCGGTGGCCTGCATGGAGTCGGACTGCGTCGTAGTCTGCGCAACGGGGTGCGGCTGGCGCGGGGGTGGAGGCAAGCGCGCCGCGTCGTGAAGGAATTCGACCCCGACGTGGTGTTGCTCACCGGCGGCTACACCAACGGGCCAGTTGCGTTGGCGGCCTGGGAGCGCAGAAAGCCGATGGTCATCTTTCTGCCCGACGTTGAGCCGGGCCTGGCTATCAGAGTGTTGAGCCGTATTGCGGCCTGCGTTGCCTGCAGCCTGGAGGCGTCCCGTGGTCATCTGCCGGGTCGCAGAGTCGTGGCGACTGGTTACCCGGTGCGGCCAGGGCTAGTGCCGGATACAGGCCCGTCCGAGGCGCGGACTGCCTTTGGTCTAGCCCCGGATCGCCCCACGCTTCTCGCGTTTGGCGGGAGCCGGGGGGCGCGGTCCATCAACTATGCGCTGATGGACGCCCTGCCTGACCTCCTGGCTGACTGCCAGCTCGTTCACGTAACCGGCCGGCTGGACTGGGAGGCGGTGTCGCAGTGCGCGGACGAGCTGCCGGCCGCACTCAGGGCTGGCTACCGGCCGTTCCCCTATCTGCACGAGGAGATGGGGCAGGCGTTCCGTGCAGCAGATCTGGTGGTTTCTCGCGCCGGGGCCGCCACACTCGGCGAGTATCCTGCTTTTGGCGTGCCGGCCATTCTGATCCCTTATCCGCATGCTTGGCGCTATCAGCAGACCAACGCCGAATACCTGGCTCAGGCCGGCGCAGCTGTCTGCCTGAAGGACAAAGACCTCTCCACGCAGCTGCTGCCCACCATCCAGCAGCTGATGGCAGATTCCGACAGACTCAAGCGCATGGGGGCGGCCGCCAGCGC
The DNA here is from genome assembly GCA_030593075.1 of Ardenticatenales bacterium. GTDB lineage: Bacteria > Chloroflexota > Anaerolineae > Promineifilales > UBA4811 > JAUVHW01. The sequence goes on from JAUVHW010000028.1 coordinate 9,807, forward strand.
ACTGTACCGGCCGGGAGCGGCGCGGCGGGTGGCAGACCTGCTCGTTGGTTTTGCGGCCGCAGGTCGCAATGAAACCGGGACTCCAGAGCCCCATCGGCCGGCAGTGACCGAGGCCCAGGGAGGCCATACCCTGTGATCTCGCTCTACACGCTCTTCTGGATAACAGTGATCTTCTTCGGAGTCATCGGGATGCTGCGCGGGTGGACGAAGGAGATTGTCGCCACTTCGGGGCTCGTACTCTCGCTCTTTGCTCAGCTCTGGTTCGGCGGGATGCTGGTGGGCCTGTTTGACCCTATGAACGGCGAGCTGGGCGAAGAGGCGATGAGGACCCACTTTTTCGTTCGCTCTGCTGCTCACATGCTGTTTGCCTTCTTTGCCTACCAGGGACCCACGGTAGTCCGCCAGGTCTCAGGCGGGCGTTTCGGCGAGCGAACTCGGGGGAACGTCGAGGAGGCGGTTCTGGGGTTCGTGGTAGGAGCTATCAACGGCTATCTGCTGGTGGGTACCATCTGGTCTTTCCTGGAATGCCACATTGCCGACAAGATGACGATTACCTGTAACCCGCTCGGGCATTATCCATTTCCTAGTGAAATCATCTCCCGGCCGGTTGAGGGCGCAGCTGCCTTTGCTATGCTTGACAAGCTGCCTTTCCCCTTGCTACAGGGGTGGCTGCCGCTGCTTATGGTCGTTCTGTTTCTCTTTGTGATCGTGGCGATGATCTAATGCTGGCGGACGGTGCTCACATTCATCTGGTAGGCATCGGCGGAGCTGGCCTCTCGGCCATCGCCCGTGTCTTGCTGGGGCTGGGGTACACTGTCTCCGGCTCGGACCAGACCGGGACAGAGCTGACAGAGGCGCTGGTGACCGAAGGCGCTGCCGTGACCATTGGTCACGCTGCCAACAACATTGACGGCGCAGACCTGCTGCTGGTTTCCTCGGCCATTCCGGCGGAGAATCCGGAAGTGGCGGCAGCCAGGCGAGCCGGGGTTCCGGTTCTGAAGCGGGCTGACCTGGCGGGCGAACTTATGGCCGGCCGAACCGGGGTTGCCGTCGCCGGCACACATGGCAAGACGACCACGACAGCCATGGTCGTCTCGGTGCTGCTGGCCGCTGGGCTGGATCCCTCCTTCATCGTCGGCGGCGTGCTGGCGGAATTGGGGACCAATGCGGCAGCGGGACGGGGCGACATCTTTGTGGTTGAGGCCGACGAGTACGATCACATGTTCCTGGGGTTGCGGCCCCAGACGGCCGTGCTGACCGTTGTGGAGCATGACCACCCGGACTGTTATCCCACCGCGGAGGCCGTGATGGATGCTTTCAGGGCATTCGTGAACCTCCTGCCTGCTGATGGGACGCTGGTGGCCTGCTGTGATGATCCTGGCGCGCGTACTCTGGGGAAGGAACGAGAGCGGTCCGGTGGTTCGGTGTGCTGGTATGGCTTATCCAGTGAGGCTCACTGGCGGGCCAGCCACATTCAGGCGAACCAAGCTGGCGGCAACGACTTTGTGGTGCTGCGCGGCGGCGAGACGGAAGGCTTGGCGCGTCTCCGCCTCCCCGGTCAGCATAACGTCCTGAACGCTCTGGCCGCAATCGCAGTTGCAGACTTGCTTGAGGTCCCGTTCAACTCCACCCGGACGGCGCTTTCGGCCTTTGGCGGGGTGGAACGTCGTTTTGAGGTCAAGGGAGAAGAGGGTGGCGTGACGGTGGTGGACGACTATGCGCATCACCCCACAGAAATCGCCGCCACGCTGGCGGCTGCGCGCGGCCGCTACGGCGACCGGCGGGTCTGGGCCGTGTTCCAACCTCACACTTATAGCCGCATCCGCGCTCTAATGAGCGGCTTTTTGTCCTCTTTTGGCGACGCGGACAAGGTAGTTGTCCTGGACATCTATGCCGCGCGGGAGGCGGACACGCTTGGCGTTTCGGCGCAGGAGCTGGCTGCGCAGATGGAGCATCCAAACGCACGCTACATCGGCGAGCTGCGCGAGGCGGCTGCCTATCTGGTGGATCACTTGCAGCCAGGCGACGTGCTTGTCACGTTGGGCGCCGGTGACGGGAACATGGTGGGCGAATGGGTGTTGGATGCTCTGCGGAACAGGGGCGGGCCGGCCGAGGAGAGAGCGAGCCGGTGACAGATCGCACTGTAACTCTGTTTGACGCCATAGTAGCTCGCTTCCGCGAGTCGTTTGGCGAGGAGTTCAGGCTGGACGAGGCATTGTCCGGTCATACCACCGCCCGCGTTGGCGGTCCTGCTGACTTTTTCGTTACCGTATGCTCTGTGGACCAACTGGTGGAGGCAGTGACCCTCGCGGCGCGGCAGCATATACCCTACTGGGTACTGGGCGCCGGGTCAAACGTGCTGATCTCTGATGCCGGGATGAGCGGCCTGGTGATCCGCAACCAGGCTCGTTCGGTCACCTTCCGCCACAACGGGGTGGGCGTGATCCTGGCGGCCGATTCGGGCGCCAACCTCTCCCGCGTGGCGCGGCAGTGTGCCAGCCGCGGCCTGGTGGGCCTGGAGTGGGCGGCTGGAATCCCCGGCACCATAGGCGGTGCGGTTGTGGGGAACGCTGGTGCCCACGGCGGCGACATAGCCAGTTGCCTTCGGCTTGCGAGGGTGCTGGATTCAGATCTCAAGACACGTGACTATCGGGTGGAAGAACTGGACTTTGGATACCGCAGTTCATCCCTCAAGAAGGCGCACGTCGGCAACGGACAGAGCACTCGCGTGGTGCTCGGCGCAGAGTTCAAACTGCGGCCGGCGCCGGCGGAGGAACTGGTGGCACGGGTGGAAGAGATTCAGGCCCACCGCAAACGAACTCAGCCGCCCGGCGCCTCAATGGGTTGCATGTTCAAGAACCCGGCTGGTGACCACGCTGGCCGGTTGCTCGACGAGGCTGGGCTCAAAGGGACTTGCGTCGGCGGCGCCCAGATCTCCCGCGTACATGCCAACTTCTTTCTGAGTGGTGACGATGCAACGGCCGAGGATGTGCGCAAGCTGATGGCTATGGCTTGGCATACGGTCAAGGACCGTTTCGGAGTGGCCCTGGACCCAGAGGTGGAGTTGATAGGAGAATGGGACTGATGAAAGCCTCCACTCGATCTGGTGTCGTGTGCGTTGATTTGGTTTGTGCGCTGTCGCGACCGAGGCTCGCTCGATTGCGACGTTGTGGTGTCAAGCACGGTGGGCGTGCACGCTCCAGTGGCACGATTGCCCCTGCGGCTGTGATCGGGTCTCAAGCCGTGCGGAGCGCGATTCCGGGTGTGCCGGCGCGCCTGCCGCCGCTTGGCCGCGGGCGGGAGTGCGTCGATGCACGACAGCCGGCAGTGCCGCCTCTTGGAACCCCGCGAGCCGCCAGGCTGCTGTCAAGCGGCCTAATCCTGCTGCTGGCAGCTGCCTGGACCTTGCACTGGATCCCGCCAGTTTCCCTTGAGGCCGCAATGCCGCCAGCCCAGGAGGGGGAGGCGCCGGTCGCCAGACAGACTGCGGACCTCGTTGGAACCTGGAACACCACCGCGCAGGTGACCGCCGGGCCGGATGCGGGGAGGGATCTAGCCGGATGGCTGCGCCTGACAAGCAGCGGTGCCACCATAGCTGGCACGTTTCAGGCAACGGTAAACGGTGCGCCGGTGCGTGGTTCGTTCACTGGGAGCCAGGCGGACGGGCGGATCATTGGCGTCGGCCTGGCTACCGTTCCGGAGCAGTACCAGCTGACAGTGGAAGCCTATGTGTCCGAGGATGGACGGACGCTCTCTGGGAGCTGGACGGACTCGGACGGCCGCTCCGGCGACTATCAGGGGGTCCGCGGCGGAGGGATGCTGCCGGAAGCGGGAAGCTCACCTCTGCAGCCGCTGGCTGCAGCCTTGGGTTTGCTGGGCGCCGCATTGCTCTCACGCGGCACCCGCAAGGGCCTGGCGCGACGTGAAGCACAGTTGGAGTGAACAGGATGGCTGCCAAATCAGCCACTGAGCAGAAGATCAGAGTGGGTCTGATCTTTGGCGGCCGTTCCGGGGAGTACGAGATCTCGCTGCTCTCTGCCCGGTCGGTGATGGATGCTCTGGACCCGGACAAGTACGAGGTTATACCGATTGGAATCACAAAGGAGGGCCGCTGGGTGAGTGCAGGGCTGCGTGCCCTGGAGTTGGGTGATGAACCGATGCAGCCCGCTGCGCTTCTAGGCGATCCGAGCCATGCGGCCCTAATGCAGGTGCATGAGGACAGCAACCGAAGGCTGTCCATCTCTGCTGTGAGCGAACTCGACGTCATAGTCCCGATTCTGCACGGCCCGTACGGCGAGGACGGCACAGTGCAGGGCTTGCTAGAGCTGGCCGGGTTGCCCTATTCGGGGGCTGGAGTGGTGGGGTCGGCCGTAGCCATGGACAAGGTGGTCTTTAAGAAGGTGATGCAGGCTGAGGGGCTGCCGATCTTGCCCTATGAGCTGGTGCTGCGCTCAGAGTGGGAGCGCGAACCCGCCCAGGTGATCGAGCGGGTTGAATCTGTGCTTCACTACCCCATCTTTACCAAACCGGTCAACCTGGGATCCAGCGTGGGCATCTCCAGGTGTGATGACCGGGCTGGACTGGAAGCCGGGCTCGCGGAGGCAGCGCTCTATGACCGCCGGCTGGTGGCCGAACAGGGCATCGAGGCGCGCGACATAGAGTGCAGCGTGCTGGGGAATGACGATCCCATCGCCTCAGTCGCGGGAGAGATCATTCCCAGCCGCGAGTTCTACAGCTACCAGGCAAAATACCTGGATGAGGGCGAGGACGCTTCTGAGCTGCTGATTCCGGCGCCCATTGGCGAGAAGTTGATGGCTCAAGTCCAGGCCTGGTCGTTGCAGGCCTACAAGGTGATCGATTGCGCCGGGATGGCACGAGTCGATTTCCTGTTGGAGAAAGAGAGCGACAAGCTCTACATCAATGAGATCAACACTATTCCTGGCTTTACCTCCATCAGCATGTACCCCAAGCTTTGGGCGGCAAGCGGGGTGTCGTATCCAGAACTCGTTGATCGACTAATCGAGCTGGCCCTGGAGCGGCACGCCAGCAAGAAACGCACTCGGACCAGCTATGAGGGGTGATAGGCGCGGATGAGACGGTTCAGACCCAAGCGCCGGCGCTCGCAGGCGCGCCGGCGAAGGACCTTCAGGTTGACGGTCCCCGTCATCTGGGGACAGGCGGGCCAGGCTGCTATTGCCAGGCGGCCGGCACTGCACGCGACCTCCTGGCGCTGGACACTGAGGGCTGCCGTTTCCGCTCTCCTGACCAGCCCGCGGTGGATCAGTCTGTCTCTGCTGGTGGGCATCGTGGCTGTGCTCTACTCAGTCCGATTGGATCAGACGTATGTCGTCTCGTCGGTGGAGGTCAGCGGCACCTCCACTCTCTCCCCTGAAGCCGTTGTCCAGGCCAGTGGTATGGAAGGGGTGCACGCCTTTTTCCTCAACCCGGCCGAGGCGGCCCGGAGAGTGGCAGAGATCCCCAGTGTGCTGACGGCGACTGTCAGGGTAGGGTGGCCCAGCCGGGCTCACATCACTGTGGCAGAGCGCGAGCCGGTGATGGTGTGGGATCAGGTCGGCGGTCGGTTCTGGGTTGACAAAGAAGGGCGGCTGATGCAGGCTCGCCAGGAGTCCGGCGGGCTGCTGGTGATATTCTCGCAGGAGCCAGAGAGACTCTCTCCTGGATACCAGATTCCGGCCGATGTGTTGGCAGGCGCGCTGCAGTTGCGCCGCCAACGGCCGAATATCGCGTCGCTGTTCTATGAGCGGGGCGCCGGTCTCAGCTACCAGGATGGACGGAACTGGCGGGTGTATTTTGGCGCCGGCCGGGACATGAACCAGAAGCTGAGCGTGTACGAGACGCTCGTGGAGAATCTCCAGGCGCACGGCCTGCACCCAGAGTACATCAGCGTCGTCAACAAGGAGAAGCCTTTCTACCGTCTGTCGGAGCGAACCGGATGATGCGCCTCGGCCCGCTTCCCCCCCACGGCACGGCACGCCAGAGAGATCACGCGGGAGCGCAGCGCCCGTGTCGAATCGTCTTGGGCTCGTAGGGAATGGGCGAACGACCAATGCAGGCGATTGTTGGAATTGACGTCGGGACCACCAAGATATGCACCCTGGTTGGTGAGGTGGATGACCAGGGCGATCTGCAGGTCGTAGGCGTTGGGATTGCCCCATCCAAGGGGATGCGCAAAGGCATCGTGGTCGACGTTCAGCAGGCGGGCGAAGCGATTGCAGAGTCGGTGGGAAAGGCGGAGCGAACCTCGGGCTACAAGATCACTCGAGCAAACGTCAGCTTGGCCGGAGAACACGTCGCCTCGACCAACAGCGTGGGCGTCGTCGCTGTTGGCGCAGATGACGGGATCAGCGCCGATGACGTAGACCGGGCTCTCGACAGTGCGCGTGCTGTCTCCATTCCCCACGGCCGCGAGATCATCCACATCATCCCACGAGGGTTCACCGTTGATGGGCAGGATGGCGTCCGCAGCCCCCTGGGCATGCATGCCTTCCGGCTCGAAGTGGAGGCTCACATTGTCACCGCCTCGCTGACCGCGCTACTCAACCTGAGCAAGTGCGTGGAAGGCGTGGGTGTCCAAGTGGACGAGCTGGTTCTAACCTCGGTTTCGTCCGGCGAGGCCGTCCTCACCGAGACGGAGAAGGAGATGGGAGTCATTCTGGCTGACATTGGAGGTGGCACGACCGACCTAGCCATCTATATAGAGGGTATGATCTGGCACACCAAGGTGCTGCCGGTGGGTGGTAATCACGTCACCAATGATGTGGCGATAGGACTGCGGCTGCCATTCAACGTTGCTGAGAAGGTCAAGATCGAAAGGGGACACGCGCTGTCCGAGGAGATGGACCCGACCAGCACCTTTCACCTGCAGCCGTTCGGGGACGGCACAGCGGTCCAGATTGCTCGGCATGACCTGACCCAGGTGATTGAAGCCAGGATGGTAGAGATCCTCGGCTTGGTGCTGCAGGAGGCCAAGCGGTCTGGATACGATGGCTTGCTGTCGGCCGGGCTTGTTCTGTGCGGGGGAGCAGCACAGCTGCCCGGGCTGCGCCAGCTGGCACAGGATGTGATGGACATGCCGGTGAGGGTGGCTTCGCCTCGAAACCTGCATGGCCTGGTGGATGCTCTTCACAACCCGGCCTTTGCCACCAGCGTGGGGCTGCTGCGCTGGGGGATGCAGGAACACACAGCGCTCAAACCGCGCCGCAGAGGCGGCGAGTGGGGGCGGCGCATCAAGAGCTTTGTTCGAGCGTTGCTCCCTGACAACTCGGAGTGATGGGAGGAAAGGGCGATGGCAGGTAGATCAGGGCGCTCAGCCGGTCAAGAGAGAACAGAGAAAAGGAGGCGTGGGATGCAGCGAGCACAGGAACCCCAAAAGATCGCTCAGATTCGAGTGGTGGGAGTCGGCGGTGGCGGCTCCAACGCCGTCAATAGGATGGTCGAGGAGCAGCTGCAGGGTGTGGATTTCGTCGCCGTCAACACAGATGCGCAGGCGCTGCTTCATTCCAACGCCTCGTGCCGCGTGCGAATTGGAGACAAGCTAACCCGAGGGCTGGGCGCTGGTGGCAACCCTGAAATCGGGGAGAAAGCGGCAGAAGAGTCTGTTGACGATCTCTCCAAGGTATTGGCGGGGTCGGACATGGTCTTTATCACGGCCGGCATGGGGGGAGGCACGGGCACCGGAGCCGCACCGCTTATCGCCGAGTTGGCGCGCCAGGCTGACGCGTTGACCATCGGAGTCGTTACCCGCCCGTTCACTTTTGAAGGCTCGCGCCGCGCACTGGCTGCAGAGCAAGGGATTGAGAAGCTCAAGGAGCAGGTGGACACGCTGATTGTGATCCCCAATGACCGGCTGCTCGAGATGGCGGACAAACGCACATCGCTGGCCGACTCGTTCCGGCTCGCTGACGAGGTTCTCCGTCAGGGGATTCAGGGTATCTCTGAGCTTATCACGGTGCCCGGCCTGATCAACCTGGATTTCGCCGATGTCCGGGCCATCATGTCCGAGGGCGGCGCCGCGCTGATGGCCGTTGGGATCGGGGAAGGCGATGACCGGGCGGTCCAGGCGGCTGGGCAGGCGATCAACAACCGCCTGCTGGATATCTCTATTGACGGCGCACGCGGAATCCTCTTCAACATCACTGGTGGGCCAGACATGAGCCTCCATGAGGTGCACCAGGCGGCCGCAATCATCAAAGAGACCGCCCACCCGGACGTCAACTTGATTTTCGGCGCAGTCATCGACGACGCCATGGTGGGCCGGGTTCGCATCACGGTGATTGCAACTGGTTTTGAACGCGCGGTGCCGCGCCGCAGGTTGGTCCGGCCCCGCGCGCACCAGGCTGCCCTGCCAGGGCTGTCCCACCGCACCGGAGAGGTGCCGGAGGGACAGCCCGTGAGGGAGTGCGACATGGCTGACATGAGCGCGACCGATGGATCGCCTCAGATGGTGTTCTCGCGACCCTTGGAGGAGTTTGACAAGGACAACCTGGATCTGCCCGCATTTCTGCGCCACCGCTAGTGCTGTGCTTCGACTGGCGAGTTCTGGCCTGCATAGTTGACCAGCTCGCCAGGTGACGCTTCCCCTTTTCTGCTCCCCCGGCCTAAAGCGCGTAGGTCGGGGGAGCACCTCTTCTTTTTTAAGGTTAGAATCCGGCAATTGCCTTGTCGAGCGGGAACCGCTGTGCTATACTACTGCCCTCCCGACGCCCACATATGGGGGCAGGGCGGAAGTCGCTCCCCACATGTGGCGCTGATCGCTATTGCTGATTGGCTTGTGCCGTATGTCGATGTGGTGGCTCGTGAAGCCGCTGGCGGCGAGTACACTCGCCCTTGATGGTAGCGGGACAGGGCATGAGACCTGTCGAACAGAGCGCCCTCCTGGGTAGCGTCTGTGCAATCGCCGGTGAGATTAGTCTAGAGACGGTGGCATGCGTTGCCCGTACTGTGAGAGTGAAAAGACGTGGGTGGTGGATACCACCCATGACTCCCGCGGTGGAACCCGGCGGCGCCGCGAATGTAAAGCGTGCCACCAGCGCTACAGCACCTACGAACGCGCTATTCGGGCCAACCCTCTGCTGGTCAAGCGGGATGGTAGTCGGGAGCCCTTTGACCGGGAGAAGCTGGAGCACGGCATCCGTGTGGCGTGCGCCAAGCGACCCGTGGCAGCGGCCGACATTGAGCGTCTGGCAGGCCAGATCGAAGCCCAGCTGCAGCAGATGGGGAAACTAGAGATACCCAGCCGAGTGGTCGGCGATAGAGTGGTGGCTGGCCTGAAGGAACTGGACCAGATCGCCTATATTCGTTACGCCATCGTCTATCTCAAACTGGATGATCTAGTCAGCGTGCGCGATGAGATCGACAGGCTGTTGGCAGGGGAATAGCCTGGCGTAGGGCGCCCTTTGAGGTGGGTCAATGCTTGACGCTAAGGAAGCGATCTTGGCTGACGCGGGTGGACTCCAAATACCCATAACGGACAATGGGCGCGCCGTTCTGGAGCGACGCTATTTGCGCCGGGGCACGGATGGCAAGCCAGTCGAGGAACCCAAGGGGATGTTCCGCCGCGTGGCGCACCACATCGCGTTGGTCGAGGACACGTTGGGCGGCGATTCTGCTGTTCAGGAGGGGGTGTTCTACCGGCTGCTGACCGAGTTCCGTTTCTTCCCCAACAGCCCTACTTTTACCGGCGCGGGCACACCTCTGGCGCAGTTGGCGGCCTGTTTTGTGCTTCCCGTGGAGGACGACATGGGCCGCGCAGACGCCGGCATCTTCCAGACGCTGAAAGATGCGGCGCTCATCCAGCAGACGGGTGGAGGTAACGGCTTCTCATTCTCGCGGCTCCGGCCCCGGGGATCACTGGTTCACTCCAGCTCCGGTGAGGCGACAGGGCCGGTCGGCTTTCTGCGGGTCTACGACCAGGCCTTTGGCGTAATTGCCCAGGGCGGCGTGCGGCGCGGAGCCAACATGGCCGTCCTTCGCGTGGACCACCCGGATATCAGGGAGTTTGTCACCTGCAAGACGGACGAGAACTCTGTCAGCAATTTCAACATCTCGGTGGGGGTCACCGACGCCTTCATGCAGGCCGTGCGGGGTGACGAGATCTGGGAGCTGTGCTTCCCCGATGTGGAGCATCCGGCTTACACTTCGTTTCAGGGCACCATCAACCAGGCAGAAAGAGCCGGACTGCCTGTGCGGACCTATCACCGGATGCCTGCGCGGGAGATGTTTGGCAAGATTGCGCGGCAGGCTCATCACAACGGAGAGCCTGGGGTACTGTTTCTGGATGCCATTAACCGGGACAACCCGGTGCCGCACCTCTACGAACTAGAGGCCACCAATCCCTGTTTTGTGGGTGAAACGAGAATAGCCACCGAGTGCGGCCTGCTGACAATCGAGGAGATGGCTGGTCTTGGCGCGCCGCTGCGGGTGGCGACGGACAACCGGGCGCCCTATAGCGCGCCTTGCGGCGGTGCAGGTGTGCCGTCGGCGGAGGTCGGCGGGGTGGCGTTTCGACCCAGCACTCCGGCCTGGCTGACCCGTCGAAAGGCTGCGGTTCTGCGTCTCACTACGCAGAGGGGCTTCACCGTCACTGCTACGCCCGATCATCGTTTCCTCACCCCGGGCCGGGGTTACGTGGCCCTACAGGAGCTGAAGCCGGGAGACGAGTTGCTGCTGCAGTCGGCCGAAGGGGCGTGGGGCCAAGAGGCCCGTCTGCCCAACGTCGAGTGGGTGCAGTCAGCCCTGGCAGAGATGGAGAGCGGTGGGGGAGGAGGCAACGGCCGGTCGGCAGCGGGCCGTGGTTCTCTCCCCCGCGATGCCAGATTACCAGACCGGTGGTCTCATGGACTGGGGGTAGTCGTGGGCTGGCTCCTGACTGATAGCTGGTTGAGGCCAGATGCCAGGGGCGGTGTGGGCATTACCTTCTCTGACGCCTCTCCTCTGGAGTTGGTGCACGGAATCATGCGGGAGTGGTTTGGCCCCGCTGAGCTTTCACGGCGCGGGGATGGTTGGCAGCTGCTCTACGGCCGGCTGCCAGCGGAGTTCTTTCTGTCGCTGGGGGTTGCGCCGCTCCCGGATGGCGAGCAACGAATCCCGCATGCGCTCTGGAAGGCGCCGCGCGAGGCTGTGGTGGGCTTGCTGCAGGGCCTTTTCTCTTCCGCTGGCTCGGTGCAACATCAGGGAGGCTCCGTGGTCTGCCTGCCGAGTCCCTCGCCGGTGCTGCTCTCTGAGGTGCAACTGCTGCTCAGCAACTTTGGCATCCTCTCCAGCATTCGCCGAACTCCGGTAGGTCATACCGGCACGGGCGTGAACCGCAGTCGGGAGATCCGGCACGAATTGGTGATCGCGGGGTCGAGCCGGGAGAGATTCGCTGAGTTGATCGGTTTTCTGGGCGACGAGAAGCAGCGCCAGTTGCTGGAATCGATTGCAGCGGCGGGCCGGCCGGCGCAGCGGGAGACCTTTGCGGACAGAGTGGCGAGTGTGGTAGAGGCCGGCCGGGCTGACGTGTACGACCTGACCGAACCGGCGACCCACAGCCTGATTGCCAACGGGCTGGTTGCCCACAACTGCGGCGAGCAGGCGCTTGGCCCCTACGAGAACTGCTGTCTGGGCTCGATCAACATGGCCCGGCACGTGTGCACCGGTGAGAGCGGCGAGTGGGCTGTGGACTGGCCTCTGCTGCAGCGGAGCGTCCAGGAGTCTACCCGCTTCCTGGACGACGTGGTAGACGCGAACAACTATGTTCCCGCAGTGCCACAGCTCCGAGAGGCGGCCATGCGAGCCCGGCGCATCGGGCTGGGAATCATGGGACTGGGCGACATGATGTACCAGCTGGGCATCCGCTATGGGAGCAGTGAGGCTCAAGAGTTCGGCGGCCAGGTGATGGAGTTTGTACGCTATCATGCCATGGCGACCAGCGTCGAGTTGGCCGGGGAGAGAGGTCCTTTTACTGCCATCGCGGGCAGCCGGTTCGACCCCGACAACCTGGCCTGGACGCCAACTGGCCCACTTTTGCCCTACAGCCGGGATTGGGGTCGGCCGGCCCTCGACTGGGAAGGAGTCATCGCTGGAATCAAGCGGCACGGAATTCGCAATGCGGCGCAGACCACCATCGCACCCACCGGTACTATAGCAACAGTGGCAGGGTGCGAGGCCTACGGTTGTGAACCCGTTTTTGCGCTGGCGTACGTTCGCCACGTCAATGACAACGGCAAGGACCTGGAACTGACCTACACCAGTCCGCTCTTTATGGCGGCTTTGGACCGCGCGGATCTGGATGAAGCGACTAAAGACCGGATCATCGAGCGGGTGATTCAGACCGGTAGCTGCCAGGACATTGATGAGTTGCCAGAGGGAATCCGTCACACCTTTGTCGTTGCGCGCGATCTGAGCATTGAGGAGCACGTTCGGATGCAGGCGGCGCTTCAGGTGTTTGTGGATAACTGCATCTCCAAGACCATAAACGCTCCGGCCGGAACAACGGTGCAAGAGGTGCAGGATGCGTACGAGCTGGCCTGGGAGCTGGGATGCAAGGGTCTGACGATCTATGTCACTGGCTCCCGCGAGCGAGTGGTGCTGGAGACGAAAAAGGCGGCCTCCAGCGCCGGCGAAGCGGTCCCGTTGTGGCCGGAGACAAAAAAACCCCGGCCGCGCCTACTGCCCGGCAAGACCTATCGCATCGGTACGCCATCGGGCACCACCCACATCACGGTGAACGAGAACGGGGGGAACCAGCCCTTCGAGGTTTTCATCCACGCATCCAAGGCAGGCTCGGAGACCAACGCGGTGTCGGAGGCCATGGGCCGGCTGATCTCCCTCAGTCTTCGGCTCGCCTCCCCGGTTGCTCCCCGCGAACGGTTGGCAGAAGTGGTTCAGCAGTTGGCGGGGATCGGCGGCGGCCGTTCGCTTGGCTTTGGCCCCAACCGGGTGCTCTCGCTGCCGGACGGCATCGCGCAGTGCCTCAACGACTACCTGGAGGAGGGTCAGCCCGAGGGGATCACTCTGGAAAGCGGCGGCCCGGCGCCGGGGCAGATGGAGTTGAGGATAGGCGATCTCTGCCCCGACTGCGGCCAGGCGGCCGTGGTTCGCGAAGAGGGGTGCCGCAAATGCTACAACTGCGCCTACAGCGAGTGTTAGCAGCGACACGCTTGCGCGGGCTGATCTATCCTTAACGCCCTGAGCGGCTCTGGAAGCAGAGAGAGCTGGTATCGTGAACGGGGTGGGCGTGGTGAGCGGAGGCTAGGAGAGCTCCTGCCAGGGGTCATTGATTTCCAGGGCAGCACTGGCGTGAGACACAGACTGTGGCGCACCGTGCGCGCCCAGCTCCGGGACGCGCACGTCCTTCTGCAGGAGTCCAGAAGGTCTCTTCTTCTCTTTGTGATGCTCGTCGTCGCCGGGGGATTGGTTTTCCACTTGTGGTACGTCATTCCCGGCACCGGCCGGCACCCGAGCTTCGCTGAGGCCATCCACGTGGCGTTCGCGCTCATCTTCTTTGAGACTCTGCTGCCCTTTCCACAGGAATGGTACCTGCAGCTCCCCTTCTTCCTGCTTCCGATTCTGGGATTGGCAGTTGTGGCTGACGGAGTCCTGCGCTTCGGCGCAGCACTAGTAAACAAGCAGGCTCGGGGACAGAAATGGCAGGCAGCTATGGCCTCAACTTTTAGTAATCACGTGATCGTCTGCGGCATCGGAAGGGTGGGCTACAGGGTGGCCTTGGAGTTGCTCAGGTTTGACCGGGAGGTGGTTGCCATCGAGCGCAACCCGGAGGGACGCTTTGTGGAGAGGGCAGAGCAGCTAGGCATACCGGTCATCATTGCCAACGCGCGGCGCTCGGCGAGTCTTGCCCAGGCAGGAGTCGAGCGGGCCGATGCCATCATCCCTTGCACTGACGACGAGTTGGCCAATCTGGACATCGCGCTGGACGCGCGCCAACTAAACTCGGGTGTCAAGGTCGTCATGCGCATGTTTGACGCTGAACTTGCTAGGCGGGTGGAGAAGGGTTTCGGGATTCACACTGCCTTTAGCACCTCGGCGCTAGCCGCCCCTATCTTTGCCGCCGCTGCAATGCGGGTGAACGTCAAGCACTCTTTCTACCTGGGTGACGACCTGCTAATCCTCGGCGAGTCCACAGTCGAGCCCGACTCGACTCTGATCGGCTGGTCCCTGGAGAGACTGGAGACCGAGCTGGACCTCTCTGTGGTCTGCTATCAGAGCGGTGCAACCTCTGATCTGCACCCTGCCCCCAACCTCCGCATAGGAGCTGGCAACAAGATTCTCGTTCTGGCCTCTCTGGGCGCAGTGCGTCAGCTGGATGCCCTCAGCCGGCCGGCAGCCGTCTAGCCCTACACCAGATGGCTGGACCTCGCTCTAGCTGACGGGCCTAGCCTGTCCTAGACACCGCACAGCAGAGACTGGCAATTTACCCCTCCCGGTGCTATACTGGCTCTATGGCAGACAGCTTCTCGCACGACACCTTTCTCTCGCCCTTCTCCTGGCGCTACGGCACGGCTGAGATGCGCACACTGTGGTCCGAAGAGCACAAGCGGCGCTTGTGGCGGCGAATCTGGGTGGCGCTGGCTGAGGCCCAGCAGGCCGCAGGGCTGGTGAGCGCCGAGCAGGTGGAGGACCTGCGGGCTCACGCGGACTCGGTCGACGTCGACCGGGCCCACGCGATAGAGGCCGAAATCCACCACGACAAGATGGCTGAGATTCGCGTCTTTGCCGAGCAGTGTCTGGTAGGTGGGGGGATCATTCACCTGGGTGCCACCAGCGCGGACGTGGAGGACAATGCCGACGCCCTGCGGATACGCGGGTCGCTGGACCTGGTGCTGGATCGGCTGGCGGCGCTGCTGGAGACGCTGGCACGGCAGATCGAGCGCTGGGCAGACACGGCAGCCATGGCCTTTACCCACTTGCAGCCGGCCGAGCCAACCACAGTTGGTTATCGGCTGGCGCAGTACGGCCAGGACCTGATGCTCGATTGGGCCGAGCTGCGCCGGGTCCGGGACGGGATTCGGGGCAAGGGCTTCAAGGGTGCGGTGGGCACCTCTGCCTCCTTCGCCGAGCTGTTGGCCGGATGCGGGATGTCAGCGGCCGAGCTGGAAGCGCGCGCCATGAAGGCTCTCGGCCTGGAGGCCTTCCCGGTCACCACTCAGACCTACCCGAGAAAGCAGGACTGGCTGGTTCTGAACGCGCTGGCGGGGCTGGCAGGCAGCCTCTACAAGCTTGCCTTTGACGTGCGTTTGCTCCAGTCCCCGCTGGTGGGGGAGTGGGCTGAACCGTTCGGCCGCAAGCAGGTCGGGTCGTCTGCCATGCCGTTCAAGCGCAATCCCGTGAATGCCGAGAACATGAACAGCCTGGCCCGTCTTGTGGCCTCGCTGCCTCGGGTGGCCTGGGACAACGCGGCTCACTCGCTGCTGGAGCGGACCCTGGATGACCTGGCCAACCGCCGGGTGGTCCTGCCGCAGGGGTTCCTGGCGGCCGATGAGCTGTTGTCCCGCGCCACGCGGGTGGTGCGCGAGCTGCAGGTGGACGAAGCGGCCGTGGCGCGCAACCTAGACTTGTACGGCGCCTTTGCCGCCACCGAGCGGTTGCTCATGGAACTGGTCCGGGCGGGGGCCGACCGGCAGGAGATGCACGAGTTGATTCGCGAGCACAGTATGGCAGCCTGGGCCTCCGGCGGATCAGGAGCTGGCGACGAACTGGTAGAG
>JAUVHW010000156.1 GCA_030593075.1 Ardenticatenales bacterium
ACCTGTCTAGGTATGGATGATACTGTCAGCAAGCTCAAGTTCCTCGAGACCATGCGGTCGGAACGAGAGCGGTGGGAGGCGCTGCTGGCAGGAGTCGGCGAAGCGCAGATGGTGCAGTCCGGCGCGGCCGGCGACTGGTCCTTGAAGGACATCGTCGCCCACCTGACGGCCTACGAGCGGGGGTTGGTGGTGTGGCTGGAAGGGGCCGCGCGCGGCGAGTCATTGGTCTTCTCCGACCTGGATCATCCAGACGTGGATCATCGCAATGCCATCATCTTTGCGCGGAACCGGGACCGGCCGCTGGCAGAGGTTCTGCAGGAGTCAGAGCAGGTCTTTCAGCGGCTGCTGGGACTGGTCGAGGCGTTATCCGAGGAAGAGCTGACCGACCCGGCCCGGACCGAGTGGTTCGTGGCGCCCCGCTGGAAACAGGCCCGGCCGCTCTTCAAGTGCATAGCCGACGATTCGTACATTCACTATCAGCAGCATGTTCCGGGCATTCGCGCCTGGCTGGATCAGATGGAGGGTGCGCCATGAGCGCCGAGCGTGCGAGCCAGGAGCCGGCCGCGACATGCTCCGGGGATACCTTTCAGAGGCACCTGATGGTGGTCGGCGGCGAACCATCCGATTAGGCAGCGGGTAGTGGGTAGGTAGATGTCCCGGCCGACACCGGGGCCGTCTACCGGATCCGGCCGTCCGATGACGTGGTGGACCAATTGCAGCATGTAAGGAGAGAATGATGAGTGACCGAAAGCAACTGTGGACCCTGGCGCAGGAGGCCATGCAGGCCTTTGGGCCGTTCTACCGGGAGGCGATGCAGAAAGCCATCCAGGACTCGGGAGCGCCCGATGACTGGTACAGCTTGATGCGGGCCCGCCACTGCGAGCCGGCGCCTCTCACAGTCGAGCACAGCCACGCGATGGCCCCCTATTCGGCCCGGGAGCGGCACTCGGACGGCCTGGAAAAGCTTGCCGGGCTGGAACTGCTGGAAAGGGTGGGCGAGGACGCCTACCGGCTGACGGACCAGGGAAGCGAGGCGCTGGAAGGCATTTTCACGGCCGCCCATCAGAGCCTGGGAGCAGCCGAGCCGCTCCCAGCTGGCAAGATGGACGAGCTCAACAACGTGCTCTATCGTTTGGTGGAGGCGACCCTGGAGGCCCCGAAACCGGGGGACAAGCTCGCCATCGGCTGCAGCCGCCTGACTGATCCCGGAGAAGAGACTCCGGGAGCGGTGAGGGCGGATCAGTATCTGACCGATCTCTACTTCTTCCGGGACGACGCCCACACGGGCGCGTGGCGGCCGTACGGTGTGGACGGCCGCGCCTGGGAGGCGCTGACCTTCGTCTGGCTCGGCGAAGCGGGCACGGCGGAGGAGTTGGCGGAAAAGCTGCCCTACCGGCTGTATTCGGCCGAGGACTATGCCGGGGCGATGCAGGACCTGGCAGAGCGCGGATGGTTGGTCGAGGAGAGCGGTGTTTTCAAGGTGACCGCCGAAGGCAAGCGGGTCCGAGAAGAGGCTGAAGAGGAGACCGACCGCCTTTTCTTCGCCCCGTGGGACTGCCTGAGCGAAGTGGAGACGGCTCGTCTGGAGGCGCTGCTGACCGAGCTGAGAGAGAAGGCACAGGAGATGGCGGGCAGCGAGGAGGGCTAGGCCGGGTGGACCAAGCGGCTGTCCGGTCCTTCGGGATGCGGCCGCGAACCTGCTCGGCGATTCTGCGCACCCACTGTTGCACCCAAGGGAGATCAAGATGTGCGAATTCTGCACCGAACACGGGGAGGGAAAAAAGTGGTACCTGCAGATGAAGAACTACTCTGACGTGTTGTTGCACGAGCAGCTCTCATCGCCGGAGAAGGAAATGGCCGGGGCCACGACCCGTCTCGAGTGGATCCAGCGATACTACGAGGAGTTCATCATTCCGGCCGGTATCGGGGCGCACCCGCCGGAGGCGTCACAGGCAGGGCCCTCGCCTGGCCATGAGCCGGCGGTTCAGCCCAGCGAAGAGGAGGTCCTGGCCCGTAGGAAGGCCGAGGAGTTCGGTCAAGTACTGCCCATCGAGGACGTCGAGCAAGTCATACAGATCGTGGACTCGGTCACGAGAATGCCCTGCGGCTGCCGGTTCGTCACGACGGGGAAGGCAGACAAACGATATTGCTTTGGCTTTGGGGTAGACAAGCTCGGCATACTGGGCAAGTTCCCGGATGCCGCTTCGTGCCTGGAGGTGCTTGAGAAGCAGGAGGCCATGAGAATCCTCCACGACTTTGACGAAGAGGGGCTGGTGCACACCATCTGGACCGCAATCACGCCCTATTCCTTCATCATATGCAACTGCGATCGCGACTGCATGTCGTACAAGGGGTACATTGAGATGCGAGGATCGCCGCGTTTCTTCCGTGCCGAATACGTCTGCCAGACGGATTGGGACCTGTGCACCGGATGCAAGTCCTGTATGAGCCAGTGCCAGTTCGGGGCCGTGTTCTACTCGTCTGCGCTCTCCAAGGTGCACATCGATCCCACCCGGTGTTTTGGATGCGGTGTGTGCCGGGCGGTGTGCCCAAACGATGCCATCACGCTCGTACCGAGGCAGGATCACCCGGAGGCGGCCGGCATCTGGTTGCGGGATCCAGCGGGATGAAGCTCCCGGGGGCCGAGCTCCGCGCCGCCAGGATTGGCACGAATAACCATGGCGCGATTGCCTATCACACCGGAGGCGGCCGTGAGCGAATCAGAGATCACTATCAGGGTGGATGACCAGTTGCTGAAGCGGTTGGATCGGCTGGCGAGGGAGCGTCGTTTCCCGAGCCGCAGCCGGGCCATTCAGGAAGCGGCCGAAGAGAAGCTGCGCGGAATCGACCGCACTAGGCTGGCGCGCGAGGCCGCCAGGTCGGACCCCAGCTGTGAGCAGCAACTGGCAGATGAAGGACTGGTGGCGGACCTGGAAGAGTGGCTGGAAGAGACCCAAGGCACCGGGCAGGGGCACCGGCCCTCGATGTGGGGCGCGTAAGAGCGAAACCGGCCCGGATCTCTCCGACTGGCCTGCTGGCAGCAGGTGTCGCGATACCTTGGAACCGCTAGCGGGCCTCTGAGCGCGTTTGTTATGGCAAGCTCGGGGCGGGTTGGGCAGCGTAAGTAGAGGACGGTGGCCTGGGGTGGCACGAGAATACGCTACAGCGAATTGAGAATGGAACGAATGCCCCGGCGTGAGTTCGCTTCTTTCACGATTCGTTGTAGTGTCCTGGCCAGTGAAGCCGCGACCGCGGAAGCGCCTACGGTACCTTCACCCGGCGCAGGCGCAGGCTGTTGCTCACCACGCTGACCGAGCTGAAGGCCATGGCCAGCGCGGCCGCCACCGGGTGCAGCTCTCGCAGGTAGATGGGCAGTCCAGGAAAGAGGGCCAGCACGCCGGCCGCCAGAGGCACCAGCAGCACGTTGTAGCCAAAGGCCCAGAATAGATTCTGCTTGATGACCCGCATGGTCGCCTGGCTCAGAGCAATGGCGCGGGGGACCCCGCGCAGGTCGCCACTGATCAGGGTGATCCCGGCCGTCTCCATCGCCACGTCCGCTCCGGTGCCGATAGCGATCCCCACGTCCGCCTGGGCCAGCGCCGGGGCATCGTTGATACCGTCCCCCACCATGCCGACCCGCAGGGGAGGAGCGCCCTCTTGAAGCCGGGCAACTTTGGCCGATTTCTCTCCGGGCAGCACCTGAGCCAGCACCCGGTCCACGCCTACCTGCTGCGCGATGGCCTGGGCGGTGGTCGGGTTGTCCCCGGTCATCATGATGACCTGCAGGCCCAACGCCTTGAGCTGGTCGATGGCCTCACCTGATCCTTCTTTGAGGGTGTCCGCCACGCCGATGACCGCAATGGCCCTCCCGTCGGCCGCCAGCCACATGGTCGTCTTGCCCTCGCTCTCCAGCCGCTCGGCCGCGTCCTGCAAGCCGTTGAGTAGCGCGCCCTCGCTCTCCATCAGCCGCCGGTTGCCCACGAGGACCGCTCGCCCCTCCACCTCGGCTGCAACGCCGTGACCGGCGATAGCACGAAAGCGGGCCGGCTCGGCTAGCTCCAGCCCCTCTTCCTGAGCCCGCTGCACGATGGCCTCCCCCAGCGGATGCTCGGAGCCTCGCTCGGCCGACGCGGCTAGTCTCAGCGCCTCTTTGGCTGTCCAGCCCTCGGCTATCACCACGTCGGTGACGGCCGGCTCGCCCTGAGTGATGGTGCCCGTCTTGTCCAGCACCACTGCATCCAGCTCATGAGCCCGCTGCAGCGCGGCGCTGCTCCGAAAGAGGATGCCGTTGCGGGCGCCCTTTCCGGTGCCGACGACGATGGCGGTGGGTGTAGCCAGGCCCAGCGCGCAGGGGCAGGCGATGACCAGCACCGCCACGAGCCGCACCAGCGCGGCGGTGAAACCGGCGCCGCCGGCCAGCCAAACGAAGAAGACCAGCGCGGCAATGCCAATGATGGCGGGCACAAAGACGGCCGAGACCCGATCCGCCAGCGCCTGGATGGGGGCTTTGGATCCCTGGGCTTCCTCAACCAGGCGGATGATCTGCGCCAGCGCGGTGTCCCGGCCGACTTTGGTGGCCTCGAACTTGAGCGTCCCGTTCTTGTTGAGGGTGGCCCCGATCACCGTGTCGCCCACCTTCTTGTCCACCGGCAGGCTCTCGCCGGTCAGCATCGATTCATCCACGGCCGAGCGGCCGCTGATGACAGTGCCATCCACCGGTATCTTTTCCCCCGGCCGGACGATGACCCGGTCGCCGACCAGGACCTGGTCGGTGGGGATGTCCATCTCGACTCCGTCCCGCTCCACGCGGGCGGTCCGGGCCTGAAGCCCCATCAGCGCCTTGATGGCCTCGCTGGTCTTGCCCTTGGCGAGGGCCTCCAGCAGCTTGCCTACCTTGATCAGGGTGATGATAGCGGCCGAGGTCTCAAAGTAGACGTGCCCCTCCAGCCCGCCCAGGGCCACGGCCACCGAGTAGAGATAGGCTACCGAGGAGCCCAGCGCCACCAGCACGTCCATGTTGGCTGACCGGTTGCGCAGGCTCTTGAATCCGCCCACGTAATAGTCCCGGCCGGTGTAGAACTGGACCGGCGTGGCCAGCGCCCAGAAGAGAACGTTGACCCAGGAGGCATGGGCCCAGGCGCCCAGCAGGCCGAAATCGCGGGCCATGCTCAACAGAAAGAGCGGCAGGGTGAAAGCGACGCCAACCCAGAGCTTGCGGGTCTGGTCGCGGACCTCCCGCTCGCGGGCCTCCTTTTCGGCGTCCACCAGCTCGGCTTCCGAATCGGCCTCCACCACGGCGTAGCCAGCCCGCTGGAGAGCGGTGACCAAGTCCGGCCGGCTCACGGCCCCCGGAATATAGCGGACGGTTGCCTTTTCGGTCGCCAGGTTGACGGCCGCTTCCAAGACACCGGGCAGTTCACTCAGGGCCGCTGTGGCAGCATGGCCAGCGCCGGCTCCGCCCTGAGGTTCGTCTCTGCCGGT
This sequence comes from Ardenticatenales bacterium, assembly GCA_030593075.1. Classification (GTDB taxonomy): domain Bacteria; phylum Chloroflexota; class Anaerolineae; order Promineifilales; family UBA4811; genus JAUVHW01. Next base: position 5,482 of record JAUVHW010000156.1, read on the forward strand.
AATCGACAGCTCCAGGTTAGCAGTGGGCACCTGGTAACCCGCCCGCTCGATGCGCTCGATCACGGCCTGGGGAGAGGCGACGGCCGGGTCGTAGATCACGGTCACCTTTTCGCTGGCCAGGTTGACGGCCGCCTCGCTGACCCCGTCCACCTTCTTGGTGTTGCGCTCGATGGTCACGGCACAGTTGGCGCAGGTCATGCCGATCACAGGGAGGGTGAGTTGGCTTGATTGCATCTGGGACATTGGCAGATTGGGGAATGGGAATCGGGTGGACCGGTCTCGCCCGCTAGTCCGCCACCGGGTAGTTGATCTCGGCCAGCAGGGCCTTGATGCCCTCCCAGCTGGCGGGATCCTCCCATTCGACGGTCACCTGCTTGGAGGCCACGTCGGCTCGCACGCTCTGGACGCCGGGCAGGTCGCTCAGCTCCATGTTGATGGTGTGGGTGCAGTGGCCGCAGCTAATGTTGGGTACGGTGAATGTCTTGCTAACCATGTCTGTCTCCTCGATACATTACGTCTATTATTATGACGAGATTCTATCATAATGTGCGCGGGAAGTCCAGTCGCGTCTGAGAAGAACGCTCCAGCGGCCTCGCCTGTCGCTGGCAAGCGAGTGCCAGAAACGCTGGATCGCCCTGAGTCACGCTTCTACTCGATAGTTACGCATCAACCCCAGGTCTTCGTGCTCTAGGTTGTGGCAGTGATACAAGTACAGCCCGGCATAGTCCTCGAACTTCATCAGCAGCTTGACGCGTTCGCCAGGCATCAGCAGTATTGTGTCCTTCCAGCCTTCATCCACATATCCAGCACGCACGGTTTCCCATTGGTCGGCCAATGCGGGGAGTATCTGCCGTTCCAGCACCTGGAATTGCACATTGTGGACGTGCATCGGGTGGATCATGCTCATGGGCCCTCGCTGATTGACAAACTCCCACACTTCCAGGTCGCCCAGTTTGACCACTTCGTTTCGGGTGACACCTTCCATCTCGAAAGCCCGCCCGTTCAACAACCAAGACATACGCTGCATGACAATGTCGAATGTACGGGGCTTTTCTCGATTGACAGCATCTTCCGGTTGGTGAAAGTGAATCGTAGAAAGCCGCTCCGGCAAGGTCAAGGTTTCGGTCGCCTCTCGATCGATGCGCGCCCGAAGCACGGTGAATTCGGCGCCATTGGGCAGTGCAGAGAAGCTGTCCATCATCCTTCCCTGGCCCATCATCGCGCCGGCCTCCGCACCGAAAAAGGGCAGGCTTTGCAGGCGGAGTTCGGTGCCTACGGGATGTCCGTGGAAATCGGCCCACAACTCGATCCGCTCGCCGGGACCAATTACCACGTAATCGCGCTGCACCGCCTTCTCCAACAGACCACCGTCCGTCGCGATGATGGTCAGTGGCGAGCCGTCGTGCCATCCCAGCTTGTAGGTACGCGAGTTGGAGCCGTTGAGGAAACGGAGCCGGTAGGCCCGCGTCGTCACTGGCAGGGTGAAATCGGGCTGTCCGTTGACCAGGATGCGATCGCCGACGAACCCCATCATCCGGTCCATCATCCCGTTGCCGAGGTAGTGCAACTGGTTGTCGGTACCAAAAGATCGATCCTGAATCACCAGTGGAATGTCGTGTTCTCCAGCAGGCAAGCCAACGGCGGCTTCCTCTTCATCGGACACCAGCAGCACTCCGGCCAGGCCATGGTACACCTGTGGCCCGGTGCGCCCATGGGGGTGGGGGTGGTACCAATACGTGCCTGCCCGGTTGGCTACCTCGAATTCATAGATGTACGTCTCGCCGCTGCCGATCGCCAGGCGCGGATGTCCGTCTGCCTCTTGTGGCACGTGCAGACCGTGCCAGTGCACGATGGAGGATTCGGGGAGCTCGTTGGTGAAATGAACGCGAACCTTTTGTCCCTTGCGAACACGCAAGATGGGTCCCAGATACGACCCCGGCAGATCCTGTATCGTACTGGCATCCCCCTTCAGCACCTCCCCTTGATAGGTCCAGACACGTGTTGCCTTGCCCGGGAAGATCTGAACCTCGCGAAGCGCGGCTTTCAGGGCGATCTCCACTTCAGGGATGAAGCTGAATGCGGGCGTAGCCGCGTCCTTTGCGAGCGGTGCAGGTGGCAAGGGAATCGCGCATCCACTCAACAGGCCAGACACGCCTCCACCGGCGAGGAGGGCAACAATACTGCTCCCTCCCAAGCGCAGGAGATCCCTCCGACTAACCCGAGTTTGACTGGCCGCTAGAACTTCTTTCGACATTTGGTCGACTCCTTCTCGATCAGATAGATTCATTGTAGTGCACCGGCAGGTCTATCGCTAGAGCGATTTGGCTTGCTTCCTCCCCGCCATTAGGCGGATGAGAGGGCTGAAAGGACAAGGGCGGGTATTTGAACACTCCTTCGCGGGGAGGAGGTAATCTGTTGACCGGTTGACTTGGGCAGGCCGCGATCTGGAGAGGCTATCCGGACACCGGCGACTACGGCTTATCCACCGGCAGGTGGGGTCCGAGGCCCGCCGGCTCCCTGGCATCGTGGGCAAAGGCAAAACGCCGGTCCTTGGAAGCCACAATGCTTCTTCAACCGCCCATAGAGCTGCTGCCGCCGCCGGTGTGGATATCCAGTGGCGCAAAACGATGCGCCTGCTAGGTGTGGACGTGTGCTATCCGCTCTCCCCAAGGCAAACGGCAAGGTCAAAGCACCCTATCGCTGGCTGCAAGATCGCATTGTGCACATCTCGGTCTACGGGAACCTCACCACGAAGGGCAAGGTGCGCAGTGCCCTCCAAGCCAGAGTCCGGCGCCACAGCGACCACCAGGTGCGTTCCACCACCATCAAACATGTCATCCGAGTCACAGACGTGCCCTTGCGGGAAGACGTCAGTGTCCACTGGGTGCCAGACGAAACCAGACGGCT
>JAUVHW010000029.1 GCA_030593075.1 Ardenticatenales bacterium
TACCATTGGGCGCATAGATCACGCCCTCCCAGTTGAGACTGCTGCCGACAATCTTGACTGCCGTGCAAGCGCAAGGATTGCCGCAGCCGCTTGAGTAGGCAGGGTCCGAGGTCGTGTACAGCAGCAGCTGACCCTCTTCGAAGGGGGGAGTGATTGACGCCAGTACGTCCACGTCGAAAGGAACGAAGGGACGGAGAAAGGTCGATGAACCGGCGAACTCGATGGGCCCCGAACTGACCAGCGTAAGAGTAATGGGGTTCGAGCCAGAGTTGGAGCCACCTATATCAAAGCCATAAGGTGAGTAGTAGAGCCCCGCGAGACCCAACTCCGCGATGGACCCGATGTCAAGCGGCACCGCTTCGGTGGCCATTGAGTAGTCAAAGTAGTAGCCGCCTGCGGCTACCGCATACCTGCCTCCAGGCATGAAACCGGCGATGCCGTCCTCAAAGAGCGGGGGCAGCCGCTCTGGGGCGGTACAACTCGGGTTCTCGGGCTCAGGCGGGTCAAAGAACTCGGTATGTGTGCTCCTGTTAAAGTTTTCCCCGCAAGCGTTCTCTACCGTTCCCGTAAAGTAGCTGCCGCCGCCGCCGCCGCCGCCCAGGTTGAACCCCCCGTTTGAGTGCAGCCCCCCATCTATACGGCCGGTTGAGGGCTGCACACTTGCGGTGTTCAAGCCGCAGTCCCCATCGGCCCAGAGAGCGAACCCACCCAGCCAGTAGCGGTCGCGGTCGATGGCCGAGGCGTAGGCGCTGGCCGCCATGCGCGGCCGGCCGATCAGGCCAGCGAGAAAGCTGCTGAAGGGGATGGTTACCTCGGATGCGATCCCCCGTGCGTTGCCCGGTATCCCGTACCCGTTGCCCACCATCCACCTGTCAACCCCGGTCGGCAAGGTGATAGTGATGGGTACACCGTCGTTGTTGAGGAACCAGGCTACGACGTTGCTGTTCACCGTCTCCGACATGACCTCGGGGTCCGGGACGCCGTTGCGCTGGGCGACGTCATTGATAGAGTACCGCACCCAATCCTCGGCCGTCATGTAATAGGGGACCTCCTCGGGGCGCCCTTTCATTACCCGGTGCATCTCCCGGGCGCCGGCAATCACCGCGCCGTCGGCTGCGTTCTGGGCATTGCGCCGCTGGAAGTAGGCATTGCCCCCGTCAATTGCCAGGGCAGCAAACGCCAGCATGCCCAAGAACACCAGCGCCAGCAGCACGGCCGCCTGTCCTGCTTCTGTTCGCCTCGATTCGTTCATCTCACAGCCTCCTTCCACGTCCGGCCCGCCCTAGTCATCCAAATGCACAATGATCTGATTGGCGCTCGCCCGCAACGGCAGCGTGTCGCTGCCCACCACCAGGTTGCCGAAAGGGGTAAGCAGCGTGTGGCTGTACCACACGGTAACGGTGATGGGCGCACCCACCACCACGCCCTCGCCATACGATACTATCACCTCCACCGGTGAGTTCTGCAGATCGACCAGCCCTCCAGGGGAACTCTCATTCAGCGCACGGTAGGTGATGTTGTCAATCGCGGGGTCAACTTCCAACGTGCCCGTCGGGACGTCGCCGGCCGTGATCCAGGTGGGATGGTAGGAGGCAAACAGCACTCCCTCCCCGGCCGCGTTCTCGATAGCCACCAGGTAAAAGAAGGCCCGCCCCAGGTCCAACACCATGGCAATGACGATCATCAAGACTGTCAGGAACGCGGCGAACTCGACCAGGCTCTGACCGGTTTCTCTCCTCACCGACTTTTTCTTTCTCATGGTCCCCACGCTCCTGTCAACTCTAGACCGCTGGGGTACGACACGGTATCGTAGGCCAGGCTCAGCCTCTTCCCTGCCGAGCCGGACGGGACGGTGACCCAGACCATCAGCCGGCTGCCCGCCGGAATGGCAGTCTCCTGCACCGGCACAGAGACGACGCGTTGGTCCCAGCTGCCGGCGGCCGGCGTGACCCGGGGCCAGATAGCGGCCGAACCGCCGAGCGTTTTCCAGCTCCCATCCACCCTGACAAGCAGTGCGACAGCGGACATGAGCTCCACATTCGAGGGGTTGTTGCCCCACAGCGTCACCTGCGCGGTACCCTCTACGATGGTAAGCTGGTTGGCCAGGTCCACGGTCCATGCCAGATACCTATCCTCGTCTCCCGAGGGGGGGCTGACCCCTCCGCTCTTGACCTCGCGCCCCTGCCTGTTGGACTGGCTGCCACTGTAGTTGTAGAGGACCGCCGAAGTGGGCGGGTTTCCGTCCATGGTCAGCGGCGGCGGGGAGTCGCCGTGGCCGGTCGGCGGCGTGGGGGAGGTGTGAAAGTAGTAGGTGATGTCCACCGGGTGGAGGGCGCAGTCGCAGCCCTCCAGCCGGTCGACCGGGGCTGACGGGTCGCTCCACTCAAGAATCGGCCGGTAGGCATACACCCAATACCGCCCATCCGCAAAGCAAGCATCCTCCCCGGCTGCCTCCGGGAATCGCCTGGCCGTGATGTCTTGGTCAACAAAGTAGGGAGGGTCTTCAGGGTCCAAGGGATCGAAGCCTAGCCCAAACCTGGCATCGAGCGGAGATCCGGGAGTCCAGGTGAAATAGCCGTGGCAGGCGTCGACGGTCTGTGTAAAGGCGAGATTGGTCGGCGGAATGAGAGGGTCAGCCGCCCCGCAGCCCGGACCCAATACCAACTGCTCCGGATCGCTTGGCGGCCCCTCGCCGCCTGCGTCATAGCCGGACAGCGTATACATCGCGCTCTCAAAAGTCTCGGTGATTCCTTCGGCCGGATACCGCTGGTCCGCACCAGGTATCCCATCGACGAACAGCACACCGTTTTGGTAGAGGCGATAGCCCAGGGCACCGGTGTGACTCCAATAGAAGTGCCCGATGCAATCACCGGGCGGATTATCGTCGTGGTAGCCGAAGTTGCTCGGCGGAAGCACCCTCGGAACGCACTGGCTAACATCGATCTCCACCGAGTTGGAGAACACGCACTCCAGATCCTGACTATCGTACGGCCTGACATAGTAGTATCCGCCCGCGACTACCGCCACATAGGTGTCATCGGGCACGGGGTACTGAAAAACGTCCGGCGGCAGCCCGGCCGCAAGCGGTTCCGGGTCCCCCTCCAGGTAGAGGTTGTAGCCCGCGGCTCCTGCCACGGAGCCCCAAGAAAACTGCACCAGCGGCTCTCCATGATCGTAGCTGCAGTAAGGCTCAAACTCGAACGACATGGCTGGCGGAGCCAGGCTGCAACGCCCCAGACCGCCCACCAGTCCAGTAGTGGGAATCCCGTATTTGGGGATGGTCCGGGCGGTGCCGAACTGCAGCCTGAAGGGGCCCGCGCCCTGGAAAAGGACCAGGGTGCTGATCTCCTTGGTGACCGTGACCACCAGCCGGTCGCCGAACCCGATGTCTTCCGGGTTCGCCGGGCAAGTGCCGATAAGCGTCGCTCCATCGTCATAGCTGATCTGAACGTCGTCGGCTTCCAGACCAGAGAGTACCGCAGCATCCCGAGCAGTGTTCCTGATGCCCTCACAGTCGTTGAATCGCGGGTTAGTAGGATCGTCGCCCCCGGCGATGCCATAGCGGACCGCTTCCCGCGCCGCGTTGGACACCTCGCTGTAGAGGTAAAGCAGGCGGCCGAACTCCATGACGCCCCATACCATGAGCAGCAGTATCGGCAGGACCAGGGCAAACTCGACCAGGCCCTGCCCTCTCTGCCTTGCCCTCCGTGGTTCTCGTCCCATATCACACCTACCTCGGATGCTGACCAGCACAAACACAGCAACAGTGCTGGGTCGCTGACCCATCAGTTGCCCCATTCTAGCAACTCACGGCCCGAAAAGCAATAGGACGGGGGTCTTGTTTTGCCTGGGTCCTACTCGCCAGAAATGGGGATAGTGACCTCGATCCGGGTCCCCTGACCCGGATTGCTCTCCATGTCCACAGAGCCCCCCAGCATCTCGACCCGCTCGTGCATGGTGCTCAGGCCAACCGTCCGCTGCTCGCGCGCGGCCGCCACAACCTCTTCCACGTTGAACCCCACGCCGTTGTCATCCACCGAGGCTATCACCAGGTTGTCCTCGAGGTCAATCGTGACCCGCGCCTGGGAGGCCTGGGCGTGGTCTCGGACGTTGTGCAGCAGCTCCTGCACGACGCGAAAGATGGTGACCTCGACGTGGGACTCGAGGCGGCGGACCTTGCCCGATATAGAGACCTCGACAGGGACGCCGTGTTTTTCCTTGAATCGCTCAGCGTAGCGACGTATTGTGGGCACCACGCCGAGGTCATCGAGCATCATGGGCCTGAGTTCGAAGACAAAGTCGCGTATTCGCTGAAAGGTGTCGGTGGCGGCGCTCTTGAGCGCAACCAGCTCTGCCCGCGACTGCTCGGGGTCCTTTTCGGACAGCCGGTGGCAGATCTCGGCCTGGAGAATAAAGTTGGTCATGGACTGGGCGGGGCCGTCGTGCATGGCGCTGGAGAGACGGCGCCGTTCTGTCTCCTGAGCCTCCACCACCCGGACAAAGATCGGCACATCACCGTCCTCACCCCCGATCAAGACCTTGCGCCCGCCGCCCCCAATGCCGCCTCCCTCCGCCACATCCAGGAAGCGATTCAGCAGGCCCGCGTAACGCTCCATGTTCTTCTGGTCGCTCTGGAGCTTCTCCAATTGCCCGCGCATGGTAAAGAGGCGCTGCTGGGCGGCCTGAGAGCTGTCATACGCGTCCCGGATGTCCTCCCGGGGCACCGTCTCCAGGTTCGATTGGATGTGCCGCAAGTGATTGGCAGCCCGAGCGTGGCGCCGCGCCAGCTTTTCCACCTCGCCAGTACTCTGCTGAATGAGCATGTCTATCTCTTTCAGCTGGGCTTGAACCTGCTCGCTCTCGTGGTGGCTTTCCTCTATCAGCGATTCGAGAGGCGAACGTTCATCCGCTGAGGCGGCTTCACTCATCTCTCTACCTCTGTCGCTAACTGGCGGTATCTTGCAGCCGCACCCAGCCTCGGCCCAGGGCGTACACGGCCGCCTGGGTCCTGTCAGCCACGTCCAGCTTGCGGAGAATGGAGGTCATGTGGTTCTTGACCGTCTGATGGCTGATGCCCAGCCGGTAGGCGATCTCCTTGTTGCTCAGTCCCTTGGTCACCAACTCGAGGATCTCCGTCTCGCGGGGCGAGAGAGGCTTGAACACGTCCTCGGGAACAGCGCCCAGCGTGGCGGCCAGCGTGTCCAGTTCCCGTTCCAGCCATGCCCTCTTGCCCCTTTCGGTCAGCTTTTCGTCTCCTACTATATAGTAACCCTCCACCGCCGTCCGAATGGTGCCAATCAGCTTCTCCGGCATGATATCCTTGGGGCAGTAGGCGGACGCACCGGCGCGGAAGGCATGGAACACCTGCTCCGCATGATCATAGCCCGTGAGCATGATCACCTTGATCTCCGCCTGCTCAGCCTTGATGTGGCTGGTCACCTGCAAGCCGTTCATGATGGGGAGGTTGATGTCCATGATCACGACGTCGGGGGCCAGCTCGCGAGAGAGCTTCAGTGCCTCCTGTCCATCGGCAGCCTCGCCCACGACCTCGAGATCGCTCTCCGTCTCCAAGATGTCCCGAACCCCCTGGCGGAACACGGGGTGGTCATCAACAATCATAACACGAATCGGATTCATCAGGTGATCTCCTCTCCTACGGAAAGTGGATCGCTGACGCCAGTATACCACAAAAGCCGGGGTGAGAACAACCGCCCGCTGAGCGTCGCTTGAGCGGTATCTGAGGTGCAGAGAGACGTAGCGGGCGGCACTCCTGCCGGGCCGTCGCCGGCCTGCGGCGACCCCTAGGTGCCCGGCCCGGCGCGGCGTCGCGGGAAAGCAGCCCTCTCCCAGGCGCCACACCTACTCGGCAGTCAATAGGACAGCTCTTGCACTGGCCGCGCTGCCCTCTGGTCATGCCCCTCAGGGGTGCGGAAGACGGTAGACCTCGCTGTTGTTCAGTCCCTCGGCTCTGGTCCACGGAGAGCGGGTGCTGAAAAGAAAGACCACGTCCGGCCGGCCGACCAGGGCCTCGTAGGGCCAGCCAGGCGCCGTCACCAGATAGCGCGCCGGGCTGGAAAGGACGTAATCGGCCAGAGCTTCCTCATCAGCCATCAGCGGCACCACCTCAGGCGAGATCAGACCGGCCAGGTCCACTATCGGCCGTCCGGCAAAGTAACCGATGGCGCCAATGTCGTGCGCCGCCACCCACTCCTCAGTCGCCGTGTTGTCCGCCAGCCAGTTGGCGACCGCCACCATCTCGCTCTGAATGATCTGCAGGTCCTTGGCGTAGGCTCGGGCGCCGATCACGAGATACGCCGCCACTAGCGCCCCGGTTGCCACTATCCAGCTCCGGCTGATGACCCGCCGCCAGAGACGGGCATGATTTGGCCGCAGCCAGCGCACCGAGCCGCCCACGCCGCAGAGAAGGATCGCTGGAATCGCGGGAATGAGGTACCGGCCGTGCTGATAGTCGGCCGGCAGGCGCCAGGCGTACAGGAGGATGTGCAGCAGACCGTAGGTCAGTGGAAGAGCAAAGCGGGGCGACCGACCTGGATGCCCCACCGGATCTGCCCCTGTCCCCCGCCCCGGCTGTCGGGAACCCGACGCTGATACGTAGCCAGCAACACCCTGCCAGACGAGTAGGAACACTCCGGGCACCAGCAGGGCCTGGAAACCAGCCATCGGAGGCACCACCACGCGCCACAAGCGCACGGGGAACGGGGCCGCAAGCCGGATAGCGTACTCGGTCTGCTTGGCATAGTAGGTGCTGGGCCACAACTGACCGCCGAGCGTGTAGTTGAGCAGCAGATAGGCGCCCATCAGCAACGCAAAGGGAACGGCAAAGCCCGACGCAGACCGCAGGCGATGGCCCATCCCCCAGCCTCGCTGCAGAGCCAGCCACCACAGCCCAATGAGCGCTACCAGCACCACACCCTCCGGCCGGGTCAGAACCAGCAGCCCCGCCAGCAGCCCCACAGCACCCCATCTATGAGAAGCCCGCGAAGGAGAACTGACCGACAGGGCATCGACACGAATCATCAGCGCCAGGGACAGCGCCACAAAGAGAATGGTCTCCATTCCGCTGGCGGCCGCCCATACCAGGTGCCATTCGCTGACACACAGTACGCCCACCGCTGGTACAGCCGCCGCCGCTGGTACAGCGGCAGCCGGTGGCGACCAGGCATGGAAAACCCGCCGCGCCAGCCCGTGGGCCAGCCAGCCGCTGAGACCCAGGCAGAACACTCCCAGCAAGCGAGCCCACCACTGGTAGGGAACGTGCAGCAAGTAACCGGCCGCCAGCAGGGCGGTCCACAGGGGGCCAGTGGAACCGGCGCTCGATTGCCCAGGGACGTACTCCCACCGGCCAGTGCGGGCCAGATTGCGGGCATAGGTCTGGTAGATCCACGCATCGTCCAGGGGGAAGCCAGACTCCCCGGTCAAGCCGGCCACCACCAGGTAGCCGGACACCCACACGGCCGCCAGGGCCAGATAGAGCAGCAGCCAGCGCCCGCCTGCCCCTACCACACCCGCATCGGCGCCGGCACGGCCGGGTGTGCCCCCCTGCGGGTCACGCAAGCGGCTCACGATTCGTGCTCAAAAGGTCTAGGGGCCTGGCCGGAAACCCAACACACCGGGTCCCGGCGGGGAGCCAGCACTCCATCGGGCACGGAAGGGTGCCCGTGGTGGGCCGGCCAGCGTGCCTGGCCCGCAACCCAGCACACTGGTCTCCGCAGGCGCAGCGCAGCTTCCACAGCATGCCGGCCAGGCGTGGCAGAAGCCGGCTTGCAGGCGCCAGTGGGCAACACCCCGACTTGCAGTCGCGAATTGGGGCTTTTCGGCCGGGCTTCTAGAGAGCAAGCAGGACAGGACATTGCCAGCCAGACGATAACCCAGGCCCTGCCAGTTGTCAACCGCTCTGCCTGACAGTGCTGGAAAAGAACTCGCCGCGTTTGCCTTCTCTGCTGAGCAATGCTACCATTCTGATAGCGAATCACTCTCCATGCCGTGTTGCACCACAAGGCCCGAACCGACCTCACCCTGAGCATCCGTCCCGCCGGCGCGGGGGACGTGCAGGCCATGTCCCGGCTGCTCGACCAAGGCCAGTACGTTCACCTGCACCCCGACTGGCGGCCGGCGACCGAGTGGATCGGACGTGCGCCCGCCTTCGTGGCGGAGGACCGCCGGGGCCTGGCGGCTTGTCTGGTCACTCCGGCCGACCCGCCGCCGGCCGCCTGGCTTCGCGCGGCCGCCGTCAGACACGGCGTGCCGGCGGCTGAAGCGATGCACCGGCTCTTCTCAGAGTGTCTCCCCGCCCTTGCCGCCCAGGACATCGCCACCCTCAGCGTAATGGGCGCGGATCCCTGGATAGCGCCGACCCTCGTCAGATCAGGCTTTGCCATCGTCGAAGAGGTGGAAAGCTGGATCAAGCCCGACCTGCACTGCCCGGCAGCACGCGCCAAGGACGTGGTGGTAAGGCCAGCCAGCCGCGAGGATGTGGCGCAGTTGGCCCGGCTGGACCAGAGTGCCTTTGCTCCCCGCTGGCGCCTCAGCGCTGAGACCCTGGCGCTCGCCTGGAGCAAGGCGGCTACCTTCACCGTAGCCATCCGAGACGCAGAGATCATTGGCTACCAGCTCAGCCTGACGCACGGTACGCGGGCGCATCTGGGCCGGCTCGTCGTGCACCCGGCCGAGCAGAGAAGCGGCGTCGGCGCCCACCTGCTGGCGGACGCGCTGGAACGCTACACTGCACTGGGCCTTGATCGGGTCTCGCTGAATACCCAGTCTGACAATCTCCCTTCTCATGCCCTATACCGCGCCTTTGGCTTCCGATCCACCGGGGCGCCCGTCGCGGTCTGGGAACGGACGACCGCGGTCGAGTAGCACGGTCAGCCGGCTTCAGCTGCGTTCCCTGTATCAGACCCCAAGCAGCCTGCGACGGCCCCGCCTCTACGCGAAATACGACGCGCTGAGCGCGATCATCGCCTGACCGGCATAGTAGAAGGCGAGACTGATACGGTGCAGCCTGAAGGGCCGCCGGAAACGGCTGATCCCCAGCATGAGATCAGAGACGTAGAACAGCACTGCCCCCACCGCAATCAACCAGGCCTGTGTCGGGCTGAAAGCATCACCAAAGAAAGTCGAAAGGGCGCGGTTGACCATGAGAGAGATGATCATCACGTACAGCAGCACCGGCGCCTTGATCCTCCCCAACCCCGGCAGGAGGTAGCGGTATGCCGCCACTGCGGCGATGAGCAGCAAGCTCGCGGTGACCAGATCGGCCAAGTAGAAGCCATTGTAGGCGCCAAAGAGAACCCCGTAGACTATGTGGGCCAGCACAAAGGCGACCAATCCTGCCAGAAACGCATTCCGGCCGTCGAACATGAGCGCAGTGTCGCCCAGTAGCGAGAAGGACAGGCCAACCAGCACCCAGGTCGAGTAGCGGCCGTCGACGGCCGGGGTCTGCCACGAAAGCGCCGCCACCAGTATCACCAGCAGGGTGGCGGCCGGCTTGAGGACATAGACCACCTTCCACACCCCCCGCAGCTCCGCCGCGATGAGCAGAATCACTGCCAGAGCCAACACCGGTAACAAGAAGAGCTGCGCCATGCGACCGCCTCCCGAACTCGCGGCGTCTACGACACGACGTGCCGTCGTGTGCCGCGAATTCTACCCAGTCTAGCACAGGTACAGCCGCAAGCAAGCGCAGAAGGGGTTCAGAAGGGTCGCTACCTTGACGAACCATATCCCCTCGGTTACAATCGCTTTCTGCTCGCTCTCTGAGACCATGTTCGAAAAGCTGACCGAAAGGCTGCAAGCCACATTCAAGACGCTCACGCGGCGCGGCAAACTGTCCGAAGCCGACGTAGACCAGGCGCTGCGCGAGGTGCGGCTGGCGCTGCTGGAAGCGGACGTCAACTACAAAGTTGTCAAGGGCTTTGCACAGCGCGTCAAGGCGCGCGCCATCGGCGCCGAGGTTATGTCAAGCCTCACACCGGGCCAACAGGTGGTCAAGATAGTCCACCAGGAGCTGATCGACACCCTGGGCGAGCCCGGCCGGCTCGATCTGGGCAGCCAGACCCCAGCGGTGATCATGCTGGCAGGGCTCCAGGGATCCGGAAAGACGAGCACAGCCGCCAAGCTGGCGCTCAAGCTCCGCCAGGAGGGCAAGCGCCCGCTGCTGGTGGCGGCCGACACCTACCGGCCGGCAGCCGTCGACCAGTTGGTCACGCTGGGCAGACAGCTGGACATCCCCGTGTATCGGGAGGATCTCAGCGCCAATCCGCCCGACATCTGCTCCCACGCCGTTAAGGAGGCCAGGAATACGGACCGGACGCTGGTTATTCTGGACACGGCCGGACGGTTGCACGTAGACGACCGGATGATGGCCGAACTCGAGACCATCAAGGAGCGGACCGCTCCGGTCGAAGTGCTGCTGGTTGCGGATGCGATGACGGGCCAGGACGCTGTGCGGGTGGCGGCCGATTTCCACCAGCAGGTCGGACTCACCGGCCTGATCCTGACCAAGGTGGACGGCGACGCCCGAGGCGGCGCTGCCATCTCGATGCGGGAGGTGACCGGCGTCCCCATCAAGTTCCTGGCAGTCGGCGAGCAGGCGGACCGATTGGAGCTTTTTCACCCCGATCGCATGGCGTCGCGCATCCTGGGCATGGGCGACATGCTGAGCCTGATAGAGAAGGCGGAACAAGCGCTTGACCAGGAACAGGCGCTGGTTATGGGCAAGAAGCTGATCCAGGGCGAGTTCACTCTGGAGGATTTCCTGGCCCAGCTGCAGGAGATCAAAAAGATGGGTCCCATCAGCCAACTGCTGGAGATGATCCCTGGTCTGGGTGGCATCTCCAACGAGGTAGCGCCCGACGTCACCGATGGAGAGATGCGCCGCATAGAGGCAATCATTTACTCAATGACGCAGGAGGAACGGCGCACGCCCAAGGTGTTGAACGCCAGCCGCAAGCGGCGCATCGCCCGCGGGAGCGGGACCTCGGTGCAAGAAGTCAACTCGCTGTTGAAGCAGTTCCGGCAGATGCAGCGGATGATGAAACAACTCGGCAGCGGCCGGGGACAGGGAGGCCTGCTCTCAATGCTCGGCAGGCCGTAGCCAACAGGAAACACTCGGGAGAGACAAACAGGGACATGGTTCGCATTCGCCTGCGCCGCGTTGGCGCCAAGAAACAGCCATCATACCGCGTTGTAGTGATAAAGTCGGAGGCCGCCGCCACCGGCCGGCCCATCGAGACCATCGGCCACCATAACCCACGGACCGAACCAGAGACCATCGTGCTCAAGGAAGACCGAGCCCTCTACTGGCTCGGGGTCGGCGCCCAGCCAAGCGACGCGGTTCGGCGCCTGCTAGAAAAGCTGGGTACCATGGAAAAGTTCGCTCGCCAGAAGGCTGGTGAACCGATCGAGGCGTTGGAAGAGGTCACGCTGCCAGCTAGAGTAGGTGACCTTGCGCCGGACATCGACGAAGAGGAATAGCAGGAGGCGGCTGCCGTAGGCGCCTGACGGCTCCCATCCTTGCGCTTGCCCGCTGCAGGTGATAGCGGGTCAAGTGCCTCACAAACAGTCAGAACATCAGCGTCCACACCAGCCTGGAGGAGTCGCAATGAAAGAGCTGATCGAGTACATTGCCAAGTCTCTGGTGGATGACCCATCCTCTGTCGAGGTGGCGGAGGTCGAGGGGGCCTCTGCCATAATACTCGAGCTCAGGGTGGCTCCGGAGGACATGGGCCGGGTGATCGGCAGGGGGGGCAGGGTTGCCAATGCCATGCGCACGCTGCTGCGCGTCGTTGCCGCCAAGCAGGGTAAGCGGGCCAGCCTCGAGATCATTGAGTAGACACCGCACTTGATGGCAGCTCGGCGCACGCAACGGTCGGGCTGCGGGGATCGATCCGAGCCGTCGTCCCTGATCATTGGACGCATCACGCGGCCGCACGGCATCCGCGGCGAGGTCCGTGTCGAGATCCACACCGGTGACCCCGAGCGCTTCTTTCTTCTAGAGGAGGTCATCGTATCCCCAACCGCAGCTCCTGTGTCCTCGTGCGCTCCCGAGCGCTCCCGGTCAGGGGTGGCCGCAGCGGCTCAACCTGCTGGCGGAGAGCCACAGTCTGGCGGCCCTGGCCCGACGGGCGCTCGCGCAGCCAAGGGCGACACAGCGCCGGCCGGAGTCACGGAGGCCCGGGCAGTGCAGGTGGAGCGGGTCCGCCTCCATCAGGGAGTTGCTATTCTCAAGCTAGCTGGGTGCGATTCCCGCAACGATGCCGAGACCCTGCGCGGGCACTGGCTTCAGGTCCCCATTGAACAGGCGATTCCGCTGGAGGAGGACGAGTACTATCTCTTCCAGCTTGTAGGCCTCGAGGTCCGGACGGCCGAGGGGGAGGTGCTGGGAGAGCTGGCGGAAGTGCTGCAGACCGGCGCCAACGACGTTTTCGTCGTGAGAGGACCGGCCGGAGAGTTGCTCCTACGTGACATCCCGCAGGTGATTCAAGAAATTGATCTGGAGGCCGGCCGCATGCTGGTTCAACTGGCACCCGGCCTGCGTGATGGATAGGCGGTCGGAACTCCAATACTGGGTGGGGTTCAATGTCGTCCGGGGGATTGGCCCGGCCAAGTTCCGCGCTCTTGTGGACTACTTTGGCTCCTCTCAGACAGCCTGGGCGGCTGACCGGGGAGCGCTGCTGCAGGCAGGGCTGGACAAGCGGGCGCTGAAGAGCCTGCTCGAAACCCGTGAGTCAGTTGACCTGCCTCGGCTGCTCGACGAGATTGAGGCGGCCGGCACCACCATCCTCACCTGGGAGGATGAAGCCTACCCTCCCTACCTGGTGGAGATAGCAGATCCGCCGCCGGTGCTCTACTTGCGGGGCGAACTGCAGACGAGAGATCAGTGGGCGGTGGCAGTGGTGGGCACCCGGCGGGCCACCGCGTACGGCAAACACGTAACCACCCAGCTGGCAGGTGACCTGGCGCGGAGCGGCGTCACGATAGTGAGCGGGTTGGCGCGCGGGATAGACGCGGTGGCTCACCAGGCGGCGCTGGATGTCGGCGGCCGCACCATCGCCGTGCTGGGCAGCGGAATACGCAACATCTATCCTCCCGAACACCGCCGCCTGGCTGATCAGATCGCTGCCAGCGGCGCGATTCTCAGCGGCTTTCCCCCCGGAACGCCGCCCGAAGCGGGCAATTTCCCACGGCGCAACCGGATAATCAGCGGCCTCTCGCTGGGAGCGCTGGTGGTCGAGGCTGGGACCAGGAGCGGAGCGCTCATCACCGCCAACTATGCACTGGAGCAGGGGCGCGACGTGTTCGCCGTTCCCGGCCCCATCAACGCGCGCTCCAGCCTGGGCACCAACCGCCTGATCCAGCAGGGGGCCAAGCTGGTCCTCTCAGCGGCCGATATCCTCGAAGAGCTAAACATGACCATGGTGGACGAGCAGGTGGCGGCCCAGCTAGCTCTCCCCGCCACCCACGAGGAAGCCCAGTTGCTGCAATTGCTCTCGGGCCACCCCCAGCACGTGGACGAATTGAGCCGCAGCGCCGGGCTGCCGGTGGCACAGGTTTCCAGTGCGCTCACGATGATGCAGCTCAAGGGGATGGTACGGCAGGTGGAGGGAATGAGCTACGTCCGGGTGCGAGAGCCAGAAGAATCATATCAGGCCGACGAGCAGTGAGCAGCCATTTCCACCGCCAAACGTACACGCTACGGGATAGCTAAAGTGGCGCCCCCGTCCAAAGCACCTTCCGGCAAGCTGGTCATCGTCGAGAGCCCGGCCAAAGCGCGCACCATCGGCCGATTCCTGGGCGGGGAGTACCGGGTGCTGGCCTCGTGGGGCCACGTGCGTGACCTGCTGCGCTCCAAGCTCGCGGTAGACGTCGAGCACGATTTCAGACCCAGCTATCGCGTCCCCAACGACAAGCGCCAGGTGGTCAAGGAACTGGCGGCCAGGGCCAAGACCGCGGAGGTCGTCTATCTCGCGACTGACCTGGACCGCGAAGGCGAGGCCATCGCCTGGCACCTGATGGAGTCCATTGGGCTGCAGCGCGAGCGCGTCCGCCGAGTAGTGTTCCACGAGATCACCAAAGGCGCCATTGCGGAGTCGTTCGCCCATCCCGGCGCCATCAACATGGACCTGGTGGACGCCCAGCAGGCGCGCCGGATTGTGGATCGCCTGGTGGGCTACAAGATCAGCCCGCTGCTCTGGGCGCGGGTGCGAAACCGGCTCACCGCCGGCCGGGTCCAATCGGTCGCCGTCCGCCTGATCGTGGAGCGCGAGCGGGAGATCGACGCCTTTGTGCCTACTGAGTACTGGTCGCTGGAAGCCGAATTGGCCAAGCGCGCCCCCAGCAAAGCCGGTATTCAACGATTCATCGCCAAACTCCACCGCATTGAGGGGCAGCCGGTGGAGCTTCCCAACGAGGCGGCCGTTCTACCCCTGCTCGACGCCCTGGAAAAGGCCGAATTCGAGGTCAGCCGGGTTCGGACCGGAAAGCGGGTCCGCAAGCCCAAGGCCCCCTTTACCACCAGCACGCTTCAGCAGGCTGCATCCAGCCAGCTGGGGTTCCGCGCCCAGCGCACCATGCGGGTGGCTCAAGGGCTATACGAAGGGGTCGACCTGGGGCAAGGCGAAACCGTCGGCCTGATCACCTACATGCGAACCGACAGCGTTCAGGTCTCGGCCGAGGCCAAGAAGCAAGCGCACGACTGGGTGACACAGGCACATGGCAAGGAATACCTTCCCAACCGATCGCCCGCCTACAAAACAAAGTCCAAGAGGGCGCAGGAGGCTCACGAGGCAATCCGGCCCACCAGCGTACACCGAACTCCGGAGAAGGTCAAGGCCGCGCTCAACCGGGACCAGTTCCGCCTCTACCAGCTCATCTGGCAGCGCTTCGTCGCCAGCCAGATGGCCCCGGCCGTCTATCGCACCCAGACTGTAGACGTGCTGGCCGGCCCGCCCGCCGAAAAGAAAAAGCCCTACCTCTTTCGCGCCACCGGCTCCGAACTGATTTTCGCAGGGTTCCTGGCTGTGTACAAGGAAAAAGACGAGCGCGAGGACACTCGCTTGCCGCCCCTGAAGAAGGGCGAGCAGTTAGACCTGGTGCAGCTGCTCCCCAAACAGCATTTCACCCAGCCTCCCCCGCGCTACAGCGAGGCGACCCTGGTGAAAGCACTAGAGGAGCACGGCATCGGCCGGCCCAGCACCTACGCCCCCATCATCTCCACCATCCAGCGGAGAGGTTACGTAGAGACCGCCGACCGCACCCTACGGCCGACCGAGACCGGCATCCTGGTCAACGACCTGCTGGTGGAGCACTTTCCCGACATCATCTCGGTGGGATTCACGGCCAAAATGGAGGAAAAGCTGGACGAGATCGCGGCCGGGAACGCCGATTGGGTGTCCACGGTCCGCGAGTTCTACACTCCCTTTGCCGCCCGGCTGGCTGCGGCCGAGAAGAACATGCCCCAGAAGAAGCTGGCTGACGAGCCAGTGGGGCGCGATTGCCCCGAGTGCGGCGGACCCCTGCTGCTCAAGTGGGGTCGCTACGGCAAGTTCATCGGCTGCCAGAACTACCCCGAGTGCAAACACACGGAACGAGTGCTGGAAAAGATAGGGGTCACCTGCCCCGACTGCGGAGGTGACCTGGTGCGGCGAACCACACGAAAGCGCCGCACCTTCTACGGCTGCGCCAAATACCCCGAGTGCGAGTTCTCCAGCTGGAAGCTCCCCCTGCCCGTCCCCTGCCCCGCCTGCGGCGGGCTGCTGGTGGTCCAGAAGAAGGGTTGGGCGCGTTGTATCGCCTGCGAGGCTCAGGTCGAACTGCGAGCACCACCCGAGCAGTAACCCAGGCGGCTCAGCCCCGTCAGGATGCCGGGTCCTCACCAGGGGGGCTGCCGGGCCAAGCCAGGCGGCAGGGAGCGCTGCCTGCCCTACTGCTTGTTCAGGAACCGCCGGATCACGGTAATGTCGTCGTGCAGCTGCACTCTATCCCCGGCTTTCAGGCTCTCCAGCGGTTCGCCGGTCCAACTCTGGACGCCGACCTGGAAGAGGCCCATGCGGGTGCCTCGCGTGCTGTAGGGCTTTTGCACGTAACCCAGGCCGGTGATCCCTCCGTCGCTATCAATGGAACAGCTGGTGACCGCTCCCACCACCCGCCCCTTACGGCTGACGATCACGTCTCCCTGGTTGGGCATCCGCGCGTGCTCCTCGTCGAGCCGGAAGCGGACCAGGCGCGCCTTGCGCTCCAGCTCGTGCGCCAGGTAGGGCGCCTTGCCGACGAAAAAGGGCTTGTAGAGCTTGACGTAGGGGTCGAACCCAGCATCGGCCGGGTTGAGGTCCAGCGGCCCAGCCAGCTCGTGACCATAGAGCGGCAGCCCGGCCTCGGTTCTCAGGCTGTCCCGGGCTGCCAAACCGACCGGCGCCAGCCCAAGAGGCTCCCCGGCCTCTATCAGCGCGTGCCACAAGGGCTGCACGGCGGCCGGGTGGACAAAGATCTCGAACGCCATCGGCTCTCCCGTGTATCCTGTGCGGGCCAGGTACAAGTCGAACCCCGCGAGGCGGCCGTGGACGATTTCCGTCCGCTTCATCTCCAGCAGCGCCTCGCCCAAGGGGTCACCCTCATCCAGCAGGGCCAGCAGGATGTCGCGCGAGCGGGGCCCCTGGACGGCCAGCTGAACCCGCTCCTTTCGCAGGTCGCGGACCTCCACTGTCTCTGTACCCAGCGCACGAGACCAGGGCCGCTCTGAATCGATTCTCACAGAGCCCTCGCGCACCGCCTCTATCCAGGCCCAATCCTTGGCAGCGTTGGCCGCATTGACCACCATCCAGTAGCGGCCGGGATCCAGCCGGTAGAGCCACACGTCGTCCAGCACGCACCCCTCGGGATCAAGAAGAAACGAGTACTGAGAGCCGCCGGCCGGCAGCAACGAGACGTCGTTGGTGGTGATGGTGTTGAGGAAGAGGTGCACATTGCCGCCGCCGAACTCGAACAGCCCCATGTGGCTGACGTCGAACAGCCCGGCCGCCCGGCGCACCGCCAGATGCTCCTCCTGGACCGTGGAGTAGCGGATGGGCATCTCCCAGCTGGCAAAGAGGGCAATCTTGGCGCCCGCCTCTCGGTGAACGTCGTAGAGCAAGGTTCGCCGCAACGGCGCGCCGGCCGGCTCCTCCCAGCTGACCTCGGGCAGAGACTCCAACTGGCCCGGAGCGTCGGCTCGAGCACGCTGGCCGATCCAGTATGGCTTGTGGAAGGCCCACCCCACCGACTCGTCATCAAAATCATCCGCGGCGGGAGGTCTGGTCTCCCACTCATCAGCCAGCTGATGAGGAAGGCGGCGCACGATTACCGGGCCGGGAGCCTTGGCGTGCACGTCATCGTCATCCATGTGCACATAGCCGTCGGAGAGGGCCCTCAACCAGTGGGCGACGCGGGCCTCGACCGATTTGCTCGTGAGGAGGCGGAAGCGGGTGGTTTCGTCTCCCGGCTGCCGGAGCACCCCGGCGCTCATCGGGCGGCCGTCTGGCTCCAGTATCCAGGTGAACTGGCTCTCGCCCGGACCCAGCGCATAGACGTCGTTGGTCATCGCTACGTTGCAGAAACCCCGTGCGTGGGTGCCTTCTATTTCGATGAGGTCCCACTCGCCGCCAACGTCTGTGGATGGCTTGTGCATGAAGAAGTGATGGGGGTAACCGCTGGGCACATAGTCGTCGGCGCGGCCGGCCAGAGCCACTACGTCCCACTTGGCCTGCTCGAGCACATCAAAATCCACCTTGGCATGATAGATCGGCCCGTGCCGGCCGGCAAACGCGTAGGGTTCCGTGGCCTCGAGCACGCGGACCATGACCTCCGCCAGTCGCTCGAGTTCCGGCGCGCGGAAGCCGCGCTGCGTAATCCAGGGCGTGCCCATGCGGATTCCGCTGGGGTTGCGGGCGCTCTTGTCGCCGGGGATGGTGTTGCGGTTGACCACTATACCCGCCAGATCCAGAATCCGGGCCGCCATATCACCCATCAGAGGTGTCCCCCTTTTGCCATCCGGGCTCACGCCGGTCTCGGCTCGGAACCTCTTGCAGTCCACCAGCAGCATGTGGGTGTCGGTGCCTCCGTAGGGGATGCGCAAGCCCCGCTTCTCCAACTCGGCCACCAGGTGGGCGGCGTTTTCGACCACCTGGCGCTGGAGCTGGACAAAGTCGGCGGTGCGGGCCAGTCCAAAGGCAACCGCCATCCCCGCCATGGCGTTCACGTGGGGGCCGCCCTGCTCGCCCGGAAAGACGGCCGCATCCACCTTCTGGGCCAGTTTCTTGTCCGTCGTCAGTATGCAGGCCCCCCGAGGCCCGTAGAGCGTCTTGTGAGTTGTAAAGCTGATGACGTGAGCGTGCCCAACGGGGCTGGGCACGACCCCGGCCGCCACCATCCCGGCGATGTGGGCGATGTCAGCCAACAGAAAGGCCCCGGCCGCGTCGGCAATCTGGCGGAAGCGAGCCCAGTCGGGCATCCAGGGATAGGACGTATAGCCGGCGATGATCATCTTGGGCCGGTGCTCCCGGGCCGCCTGCTCAATGGCGTCATAGTCCAGCCGCTCGCTCTCCAGGTCAATCCCGTACGACACGATGTTATACAGCTTGCCCGAGCGATTGGCCGGGCTGCCGTGGGTGAGGTGGCCTCCGTGCAGCAGGTCCATTCCCATGACCGTGCTGCCGGGCGGCACCAGAGCAGCGTAGATGGCGCTGTTGGCCGGCGAACCGGAGAGAGGCTGGACGTTGGCCCAGATCTCCTCTGGGGGAACGGCGTCTGTGGCAAAGGCCTCGGCCACCCGCCGCCGAGCGAGCGATTCCAGCACGTTGGCGTACTCTACCCCCTTGTAGTAACGCCGGTCAGAGTAACGCCGGTGTCGCGCCAGCTGCACCTCATAGTCCAGAACCTCCGCCTCCTCTGCACCGTGGAGCGCGGGGTCAGGATACCCCTCGGCATAGATGTTCTGAAAGACCGAGCCCAGCGCGCGGCGCACCGCGGCCGGCGCCCAGCTCTCGGAGGGAATCAAGATCAACTTGCGGGACTGCCGCTCTGCTTCGAAATCAATCAGGCGGGCGACCGCTGGATCGACGGTCTCCAAATCGCTCTCAAAGAACTGTAACATCACCTACTCCCTCGGCGCGGCGCTGGAGATGGACTGCGCAGACCTACCGCATTCTACTTGTCGCCAGAAATGGTGTCAAGCATCATGTTGACACTCAATGTCGGGTCGGGTAGAATGCAAGCACCACGCCAATTTGTCCCATTACCAACAGCTTGGTAGGAGGCAAGAGATGTACAAGAAGCTGTTTATCCCCGGACCCACCCACGTTGTCGACGAGATTCTCGAGGCAACCGCGATGCCGATGATCGGCCATCGCTCCACTGACTATGCGGACCTCCAGGCTGCAGTGGTCCCCAAGCTGCAGAAACTCCTCTGCACGGAACAGCGGGTGTTCCTCTCCACCTCATCCTCCACAGGGATGATGGAGGGCGCGCTCCGCAACTGTGTGCACAAGAGGGTGCTGATGACCGATTGCGGCGCCTTTTCGAAGCGCTGGGCAGAGATCGCGGAAGCCAACGGCAAGGAGGTCGAGACCATCAAGGTGGACATGGGCCAGGCCATCACTCCTGAGATGGTTGACGAGAGACTGGCTCAAGGCGGGTTTGACGCGGTCTGCATCACCCACAACGAGACCTCCACCGGCGTACTGAACCCGCTGAAAGAGATCGCAGAGGTGGTGAAGCAGTACCCTTCGGTGCTGCTGGTGGTGGATGCCGTCAGCTCGCTGGCTGGCGCCGAGACACGGATGGACGACTGGGGCTTGGACGTGGTGCTGGCGGGCACCCAGAAATGCCTGGCATTGCCACCCGGCTTGTGCGTGGTGGGCGTCAGCCAGGCCGCTATGGATCGCTCGGCCGAGGTCAAGAACAAGGGATACTATTTCGACTTTTGGGTCTTCGAGAAATACGCCCAGAAGGACCAGACTCCGGCGACCCCGGTGGTCAGCCTGATAAACGCACTGAACGTGCAGATGGACCGCATGCTGGCGGAGGGGCTGGAGAACCGCTTTGCCCGCCACTCCAAGATGGCTGCCTTTGTGCAGGGCTGGGCCAAGAAGCACTTTGCGCTGTACGGAGACCCAGCCTACCTCTCCCCCACCGTGACCAACGTCCACAACACGCGAGGAATCAGCGTGCCCGACTTGAACCAGGAATTGGCCAAGCGCGGGGCCATGATCTCCAACGGCTACGGCGCGCTAAAGGGGACCTGCTTCCGAATAGCCCACATGGGCGACCTGCAAATGAAGGACTTATACTGGTTGACCGGGCAGATCGAGGAGATTCTGGGCCTGTAGGCGCCGAGACTGCCAGGCCATAGACTCCGGACTGGAGAAAGAGCGAGGCACTTTGATGAAAGTACTGATTTGCGACGCAACGGCCCCTGCCGCGCTGGAGGCAATGAGCGCGGCCGGGATCGAGGTGGTGAACAAGCCGGACGTGACGCCGGATGAACTGATGGAGATGCTGCCCGACTACCATGGCATGGTAGTGCGCAGCCGAACCAAGGTCCGCGCCCCGCTGATTGACGTGGCGACCAATCTAAAGGTGATTGTGCGCGGCGGCGTAGGGCTGGACAACATTGACGTCGAATACGCCCAGTCCAAAGGCATCACGGTGCTGAACACGCCGGCCGCCTCTACCGATTCGGTGGCCGAGCTAACCGTGGGCTATGTGTTTGCGCTGGCCCGCCGCATCCCGCAGATGACGGCCTCCATGAAGGCCGGCAAGTGGGAGAAAAAGGCGTTCAAGGGCTCCGAGCTGGCGGGCAAGACGCTGGGACTGGTGGGGGCGGGCCGGATCGGCCGGGCGGTCGCCCACCGCGCCTCAGCCCTGGGCATGACGGCAATTGCCTATGACCCCTACGTGCAGGCGGCCGAAGGTATCGAGATGGTGACGTTGGACGAGGTGTTCTCACAGGCCGACTATATCAGCCTGCACGTCCCCAACACACCGGAGACGCGCAACATCATTGATGCCAAGGCCATCGCAAAGATTAAGGACGGCGTCCGCATCATCAACTGCGGCCGGGGAGGCACCGTGGACGAGGACGCGCTGTACGACGCCATCCTGGCCGGCAAGGTCGCCGGCGCAGCCCTGGACGTCTATGCCGAGGAACCAAATAAGGGGCACAAGCTCTATTCGCTCGACCGGGTCATCGGGTCGCCCCACGTCGGGGCGGCCACCGGAGAGGCGCAGGGACGGGTGGGCGCCGAGGTGGCCGAGAAGATCATTGGTTTCTTTAGGGACAAGTAGGGCACGTGGGCGGGACGCGTTCTCGCGTCACTTGACAGGAGAAGAGATGGCGACGATCAGACCTTTTCGAGGTATCCGTTACAACCCGGCGCGCATTGAGGACCTGAGCACCGTAGTAAGCCAGCCCTACGACCGGGTGCGCTACGGGCTGCAAGACCAGTACTACGCTCTGAACGACTACAACGTCACTCGCATCATCAAAGGCAAAGAGCTGGAGGGCGACGGCGAGCAGGACAACGTCTACACTCGCGCGCAGGGCTATTTGACGCGCTGGCAGCGGGATGGAATCCTGATTCGGGATGACCAGCCAGCATTGTACGTCCTTCACCAGGAGTTCGTGCAGGACGGCGGGGAGACTGTCACGCGGAAGGCCCTGATCTGTGCCCTGAAGCTGACCTCCTTTGACGAAGGAACTGTGCTGCCCCATGAGCGGACGCACTCGGGGCCCAAAGCGGACAGGCTGAGGCTAGCGCGGGCAACCCAGACCTATTTCGGCAACATCTTTATGCTCTACCCCGACCCAGACAACAGCGTGGACGCGTTGCTGGCAAGCGCGGCCGAGCGGGACCCAGACATAGACCTCCGCGAGATGCACGAAAGAGACGTGCGGCAGATGTTCTGGGTAGTGAAGGACCCGGCCCTGATCAACCAGGTGGTGGCGGAGATGGCGCCCAAGCGCAACCTCATCATCGCCGATGGGCACCACCGGTACGAGACGGCCTTGAGCTACCGCGACGAGCAGCGAGCCAACTTCCCGGCCGCCCCGGCCGAGGCCGCCTTCAACTACCGGATGGTGGCGCTGGTGAGCATGAGTAATCCTGGCCTGACCATCTTGCCCACCCACCGGCTGATCTTTGGGTATGACAAGCTGGACGCGCAGGGATTCCTGGAAAAGGCGGGCGAGTTCTTTGCCATTGAGCGGGTCCCCGACCGGCCGGCGCTAGAGGCCGCGATGAGAGCGTCGCTGGGCCGGTCAGGCCGCATAGGACTGGTCACGGCCGGAGGTCCATACGTGCTGACGCTTGAGGACGCGGGCATCATGGACCGGCTGGCTGCCGGCCGAGTGGCGGCATGGAAGGAACTGGACGCCAGCATCCTTCACAAGCTGGTCCTAGAGCACCTGATGGGCCTCACCAGGGAGACCATCGAGCGCAAAGAGAACATTGACTATTTGCGGGAACCGGACATGGGCTACGCGAAGGTCGCCAAGGGGGAGGCGCAGTTCCTCTTTGTGCTCAACCCGACCCGGATGGATCAGGTCGTCGCCTGCACCGAAGCCGGCGAAAAGATGCCGTCGAAATCGACCGATTTCTACCCCAAGGTGATCACGGGGCTGGCAGCCCTGCCGGTGAGCCCAGAGGAGACACTGTAGCGGCCGGGCAGCAGAAGGCCTGCACCGGTCTCCCGAGCCGCAGCGTCGGGCCAACGGCGCGCGGGCCAGGGCGCCTCGCCGGAGAGCCAGCCCACTGGTCTGAGCGGGCGCAGTGCCATTCCAAGAGCGCGCCGGCGAGGCGATGCAGAAGCGGCCTCTTGAGCATCTGTCGGTAGCGGTTATCGCAGGTCGTTACGGCAGACGGCTTCTGAGTCGGGCTTCTGCCGGCCGCCCCGGCCGGAGAGCCAGCCCACCGGTCTGAGCGGGCGCGGTGCCATTCCAAGAGCGCGCTGGCGAGGCGATGCAGAAGCGGCCTCTTGAGGATCTGTCGGCAGCGGTTATCGCAGGTCGTTACGGCAGACGACTTCTGAGTCGGGCTTCTGCCGGCCGCCGCGGCCGGAGAGCCAGCCCACTGGTCTGAGCGGGCGCAGTGCCATTCCAAGAGCCCGCCGGCGAGGCACCGCGGCCCTATCGCCCCCCCCACGACATCCCCAGGTACCCCTCAGAGAGCGTATCATGCAGTTTCCTAAAGAGCTTCTCGTGCGCCTTTTCGCACCGAGCCAGCTCGTCCAACGCCTCTGCGGCACCTCCCTCCGTCCTGGTGGCGGCCCGCGAATAGAAGAGGGCGAGATCTGATGCCATCAGGAACGCCATCCGGAGAACGCTCAGATCCGATACCACTGAATTCCCAATCGGCTGATCCATCAGTTCGGTCAGTGCTGGGCTCGAAAAAAGGTCGGATTGGCCTATGGCATCCGGCAGCTGGGAAATGGCCCCATCATCCTCGTACTGGATCAGCAACCGCGCAACGTAGCGGGCGTGCGTTGCTTTCTCTTGCGCTAGCTGCTCAAAGACGCCCTGCGCGGCCGGATGGCTCAAACGGCCGGCATTCTCCTTAAAGAAGGCCAGTCCCTGGTGCTCCCGCTCCAGGGCGTACTCTAGTATGCGGCGAACGCGCTCCTTCTTCTCCATCACAGTCCTCCCGGCACACTCGACTGGGGTCTCCCCATTCCATCACCCCTGCAGATTGACCGGATAGGGCAAGGGCCGGCCGGCAAGCCCGGCCGCCAGGTTCTCCACCGCCATCGTCGCCATCCGTTGCCGGGTGGCAGCGCTGGCGCTGGCAATGTGGGGCACTATGATCAGGTTCGGGCAGGTGAGCAGTTGGTGGTCAGCCGGGAGCGGCTCGGGGTCGGTCACGTCCAGCGCCGCAGCCGCGATCTTCCCCTCGCGCAGAGCAACGTAGAGCGCCTTCGGGTCGACCACCGGCCCGCGAGAAGTGTTGATCAGGACAGCAGTGCGCTTCATGCGGGCCAGTTGAGCCGGTCCGATCAGGCCCCGAGTCTCGGAGTTCAGGCTGACGTGCAAAGTGATGAAATCCGACTCGCCCAGCAGACGGTCCAGCTCCGCGTACTCTAGGCCCAGCTCCCCCTCCAGCTCCGGCCGCCTGTCACAGTCGTGGTACAGCAGGCGCATGTCAAAGCCCCGTGCCCGGCGGGCCACGGCCGCCCCAATCCTGCCCAGGCCAATGATTCCCAGCGTCGCGCCGTGTACGTCCTGCCCCAGCAGCGTAGTGAGGCCCCAGGTCTTCCAGCGGCCGGCCCGCACATAGTCCGCCCCCTCCACCACCCGGCGGGCGGCCGCCATCAGCAGCGCAAAGGCAAAATCGGCCGTGGTCTCGGTCAGCACGCCGGGGGTGTTACCTACGGCGATGTTTCGCTCGCTGGCGGCCGCCACGTCGACGTTGTCGTACCCCACCGCGCACTGGCTTATGACCCGCAGGCGGGGAGCCGCGTCCATCAGCGGGGCGTCGATCCGGTCGGTCAGCAGGCAGAGCAGCCCCTCTTTGTCGGCCAGGTTGGCCCGAATCACCTCGTACGGCGGTGGCGCCTCGGCATCCCAGCTTTCCGGCCGGCAGAACTCCGACAGCTGGCGCCAGGCCGTTTCGGGCAGCCGGCGGGTCACGTAAACCGGAGGCTTCACAGGATGGCTCTCACGGTAACAGAGATATCGCCCGACCGGGCGGCCGGGCGAGGGGTGGTGCCGAAGGTGGGATTCGAACCCACATGGGAGTATATCCCACTACGCCCTGAACGTAGCGCGTCTGCCTGTTTCGCCACTTCGGCTGCTGACGATATTCTACCCCAATCCGGCCGCTTGTCAACCACAGAGAGCGTCCCAGCCCGGCCACGGGCGGCCGGAGCCAGTCAACATTGACGAGGGGAAACCGCGCTGGTATAATGCCGCCCTAACTAGCCGAGATAGCTCAGTTGGTAGAGCACTTGACTGAAAATCAAGGGGTCCTCAGTTCAAGTCTGAGTCTCGGCACCTGCCAGCCAGTGTTCTCTCTCTAAGGCTGGCTACAGCGGCATCAGCAGGACCGCCTGGGGCTCCAGGCGGTCCGCTTTTTCTTGGGGGCAGGCACAGGACCGCTTCGACCGCCGTGCCGCAGATGTTGCGAAAGAGGCAGAAACGAGCCGGGCTGGCGCCAGCTCCGGCGCCGCAGCGCCGCGGTGCGAGAGTTCCGCGTAACGTAAATTTAGCCGGCCATTTCCCCCCGGGTGGTTAATGTGGTGAAAAAGGAGACAAC
>JAUVHW010000231.1 GCA_030593075.1 Ardenticatenales bacterium
GGCTGGCATAGGCCCAGAGCGGCAGGGCAGAGAGCGTCATCACGGCGCCCACCAGGCCCGCCAGCCATCGCCACCTCTCCTCGGGCGCCAGTTCGCTTGCCAGCAGGAAAGCCACGACCACCGACAGAGACAGGAAGACCAGATTCGCCACGCGGGCAGTGGTCAGGCCGGGCGACCGGAGCAAGAAAAAGGGCGCCGCCAGCCAGGAATGGAAGAAGGGATAGCCCGCGAGCTGGTCCTGGGTGTAGGTGTGAGCCCAAAAGGCCGCCAGGTCCAGGCGCCGCAGGTCGTCCGCAATCTGCAGAGCGGGCAGGCTGTGGACGGCCTCGTCAAAGCTGGGGGGGCAGTCCTGGTGGGCACGGATGCCCCGCAGAGCGAGGGCTCCAATCACTGAGGTAAGCGCCACGACCGGTATCAGTGCCAGCGTCCACCACCGTGTCCCAGACATCCCTTGGCGAGGCTCAGACATCTGCTCTTCTGGCACTCGGGCGAGGCGGCCGGCTGCCCGGACAGTCAGCGCCGGTAGTGCTCCCGGCAAAAGGCCAGCGACGCCGCCAGGTTCTCCTTCAAGCGTACTGGTTCCTCGGCCTGCATGGCATCGGGAGAGGTCTCCACCGAGATGTGCCCCTGGTAGCCATCGGCCGCAACGTGGCGCAGAAACTTGTCCAGGGCCAGGTCTCCCTGGTGAGGCAGACGGTGCTCCCGGCCGTCAAAGTTCGAGAGGTGGATGTGGCTCACGCGGCCGTCCGCCCGATCATACGCGGCCCGGGGATCGACGCCCCAGGTGCCGCAGTGGGTCGTATCGAGGGTGAGATGCTCGAACCGGATCCATTCGGCCAGGGTGTTCCAGACGTGGACGTTCACCGGCCAGCCCAGCGCTCGGTGCAGAGGCATGATCTCGACCGCAATGACCACCGCAGTCTCGGCCTGAATGGCGGGCAGCTGCTGCTCGAACCAGGCTACGTCCTTTCCGTTGCGCCGCCAGAAATGGGGGAGCGCTACCCGGCTGCGCGGAGTGATCAGAATGCTGTAGGGCCAGCGGACCGGCAAATGAGTGACCACCACCTCGGCATCCAGGGCTTCGGCCAGTTCTAGTGATCGGGCGACCCGGTCCCCTTCGGCGGCCGGCCAATGAGGCACGTTGAGCAAGAAGGGACTGTGGAGACACGCTACGGGCAGTCCGTACTCGGCCGACTGGCGAGCTAAATAGCCGGGCTGCCAGGTGTCCACCCGCTGGTCGATCAACACCTCCAGGCCATCGAATCCCGCCTCGGCCGCCAGCTCAAAGACGTGCTGCGTTCCACACAGATGCAGTGAACCCGTCGATAGGAGCATCTTGGTTCCTCTGAGAGAAGAACTCATTCACCGCAGAGATCGCGGAGAACGCCGAGTTCTTCAAGTCTGCCTTGAAATCCTGATGGTTTCCTGTGAGGCTCTCAGGATGTCACCCTGTTCTTCTGTCCTCTCTGCGGTCTTTGCGTGCTCCGCGGTGAGTCCAGTATCTTCAGTGGAGTCGTACCATGATGCGCTGAGATCAGCCCAGCAGAGGTTGAACCAGCGCCAGCAGCACGCCGCCGGCCACGACGCTGCCCAGCTGCCCGGCCGTGTTGGCGCCCATGGCGTGCATCAGGATAAAGGTGGAGAAATCCTCCTCCTGGGCCACCTTTTGCACCACCCGGCCGCTCATGGGGAAGGCCGAGATGCCGGCCGCTCCGATCAGCGGGTTGATCCGGCGGCCGGAGAGAAAGCACATGATCTTGCCAAACAGCAGGCCGGCCGCGGTATCGAGGCTGAAAGCGATCAGGCCCAGGGCCAGGATGCCCAGCGTCTGCAGGTGGAGGAAACTGGCGGCATCCATCGTGCTCCCCACCGCCAACCCCAGAAAGATGGTGGTTACGTTGATCAGCTCGTTCTGGACCGAGTTGCTCAGCCGCTCCACGACTCCCGACTCCTTGAACAGGTTGCCCAGCATCAGCATCGCGATCAGCGGGGCGGCTTGCGGCACCAGTACCCCGATGATGATGGTGACCACGATGGGGAACAGGACCAGCGCTCGCCGGCTGACCGGCCGAGGCGCATAGTCCATCTTGATGAGGCGCTCCTCTCTGGTGGTCATCAGCTTCATGATCGGCGGCTGGATGATGGGCACCAGGCTCATGTAGGAATAGGCGACCACTGTTATCGGACCCAGCATGTGGGGCGCCAGCTTGTTGGTCACGTATATGGCAGTGGGGCCGTCGATGGCCCCAATGACGCCGATGCTGGCTGCCTCGTGCAGCTTGAACCCCAGCAGCGTGGCGAGGATGAGTGTGCCATAGATGCCAAACTGCCCGGCCGCGCCCAGCACCACGAACTTGGGTTGGGAGAGCAGCGGCCGGAAATCGATCATCGCCCCCACGCCCACAAAGATCAGTAGGGGGAACATCTCGTTCTCCACGCCTGCTCTGCGCAGGATGGTCAGGATCCCCTCTTCGCCGGTGAG
Organism: Ardenticatenales bacterium; assembly: GCA_030593075.1. Taxonomy (GTDB): domain Bacteria; phylum Chloroflexota; class Anaerolineae; order Promineifilales; family UBA4811; genus JAUVHW01. The sequence continues at coordinate 2,483 of JAUVHW010000231.1, forward strand.
GAACGAGAGCGGGAGGTTGGCAAAGATGCAGCCGATTCCGATGGGCAGCAGCAGCACCGGCTCGTACTCTTTGGAAATCGCCAGGTAGATCAGGACGCCGCCAATTGCCATCATCACCGCGTGCTGCCAGTTCAGGGCGGTGAATCCTTCCAGCAACCCGGTCAAGCTGATACTGTCCATCTATGTCTCCTCGCTTCAGTCCCGGCACCTACCGGCCGTCTCCCTTCTGGCCGGCCCACCTATCATCTCCGTCGAGTTGGGATGGAGCCCGGTACACGAGTCCGTGGGATGATGAGTGCCTGCGTACCGAGTATACTCGTTCCTGGCAAAAGCCGCACGCCTTTCTAGCATCAAGAGGACAGACATGCGCATCATCAGCTGGAACGTCAACGGGGTCCGCGCCGTGGAAAGGAAGGGGTTCCTGGACTGGCTGGTCCAGGAGCAGCCCGACGTGCTCTGTCTGCAGGAGACCAAAGCCCAGCCCGAGCAGTTGGGTGAGTCGCTGCTCGAACCTCCGGGGTACCACACCTATTGGCATTCGGCCGAGCGCAAGGGGTACAGCGGGGTGGCGACCTTTTCCCGGCAGCCGCTGGATGTGCAGCCGGGCTTTGGCTCCCCCGAGTTTGACGTCGAGGGGCGGGTCCTGATCAGCCAACACCCTGGCTTTGCTCTGCTCAACGTCTACGTGCCCAATGGGAAGCGTGGGCCGGAGAGGCTGGAGTACAAGCTGCGCTTCTACGATGCTTTCCTCCACTACTGCGACGGGCTGCACCAGGCGGGCAAGCAGCTGGTGGTCTGTGGCGACCTGAACACGGCTCACCAGGAGATCGATCTGGCTCGCCCCAAAGATAACCAGCACATCTCCGGTTTCTTGCCCGAGGAGCGCGCCTGGCTGGACAAATACCTGGCGCACGGCTTTGTGGACGCGTTCCGCGCCTTTCATCCCGAGCCGGAGCACTACACCTGGTGGAGCTATGTCACTCGGGCGCGTTCCCGCAATATCGGCTGGCGGATCGACTACTTTTACGTATCCCAGGGGTTGATGCGCAGGGTGAAGGACTGCGTGATTATGCCTGACGTGATGGGGTCCGATCATTGCCCCGTCGCGCTGGAGATTGAGTGAGGCCCGGCCGGAGAATTCGTTCCTTTCTCAATTCGCTGTAGTGTTGTGTGGCTGGAACGCGCTAGACATCACCCTTCGAGTCACCTTCGGCCCAGAAGCCTGGGCCGAAGCCTGCGAACCACGGGATCGGGGTGATTCCTGGCTGGAGGAGCCGCCGAATGAGTTCGGTCTCTGATACGGGGAAGCCAGCTGAATCTGGCTGAGCGTGATACGCTCGCCGGCCGAGGCGCTGGCACCGTCGGCGGCAGCAGATGCCATTGTCGTGTCCACTCACCACCACTGGAGTACGGCCGTGGAACATGTTTCAACATGTTTCTTGGTAGCAGCCGCTGAATTCATTCGGCGGCCGGGGGCTTCGTTCCTTTTTCAATTCGCTGTAGCTAATGGTAACCTTGCGAAGGTGCCGAACCCTTGGTTCGCAACCTTCGCAAGGTTGGCCTCGACTCACCTCAGGGCCGGGTACGGCCGAAACACTACAGCCAATGAGCAAAGAAGCGAACTGGCGGCCGGAGAATTCGTTCCTTTCTCAATTCGCTGTAGTGTTGCTTCCCGGCCGGGCGCCGGGAACCTCTAGCAACGCCGCCAGCACGGCCGCGCAAAGCGCCAGCACTACCCCGTTGGCGTAAAAGGGGGTCTGGGGGCCGGCGCCCTCATAGAGCCAGCCGCCCAGCAGCGGGCCGGCCGTCGCGCCCAGCCCGGCCGCCAGCGTGTACGCCCCAAAGGCCCGGCCGCGCTGGTCGCTGCTGGTGAGGTCCGCCACCAGCGCCTCCTCGGCCGGATCCCCGGCCGCATAGCAGAACGCCTGGAAGGCCCACAGGGCCGCCAGGCTGAACAGGCTGGCTAGATGGGGGATGAGAAAGGAACTCGCGCCCGCGGCCGCCATCCCCAGCACCATCAGCGGCTTGCGGCCGACCTGATCCGCCAGCGCTCCCAGCCGGCTGGGCAGCATCGCCCAGATGAGCGCGGCCGGCAAGTATGCCAGGCCGAGCTCCGCAACGCCCGCCGCCAACTTTTGCTGCAAGAAGATCATCAGAATCGGTGAGATCATGGCCCAGGAAGCGCCGGTGACGGCCGTCACCAGCAGCAGCAAGACCCAGGGCCGGGACCACGGTATGGGAGTGTGCTCGGTGCGGCCGGCCGGAGCCGGGTTGGTCTCCGGCAGCCGGCGCGCGGCGAGCAGCGCGGCCGCCAGGCTGACCAGGGCGTAGCCCAGAAAAAGCGGCTTCCAGTCGCCGTCGATGCCGAGCCACATCAGGACGGCGAACCCTGCAAAGGTGCCCAGAATGGCGCCCTGCGAGCTGGCCTGGTCCAAGCTGCCAAAGGAGCGGCCGCGGGCTTCCGCTGTGGCTGCGTCGGCCGTGATGGCTCGGGCCGAGAGCCACAGAAAGGCGGAGGAGATGCCCTGGCAGGTGCGGGCCAGGGTGATGAGCCAAACCTGGTCCGAGTAGGCAAAGGCAAACATGGTGGCGGCATAGCCGGCGAGGCCGACCAGCAGAAAGGGGCGCCGGCCGTATCGATCGAGTCCCATCCCCACCATCGGCCGAAGCACCACCGTCATCAGCGAAAAGGCGGAAAAGAACAGCCCGATCTGAACCGCGTCCGCTCCGATCTCCTTGCCATAGATGGGGAGCACAAAGGCGAGGATGCCAAAGGGGAGCGAGACCAAAAAAACGGAGCGGCGCAGCGTGCCGAGCGTGTTCACAGCGCGGATTCTAATAGAGCGCGCCAGGGCTGTAAAGAGAGGCTGGCGGAAGGCTCAATGCCGGGAGTCTCCCTGTGTCGGCCGGCCGGCTGGCGTCGTTCGGTGCTACGTTCCGTGCCGAGCGGTATCGGAGAACCGCTCGC
>JAUVHW010000371.1 GCA_030593075.1 Ardenticatenales bacterium
GAAAATGTAGAACTGCCAGAGCGCCTGAATCTGGCTAATCATCAGATTGCCGCCACCCACCAGCAGCACCCCCGCTGCCAGCAGGCGGGGCGCACCGACACGGTCTACCAGATAGCCAGCAATAGGAGTAGTCAGCCCTACCATCACCGCGGCGATGGCGGGGCCAGCGCCGATGGCCGCCCGCGACCAGCCAAACTCTTCTTCCAGGGGGTCGATCAGGGCGCTGAAAACGTACAGCGGCGAGGCGGCGGCTACCATTATGATGATGGCCGCCGCGATGGCCACCCACCAGCCGTAGTAGAAGGGCACTACCCGAACTAGCGCAGAACTTGCCCGCTCCATGCTCACAATACAGGTTAGATAATAGCCGCCTCACTCCTCTCAGCCAACCCTCGCCCTGTTCAGACGCGATACCACTTTGCCCGTTTTAACTTTCGAGCCGTAACAAGCGGGGCCAACCTATCGTCATTCTTACTAGCTAGGCTTTCGGCCAATCATGACCTCAGCCTCTGCCTGCACAGAGGCCTGCTACAAGGAGGGTTGCGATTCTCTTGGCTGGTCACATCGGAAGGAAAGAGATTGCGTACCTACACAGAGTCTACAGGCAGAGCGAACGGGCCAACAAGGGAGCGATCTTGGATGCCATCGAGCCCCGCGCCCACGGCCGCCTTCTCGACTGCGGTTGCGGCGATGGCGAGTTCACCGTCCAGATTGCCTGCCGTTCCCGCGTGTCGGAGGCCTACGGCATCGAGTATGCCTACGACCGCATCGAGGACGCCGCCGATCGAGGAGTCATCGTCACCAAGAGCGACCCTAGCGCCCCGCTGCCCTACAAGAGCTGTTTCTTCAATATCGTTCACGCCGACCAGATCATCGAGCACCTGATCAACATCGATCTCTTCCTCGAGGAAATCAAACGGGTGCTGCGGCCCGACGGCTACGCTATCCTCTCCATCAACAACCTGGCCAGCTGGCACAGCCGCTTCTCCCTGGCCCTGGGGATGGAGACTGTACCGTTGCGCGTATGCAGCGACGCCAAGATGGACGACGCCTCCGACCCGCTGCAGGCAATAAACCATCCCTCTCAGAGCGATAGCCGCCTGCTCGGCTTCAGCTTTCAGGGCTTGGCAGAACTGTGCCACTATCACGGCTTTTGGGTAGAGCGCCTGACGTTCGCCGGCTACTATCCCCTCCCGCCCCACCTACCCCACCTCACGTACAAGCTGGACACCGTCCACGCTGCCTTCTTGATCGCCAAACTTCGCCCCAGGTCGTAAGAGAAGCAACGGCCAGAGCCCAGGCCATCACTGAGCAAAAGAGTATCTGCCGGCGGGGTATCCCACCGGCAGATACTTTTTCCCCGGCCAAGGGAAGGGGACCCAACGTTATGACTGAAACAGCTTCAGTCTGCAATGAAAGACGGGCCACGCCAGAGAATGTTACAGAGTTTCCCGGGGATTATTCGACTAATACAGCCCTATCCCCAAGCTGCACAGAGAAGACGGGGGACCGCCGACCTGCCACGGACGGCAGGCAGCGGGCGCCTCGCCCAAGGCCGGTCAGATGACCAGCACCAGCCCATACCAGGAGACGCAGGGCACCGACTGCTCGGGGTACTCCGGTAGCACAAGGTAAGTGGTCCACCCCACCTTCTTGCCTGTGGCGAAGACATCCACGCCGCAAGCCTCCAATGCTGGTCGGGCCTTCAGGTAATAGTGGCACATGTTACCTTCCAGCACCGGGCAGCGGGGCACGTTCTTGCCCTGGAACCAATCGGCCGAGTGCTTTGCCGACCACCTGCCGCACAGGCAGCACGGTCCGCCTTTGAAGCCCATCGCCAGGTGAAAGCCCCGATAGCCTGCCTCCGCTTCCACCCTCCCCACGATTTCGTTCAGCTCGTTTACCCGCGCCGACGACTCGGTAACGAACTGCGGGTAGACATGCGATTCCACCGGCGGCATGTAGCGAAAGAAGACGCCGTACTGATACTTGGAGACGATCACCCGCATCTCCTCCGTGGTCGGCGCGTAGGGAGGGCACATGGGACTGGATCCATAGCCGAAACAGAGGGGAATGATGCATTTCCAGCGCGCTCGCTCATCCAGCACGATATCCTCGGCAGCGATGGCGCAAGCCTCCGTGCGAGCGTCCACGCCGTGTCGCTCGGCCACTTCAGCACCGGCCTGACAGGCGAACTCGGCCAGCGACTCCACATCGGCCCGCTCAGCCACCCACTTGATCTCCGGCGCCGGCGGGCGATCCTGCTTATTCGGCAGCGGCGTCCGCCGACCGAGCAGCGAGTCGCTCACCTCTCGTGTAGCCTCGGTGAGTCGCTTCTCCCGCGGTTCCATATTGATTGACCTCCCTGATAGATTCTTGGACCGTCCCGGTTCGAATACTAGCGCCCCACATCACCGCTCGCCTCCCCCTAGGAGACGACTCTCCCATCTCTGAGGCGCGCTATCTCTTTCTGGTCATAGCCCAGCTCCGCCAGCACCTCGTCGGTATGCTGACCCAGGTTTGGGGCTGGCCGCTGGAGACAGCCGGGCGTACGGGAAAGCTTGACCAGCACCCCTGTCTGGCGGATGAGGCCCCACTGGGGGTGCTTGTGCTCGGTGATGAGGTCGTTGGCCACCAGATGCTCGTTGGTCAGAAGATCCAGCGGCCCGAGGATGGGGGCGCAGGGCACGTCGGCGCCATCCAGGCGAGCGAGCCATTTCTCCACCGTATCGGCGCCAAAGATGCCCTCCAGCACCCGGTCCAGACGATCCTGGGCGGGGACGGCAGCCGCCGTCTGCCACGAGTTATGCTGAGCCAGCTCGGGTCGGCCGACGACGTCGGCCAGCGCTTGCCACTGCTCTTCGCTGCGACAGGCCAGGAAGAGCCAGCCGTCGGCGGCCTGATAGCAACGACAGGCAACGGAAGGCCCGAGGAAGTCAGGCCCGCCCTCCGGTTCCTCCGGCTTACCCTCGTAGAAGATGAAACTCCCCGACTGGCCGGCGATGGTAGCCGCAGTGAGGGAGGTAACCACCCGCTGGCCCTGGCCGCTGCGCTCGCGCTCGTAGAGGGCAGCGGCGATGCCGTAGG
>JAUVHW010000362.1 GCA_030593075.1 Ardenticatenales bacterium
GCTGGTCGCCCAGCGCACCGAGCACCGGGACCAGGTCTTTGCCGACATCCGCGCCCAGATGCAAGAGGGCGGTGTGCAGACGGTGTTTGGCGCCTGCATCCGCTGCCATAACTGCATGACCGTCTGCCCCATCTGCTACTGCAAGACCTGCCTCTTCAAAGGGCCGGTCTACGACCACGAGCCTATCCAGTACATGCAGTGGGCGCAGCACAAAGGCGCGCTCCGGCTGCCCTCGGACACCGCCATCTTTCACCTGACCCGGATGGCCCACATGGCCCTTTCCTGTGTGGGCTGTGGGATGTGCACCAGCGTCTGCCCGGCCGACCTGCCGGTGGGGCCTGTCTTCCGCGCGGTGGGCGACAGCGTGCAGGCGGTGTTCAGCTACGTGCCGGGCCAGAACCCCGAGGAGGCGCTGCCTATGATCGCCTTCCAGGAGAATGAATGGCTGGAGGTAGGGGAGTAGTGACAGAGGACGCTGCCGGCATGGCGAGGACGCTGATCATCGGCGCCGGCATTGCCGGCATCCAGGCGGCGCTCGACATAGCCGACGCCGGCTACCAGGTCTGCCTGGTGGAGAAGGAGCCTAGCGTAGGCGGCCGGATGGCCCAGCTGGACAAGACGTTTCCCACGCTGGATTGCAGCGCCTGCATCCTGACGCCCAAGATGGTGGACGTCGGCCGGCACCCGAACATCGAGCTGCTCACCTACTCCGAGGTGGTTGACATAACTAGCGCCGAGGGTGGCTTTCAGGCGACGATTCGCAAGAAACCGCGCTACGTGGACGTGGACAAGTGCACCGGCTGCGGCGAATGCGCTGTCAACTGCCGCATGACAGGGCGGATCGTGAGCCGTTTCGACGCCGGGATGGGCAAACGGGCACCCATCTACGTCCCCTTTCCCCAGGCGGTGCCCCTGAAATACACCATCGACCCTGAGAGCTGCCTCTTTCTCACCCTCGGGGTCTGCGGCAAGACCTTCAAGTGCAAGGACGCCTGCACCTCGGACGCCATCGATTTCGAGATGAAGGAAGAGATCGTCCAGCGCGACGCCCAGGCGGTGATCGTCGCCACTGGCTTCGATGCTGTGGACGCGGCTGTCAAGCCGGAGCTGGGCTACGGCACCTACCCCCAGGTCATCAGCGGCCTGGAGTTCGAGCGGCTGGCCTCCGCGGCCGGGCCGACGGGCGGCAAGATCAAGATCAAGGACCAGGTTCCGCAGGAGATCGTCTTCATCCACTGCGTCGGCTCCCGCGACCGCACTATCGACCATCCCTGGTGCTCGCGAGTCTGCTGCATGTATACCGCCAAACAGGCCCACCTGGCCCACGAAAAGATCCCTGGCGTGCAGGTGACCGTCTTTTACATGGACGTGCGGGCCTTTGGCAAGGGATTCGAAGAGTTCTACGACCGGGTGCGAGAAGAGGGGGCCGTCTACCGGCGGGGGAACCCGGCCGAGGTGCTGCGGCGGAACGGCCGGCTGGTGGTCCGGGCCGAGGACACGCTGCTGAACGAGTTCGTCGAGGTGGAAGCGGACCTGGTAGTGCTGGCCGTGGGGCTGCAGCCCCGGCCGGAGAACCAGCAGCTGGCCAAGATGCTGGGCCTGGAGCTGACACCGGATGGCTTTTTCAGGGAATTGCACCACAAGATGCGGCCGGTGGATACCGGCCGGCTGGGCGTCTTTCTGGCGGGATGCGCTCAAGGGCCCAAGGACATCCCCGACACAGTGGCCCAGGCCAAGGCGGCCGCTTCGTCAGCCATCATCGTGATGCGCCAGGCGGCCGGCCTTACCCAGAGAGAGGCGGAGCCAGCTGCCGAGAGCCTGGTTCTAGTGGAAGGCTGATTATGGACGCTGCAGAACTGAGGACCTTTGCCATTGAGAACGGGCTCTTTCGCTGCATTCAGTGTGGCAAGTGCGCCGCCAGCTGCCCCATGGGGTTCAAGACCATCCTCAACCCGCGCAAGCTGGTCTACGAGACCCTGGTGGCGGGAGAACTGGATCCCCAGGCGCACCAGGAGCTGTGGGACTGCACAACCTGCTTTTCCTGCTCCGTGCGCTGCCCCAAGGAAGTGGAGCCGGGCAACATGGTGGTTCAGCTGCGGGCTCTCCTGGTAGAGGATGGGCGCATCCCCGGCACTCTCAGCACCGCGCTCCGGAGCATATTCGAGCGCGGCAACCCCCTGGTGATGCCGGCCCGGGACCGAGGCGCGTGGGCGGCCGAGCTGGACGTCAAGCACCTGGATGAGGGGGCCGAGGTATTCCTGTATGTCGGCTGCTCCCCCAGCTACGACATGCGAGGGCAAAAGGTGGCCCAGGCGATGGTCAAGGTCTTTCGCGCGGCCGAGGTCGATTTCGGCATTCTAGCGGAGGACGAGCGCTGCTGCGGCAGCGAGGTCCGGCGGTTGGGCGAGCAGGGCGAGGATAGCCTCTTTGAGGCGCTGACCGAGGACTGGGAAGAGGAGATGGAGGATTACAGGTACGGGCAGATGGTCACCATCTCTCCTCACTGCCACGACGCCTTTTCGCACCACTACCCGATGAACGGGCACTCGGTCAAGCACTATACCCAGTACCTGGCGCAACTCATCGAAGAAGACAAGCTGACCTTCTTCACCAAGAAGGAGCGCAGGGTCACCTACCACGACCCCTGCTACCTGGGCAAGCAGAACGGGGTATTCGACGAGCCGCGGGCGGTGCTCAAGGCGCTGCCCGGACTCAAGCTGGTGGAGATGGACCGCTGCCGCGAAAAGAGCCTCTGCTGCGAGGGAGGCGGCGGCCGGATGTGGGTAGAGGACCCCGTACCGGAGACCAAGCTGGCTGCCTGGCGGGTGGAGGAGGCGATGGGCGTAGGCGCCGAGGTGATCGCCACCGCCTGCCCCTTCTGCATGCAGACGCTCGAGGACGCGATCCGGACGGCCGGCCTCCAGGAGGAGATCCAGGTGCTGGACGTGGTCGAGTTGGCGGCCGAGGCGCTGTAGCGCTGCACGATTCCACTGAGAAGACTGGATTCACCGCGGAGCACGCTGAGAACGCAGAGAGAAAAAGAGAGAACAGGTGCGACATCTTGACAGGGACTCACAGGAATCCAGCACCATCTCAAGGCAGACTCCAGGAACTCGGCGTTCTCTGCGATCTCTGCGGTGAGTGTGCCCTTTTTCATGGGAGTCGTTGCACTGCGAAGAAGACTGAGCGAGCGGGACCAGGTACCAG
>JAUVHW010000146.1 GCA_030593075.1 Ardenticatenales bacterium
AGCTCGAGTCGATCTACGATGCCCAACAGCAGGCTGCTGAGAGCGCTCACCACCAAGCCACCGATCAACATCCACCGGCGGCCGAACCTGTCGCTCACGGCGCCGCCCAACATGCTCCCGCACAGCCCACTGACCGAGAAAATGGCGAACAGGAACCCTACCTCAGTCATCCCCACACCGAATCTTTTGGTGATGTACAGCGCGAAGAAGGGGAACAGGAGCATCCCACCAACGTGGTCGATGAAGGTTGCCCCTACCAACGTCCAGAAAGCGCCAGGGAACTGCTGATAGACCGCCGTCACCTTCTTGAGCATCCGATCATCTCCTCAGCAAGCAGGCCCCAGTCTCCCAACGCTCCGAACCGCGCCCCCCGCTATCCAACCAGGTGCTCTGCGCGGATGACGCGGCGGGTGCCCGTTTCGCAGCGCACCATCAGCGATTCGGTCTCAGCCTTGCGGCCGTGGTACCGGACGCCAGAGAGCAGCGAGCCGCTGGTGATGCCGGTGGCAGCAAAGAAGACCTGGTCGCTGGAGACCAACTGATGGCACCGGAGTATCTGGCTCGTATCGAGGCCGGCGGCCTCGATGGCGGCCCGCTCCTCGTCACTCTGGGGAGCCAGCCGCCCCAGCATGCCGCCTCCCATGGACTTGACGGCGCAGGCGGCGATCACTCCCTCCGGCACGGCGCCCACCCCCATCAGTATGTCCACGCCAATGCCGGGGGTGGCGGCCAGCAGCGCACCGGCGACGTCACCGTCGGAGCGCAGGATCACCCGGGCTCCGGCCGCGCGAATCTCGTCGATCAGGTCCTGATGGCGCGGCCGGTCGAGGAGGAACGCGACCATGTCGCGCATCTCCTTGTTTTTCACTCGCGCCACAAGGGCCAGCGTCCAGGCCGCCGGGGCGTCCATGCACTCCGGAACCAGCGCGTCGGCCGCCTGGCGGTCCACAACGATCTTTTCCATATAGACGGCCGGGGCCGGCGACCACATGGAGCCGCGCGGGGCTATGCCGGCGACGGCGATGGCGTCCGGGTGGCCCAGTGCCAGCAGATTCCTGCCTTCGATTGGGTCCACCACCACGTCCATCTCTGGCCCCTCCCCGGTCCCCACTCTCTGGCCGCTGTCCAGGGGGGAGTGCATGCCCAGCTTTCCCTCCTCGCCAATCACGATGTGGCCGTCCATCTCCAGAGTGTTCAGAGCTTGGTACATGGCCTCGGCGGCCGCGTGGTCCGCATCCTCTCGCTTGCCCAGGCCCATCCAGCGGCCGGCACTCAGGGCGGCCGCCTCGGTAGCTCGCACCAGATCAACACCTATGTTGCGGGCTGGCTCCTGCGTCATCTCCCTCTACTCCTCGAATTGGGACCTCGTCGATTGCATCCAACAGCCCGGCGGCTTCCCAGGCCAACGTGCCGCCCCGCAGCACGGCGAGGTTCCGAAAGCCTCTGTTCTGCAGCATGTAGGCGGCTCGCGTGCTACGCCGACCGCTCCGGCACGCGAGGATGATTGGGTGCTCCTGCGCCAGGTCAGGCGTCTCGCCTAGCAGGGTGGGCAGCGGCTTCAACTGGGCCTCCGGGACGTGGCCTTGCCGGTACTCGCGGGGTTCGCGTACGTCAATGACCTGCGGCGGGCTGTCGCTGCGCAGTTGTTGCCACAGCTCGCGCGGTGATACGTAGGCCACGACGCCGGTGGGGATTTCGGTGTGAGGCGGGACCTCCACCGGGTAGGTCAGCCTGGGAAGACTCTTGCACTCCTGGAAGACACGGGCCTCGCACTCGTACACGCATATGGCCGGATCAACCACCTTGTGGAACAGATGGGCGATGGCGTCGTCCTCAGAGAGAAAGTGATCGGCGCCCAGATTGGCATAGAGGCCGGTGGATCTCATGAGATCGAGGACCGGTTCATGGACCCGCACCATGAACAGATCACCACCCAGATCACGGCAGGCGCGCGCAATGCTCTCCAGGGCGTGGACACCGCTAAAGTCGCACTGGTCCACGCTGTGCATACGCAGCAACAAGAAGCGCTGACCGGGGTTTGCGGCCAGCTGCTGGTGGATTGCCTCTTCTATGTGGCTGACTGCACCAAAGTAGAGATCACCCAGGATATCCAGAATCGCCAGCTGTGGACACTGGGGTTTCTGAGGCTGGGGGGTGAAATGCCTGAACCTCTCGTCGGGCAGCACAGAGGAGACCTGGGGCACGCTGGTTTTCATGATGTAGAAAGCGAATGAGAAGAGAATGCCGGTGAGGACGGCGAACTCGAGGTTCAGGAAGAGAGTCGCCAGGAAGGTGACGATCATGATGACCGCGTCACCGCGGGCGCCTCGCCAGATCCGCGCTATCTCCTGGCGGTCTATCATGCCGTACGCGATCACGATCAGCACGCCTGCCAGCCCGGTGCGGGGAACGTAGGCAGCCAGCGGCGCCAGCGCAAGCATGGCCAGCATGGCAAAGAGACCCGAGAACACGCTGGCTATGGGGGTCTGAGCTCCGGCACGCACGTTCACGGCCGAGCGAACGAACGAACCCGAGCAGGGATATCCGGAGAGGAAACCGGAGGCGACATTCGCCAGGCCCTGTCCCACAAACTCTTGATTGCTGTCCAGGCGCTGGCCGCTCTGGCTGGCGATCGAGCGGGTGATGGAGGTAGCCTCGACCAGCCCGATGGCTGCCACAGCCAGCGCCCCCACTGACATCTGGCCAGCCAACTCTAGATCGAGCAGCGGTAGCCTTGCCAACGGCGGCAGGGAGCGGGGCAGCTCGCCGATCACCACCACCCCCTGGCTGTCAAGGCCCAATACGCCTACTGCAACGGCGGCAGCTACCATGCCGATGAGGGGCCCAGGCAGTTTTGGATATAGCCGTCTCAGCAGCGCGACCAGCAGGATGGTGCCCAGCCCCAGGGCTATGGTGGGCCCGTGTGTCTCCGGCAGATAAGTCAGGATGCCGTGGGCAGTTTCTATCAGCCCGTGGCCCGCAACCTCCAGCCGGAACAGGTGCCGCAGCTGTTTGACAGCTATCAGTACACCGGCCCCACTGGAGAAACCGACAACCACCGAGTGGGAGACAAAGTTGACCAGCACGCCCAGACGGGCCAGACCCATTGCCAATTGAAAGAGGCCGACCATGACAGCCATCAGTCCCGCCAATACGAGGAACTCTGGGGTGCCGGGAGCGGCCGCTACCAGCAGAGTCGACAGGGTCAGGAGTGAGATGGCATTGCTGGGCCCGGTTTGCAGCTGGTCAGAAGAGCCCCACAGCGCACCGACGATAGCTGCCACAATGCCCGCATAGAGACCCGTCTGCGGCGGCAGCTCTGCAATGAGTGCATAAGCAATCCCTTGGGGCACCAATATGACGGCCACCGTCAGCCCGGCGACCAGGTCAGGCCGGAGGCTGCTGAGATTGTAGGCTCGAAGGATGCGAACCGGCCGGAGGAAAGAGGAAAGGAGCGTCCTGCTGCTGTCTAACATCGATTGGATTCCACGCCCACAGAGGCCGATCAGGAGTATAGTTTCTTTTGGCGAATCATCAAGGCACTCGGCCGGCGGTGGGCAAGCCGCCAATTTGGGCTAAACTAGCCGTAGAACAGACCAGCAGGCCGAGTCCGTGGCGCCCCGGTGTTCTGTCTGTGCATCGGACTGCAGGCCGGCGGTCTCTGCCGGCCAGCAGAGGCAGGCGGCCCTGCCACGGGCGCCAAGGTCCGGTGCCAGGAGATGCCATATGACGACCGTAGGGGAGTTCACCGACAGGATCATAGGCAACGTCGAGACGGTGATCGTAGGCAAGCGGGAGAAGATCGAGCTGCTGCTGGTGGCGCTGCTTTGCCAAGGGCACGTGCTGCTGGAGGACGTGCCGGGCACCGGGAAGACGATGTTGGCAAGGGCTGCGGCCGCCAGCATGGGGATTAGCTTCAAACGGCTGCAATGCACGCCTGACCTGCTGCCCAATGACGTCACGGGCGTGAGCATATTCAATCAGCAGAGCGCCGATTTCGAGTTTCGGCCGGGGCCTGTGTTCGCCAACATCTTGTTGGCGGACGAGATCAACCGGGCCACCCCGCGCACCCAGGCGGCGTTGCTGGAGGCGATGCAGGAGCGGCAGGTGACCGTGGATGGCGTCACCCGGCCGTTGCCGGCCCCTTTTCTGGTGCTGGCTACCCAGAACCCGATAGAGTACGAAGGCACCTTCCCGCTGCCCGAGGCGCAGCTGGACCGCTTCCTGATGTGTCTCTCGCTGGGCTACCCGGCCGAGGATGACGAGATCCGGATTCTGCGCAAACTTCGGAAGCAGCACCCCATCGAGACAGTAGGGCAGGTGGTGGACGGGGCTGAGCTGCTGGACCTGTCTGCGGTGGTCAGCGATGTGCACGTCGATGAGTCGATCGAGCGGTACATCTTGGCGATCATCCAGGCTACTCGGTCCCATCACGAGCTGGCGCTGGGGGCCAGCCCGCGCGGCTCGCTGGCTCTCTACAAGACCTCTCAGGCGCTGGCGGTGTTGCGCGGCCGGGACTATGTGCTTCCTGACGACGTCAAGACCCTGGCGCCACTAACCCTCAGTCATCGCCTTATCCTGAGACCGGAGAGCCAGCTGCGCGGCCGCACTAGCCAGGCGATCGTCGAAGAGATTCTAGAGAATACTGAGCTGGACGTGGGCAAGCTGGAGTAGGAGTGGGCGATGCGCGAAACGACCGCCATAGGTGCGACATGGGCCGCCCAGCCAACTCATTCCCCTAGCCCGTGATGCCTGATCCTGACCTACCATGGGCCGACTGGCGACCTTCCTGCTGATCCTGTTTGCCATAGCGGCGTTGCTGCGAGCCGACCTCTTCTTTTCCATCCTCTACTTCCTGCTGGCAGTCTTTGTGCTGTCGCGCCTATGGGTGCGGCGGGTTCTTTCTCCGCTGCGAGTGCGGCGGCAGTTCGAGGAACGGGCCTTCCATGGGGAGGAGATCAGCGCGGATCTGATGATTCACAATACGGGCTGGCTGCCTATCCCTTGGCTGGAGGTGTACGAATCGCTGCCGGTGCAGCTCAAGACGCCGCCCTTTCATCGCCAGGTAGTCAGCCTGGCGCCGCGCGAACGGCGCTGCTTCTCCTACACGCTGAAAGGCCGGCAGCGGGGCTACTATCCAATTGGTCCGTTGAGGATCCGCAGCGGCGGGCTGCTGGGCATTCACCCCTCGCAAAAGATGGAACTGGAGCCGTCCTACCTCATCGTGTACCCGCAGGTGTTGGCTCTGGAGCACCTGGGCCTTCCCACGCGCTCCCCCCTGGTGGCGCTGCCCGCCCGGTCGCCCCTCTTTGAAGACCCCACCTGCGTGGTCGGGATGAGGGATTACCGGTCGGGTGACCCCCTGCGGCGGATTCATTGGACGGCGACGGCCAGCGCCGGCCGGCTGCTGGTCAAGCAGTACCGGCCGTCCATTGCCCGCGAAACCCTCATCTGCCTGGACATGGACAAGGCCGGATACGAGCAGAAGCATCGCTTCACTGCTCCGGAATTAGCCATCGTCGTTGCTGCCTCGCTTGCCAACCACATTCTGGTGCGCGACAGGCTGGCGGTGGGACTGGCGACCGAGGCCTGGGATCCACTGCTGGAGGACAGGACTCGGTTCTTCTTGCCGCCCAGCCCCGAGCGCGGTCATCTCATGAGCCTTCTGGAGGTCTTGGCCCGGGTCGATGTGGCTCCGGTTGCTCCCATTGCTGATCTGCTGCGTCGTGAGAGGGTGAACCTCTCCTGGGGAGCGACGCTGGTCGTCGTGACTGGCCGTGAGACCGAGGAGCTGTTCGATTCTGTCGTGAGCTTGCGGCGGGCTGGCTTTGCCGTGGCGCTGATCCTGGTCCAGCCGGCCGCGCCGTCGGCCGAACTGAAGCAGTGGGCTGAGCTGCTGGGCGTGCAAGTGCACCGTGTGTGGCGCGAGCGGGACCTCAGGGAGGGAGTCGGTGACCCGCGCAGGGAGTTGTGGAGATGAATCGCGAGGCGTCTCGGCAGGCTGGGCCAAACCATTCGGAAGAGGCTGACGTGTGCCAACGAGTGCGCGTCGTCGTGCCCGGCGACCTGGCTCTGGATTCGGCCGGCCGCCAGAGTGCGGCGGTGGATGCCCTGGCGGCCATCATTGGGATCAGCTCCGAAGCCATCCGGGTTCGCGCAGCACCGGAGGGGAAGACCGCGTTCAAGCTGAGCCTGCCTTTCGCGGCTGTCGAGCGCATCCGCTCTCTCCTGCAGAGCAACAGCGCGCAACTTCGGCTGCTGAGAGTAGAGAGGGTAGTACTGGAAGGAGAAACGGGCGCAGCCGAGGAGTGGGCGATAAAAGAGGGCAGGTTCGAGGCTCGGGCTGCGCCGCAGGAGGTCGAGCCAGCTGCCGCCCGCCCGAAACCTCAACCGGTCAACCTATTCCGCCCGATACTGGTTGGGGCGATGATCGGGTGCATCGCCTGGTCGCTGGTAGGGTTTGCGCGCATCTTGTTCCCCGCCTGGAACGGAGCTTACCTGGTCGTCGGGTGCGTGCTGGCGGCGGTCGAAGCCGGCTATTCCTTCCAGCTGATCCGCCCGCGCAGGCTCTTCACCGATGAGGTTGTCAGATTCCGCGCCATTGAACTGGCCCTGCTCCTAATCCTGCTCAAGGCCGGCAGCTACGTTGCGGCTGGCTGGCAGACTGTAGTGGCCGACATCAGACGATGGCCGCACGACCCGCTGCTCATCTTGGACCTGCAAACCGCGGTCCTGTTCGTGCTGGCTTTCTCGTCCTGGCTAACCGCCACAGTGGCCGCGCGCGACCTGGACCGAGTGGGGGAGTCGCCAGAGCGGTCGCGCTACTATGTCTCGCCGATGCAGAGCCTCAGCGGCCGCTTCTTCTGGGGCGGCGGGCTGCTGCTGGTGGTCTCTGGTCTCATTCTCATCGGCCGCACTGCTCCAGCGTCTCGCGATTGGTCGCTGGGGGCTATCTTGAGGAGCCTGCGCGGCTCTCCGTCTCCCGAGCTGGCGTTCAATGTACTGCTCTACTTTCTCCTTGGGCTGGTTGCGCTCGGGCAGGTGCGCTCCACAATCTTGATCAAGCGGTGGCGAGAACAGGAGATCCCGGTGGACGAGGTCCTCCCCAGGCGCTGGGTGCGTGCCAGCCTGGTCCTGGTCGGCCTGGCGGCGCTGCTGGCATTTCTGCTCCCCACCGGCTATACGGTTGGCTTGCTGGAACTGGTCGGCACGGCCGTGCTGTGGGCGGCCGCGATTCTCACGTATGTCTTTGGTCTGCTCATGCTCGTCGGGGCACTGATCTGTTCGCCTCTGTTTGCTCTGCTGGCAGGGCTTGAGGTTCCCCCCGCCAAGCCCGTCCGCCCGCGCCTTGAGCCGCCGCCTCCGGCGCCGACGGCGGCCGGCTACACACCAGACTGGGTGCTCCTGATGCGGTCAGTCCTCTTCTGGGCGCTGATCGTGGCCGGTGCGCTGTATGTCGTCCGCGCCTACCTGCACGACCACCCGGAGCTTTCTCATATCCTCAGTCAACTGCGGCCGGTTCGCACACTGCGCCGCCTGTGGGCCGCGATGCTGAGTCTGCTGGGACGATGGAGGAGATCCGTTCGTCTGCGCCTACCGCGCCGGACGGCCAAGCGCCGGGAGCCCCGGGAGGAGCGGGGCAGACCCTTTCGCTTCTTCCGACTGGGGGCGCTCTCTCCCAGGGAGCGAATTCGCTATTACTATCTGAGCATCCTGCGGCGCGCGGAGAGGCTGGGATACCCTCGCCGGCCGCCTCAGACCCCGCACGAATACCACGATGCCATGGAGCCTCACCTGCAGCAGGCGCACCAGGAGATGGATTCGCTGACTGAGGCCTTTGTCGAGGTGCGCTACAGCCAACACTCTATCGGGTCGGACCAGGCCAGGGAGGTCCGCGAGGCCTGGAGGCGGGTCAAGCTGGCGCTGCGATCGCTTCGCCGGGCGGGGGAGGAACAGGGGCGGGAATAGCGGCCGGCGGCATGGGCCGGCCTGCGGCCGGCTCCTTCACAATCAGGGCGTTATGGTTGGCTGGGCGGGCGGGAGGATCTCGTCCGGAGACGGTTGCTCTTGGTGCGCCACTGCCCCCATGCTGGAAGAGCGGCCGACCGGCACGGCGTTGCTGTACAGACCGCTCGGGTTCCGTCAGCTCGCCGGGCTGGCGTCGGCTTGCCTATCTGCCCATCTTCTCCAGAGCGCGCTGCGCTAGCTCTGCGTAAGACCCGGTTTGCGAAGCATCGCACCCCGGGCAGGCGCCGTCCAGCGTGATTGCCTGCTGGAACGCGAGCCGGGCCTCTGTCCGTCGCGCCTGACTGGCGTACAGCTCGCCCAGGTGGTAGTGGGTGGCAGGGACGGATGGATCGCGCTCACGGGCCGCCACCAGGTTGGTCTCCGCCAACTCCGGCCGGCCGGCCAGGAACTGCGCCCAGCCCAGCACGTCCAGGGCGGCCGGGTTCTCTAGGCCCAGGGCCACCGCTCTCTGAGCTGCTGGGAGTCCGCCGCCCGTGACATCGTGCAGCGTGTCGAGGTAGAATCGGGCCATCAGAATCCAGAAGGTAGGGTCGTCCGGAGCAGCGCGGATGGCAGCCTGGTACCATACCTCGGCAGAGCTATAGTCACCCTCTATCTGGTAGGTCGAGGCCACATCCGCCAGGTGAGCCGGGTTGTCTGGGTCCAGTCTCCAGGC
>JAUVHW010000288.1 GCA_030593075.1 Ardenticatenales bacterium
CGCATCGACAATGCGCGTGATATCCCCCTCCAGCGGCAAAGTGCCGTGCTGCAGCACGCCCCCCCCCCGCCGCGATTGGGCGCTACCGATCAGCTTGCGCTCGTTGTGCGTGATTTCGTGGCGAGCCGGCCCCTCGAAACAAGCTGGCCCGCGATGAGTCCTGCCCTCAGCTTGATCCCGCTCTGCCTGGGCCGACTCCAGGCCCATCAGTTCGAGGCCCGCCAGCAATCCGGCCGCCAGCCGGCGGTAGCTCTCCACGACACCGCCAGCCACTCGCGGCTCGTTCACCGGGGCACAGACGCTGTAGGTGAGTTCGTCAACGTGCAGGATGGCCTGGCCACCGGTGGGCCGGCGCATCATCTCCCAGCCGCGGCGGGCGCACTCCTGGGTGTCTATCTCGTGGATTGACTGGCCCAGCCCCAGAGAAAGGCAGGGTGGCCTCCACGCAAAGAAACGCAACGTAGGCCGAGCCCGGCCATCAGTTACTGCTTCCAGGATGGCCTCGTCAATCGACATGTTGGTGGCGCCATCCCGCTCCCCGGTGGTCAGCAGGCGCCATTCGGCCAATGGGTATTGGTCCGGCATCTGAGCAGAGATTATATCGGGCGGAGACCCAAGGACAAGGCTCAATTGCTCGTTCGCCTGAATGCCGGTATCATGGCAGTCATTCACAAGGAGCGCCCATGACCATTCTCGGAATAAGGTTCGAGCCCAAAGTGACGCTGATCATCATCCTGGGCACTCTGCTGCCCCTGGCAGACCTCTACGACCACGCCATCTTTGGCATCAAGGCCTATGATCGGTTCCTGATGAACTTTGTCCTCCCCGCGGCCGTGGTCTTGCTTCTGTTCCGCGAGCCGCTCAGGGACTATGGCTTTCGGTGGGGCCACTGGAAGGTAGGGCTGGCCTGGACGGCCGCCTCTTGTGTGGGAATGGCGATCATTCTGTGGTTCGTGGTCCGCTTGCCTCAGCTGGCCAGCTACTACGGTGCCCGTGCGGCTATTGGGTTCGGGCGCTCGATGTGGGAAGCCACTGTCGACCTCTTTGCCTGGGAGTTCCTCTGGCGGGGGCTGACGCTCTTTGCGCTGGCCCGCGTAGCGGGCCCTGGGACTGCCATCTGGCTTCAGGCGGTTCCGTTCTCCTACGCGCACCTGGGCAAACCAGAGATCGAGACGATGAGCTGCATTTTCGGCGGCGCCGGGTTCGGCTTTGTTGCCTGGAAGAGCCGATCGTTCATCTACCCCTTTATCATTCACGTGTTCATCACCGCCTGGACCATATGGGTGGCGATGACATTCGCCTGATGGCAGGCGAGACGACGGTCGACCTGACCTCGATGGCTCACGGCGGAGCGGCGCTCGGCCGGGACGAGGCCGGCCGGGTGCTTTTCGTGCCCTATGCCATCCCCGGGGAGAAGGTTCACGTGCGGCCGGCCATCGGCAAACGGGGCTATGCCCACGCTGAGTTGCTCGAGGTGCTGGAGCCGTCCGCCCACCGCGTCCAGCCGTGCTGTCCTCACTTTGGGCGCTGTGGGGGTTGCCACTTTCAGCACATTGCCTACTCGGCCCAGCTCGATTTCAAGGCCGAGGTGGTGAAGGACCAGTTAAAGAGGGTGGGCAAGTTCGACGGCCCGCCGGTGGAAGAGACGCTCCCCAGCCCATCCGCTTGGGAGTATCGAAATCGGGTCAGTCTCAGCCTCACGTCAGACGGGCAGTTGGGTTTCTGGTCACCGCTTGAGGAGCGGGTGATTCCGATCCGCGAGTGTCACATCATGCGCTCCGAGTTGCAGTCTCTGTATCAAGACCTGGATCTGGACCTCCCTGGCCTGAGGCGGCTGACGTTGCGAGTCGGCGCCGTGCCTGACGGCGAGCCTGACAGCGCGGGTGATCTGCTGGTTGTGTTCGAAATAGATGATGTGGAGCCCCCTGAATTGGAGGCCGATTTCGCGGTGAGCGCGGCAATCCTACTCCCCACTGGAGAGTCGGCCAGCCTGATTGGCGACAGGTTCCTAGTCGAGATGTGCGCCGGCCGGGAGTGGAGGGTGAGTCCAGGGAGCTTCTTCCAGGTCAACCCCGGCGCGGCCGAGTACCTTCCTCGCCTGGTCGGCGAACTGGCGGCCCTGACCGGAACTGAATCGGTGCTTGAACTCTACAGCGGGGTCGGCCTCCTCACCGGCCGGCTATCGGCCGGCGCTGACCGCGTGGTGGGGATCGAGGCGAGCCCGGACGCAGTCGCGGACGCGGCCGTCAACCTGGAGGACACGGAGAACGTTGAGCTGTACCAGGGGGCCGTGGAAGAGGTCCTGCCGGCGCTGACCGACCGGGCCTTCCAGGTAGTGGTACTGGACCCACCGCGCTCCGGTGTGGAGCCGGCCGTGATCGATGCTTTGCTGGAGATTGGCGCCGGGCGCATCGTCTATGTCTCCTGCGACCCGGCGACCTTTGCCCGCGACGCCCGGCGGCTGGCGCGGGGTGGATACCGGCTGCAGACGGTACGGCCGGTGGACATGTTCCCACAGACGTTTCACATTGAGACTGTGAGCCTTCTGCAGGCGAGAGGCTGATGCGGCGCACGACCGGGAGTCAGACTGGTGCCGACGTGGAAACGGTCTCGCGCCCCTACCGTTTGCTGCTCCTGCTAGCTGTCACCAACTTTGCCAACTTTTACGACCGGCAACTCCTCTCCGCGTTGGCGGAGCCTGTCAAGCACCACTTTGGCCTCAGCGACTTTCAGCTCGGGGTGCTGAACAGCTGCTTCGAGGTCAGCTATCCCTTGGCGGCGCTGGCACTCGGGGTGGTGGCGGATCGTGGGATGCGAAACCGTGTGATCGCCTTTGCGGTGGCAGTGTGGAGCGTGGCGACGGTGTTGACGGGGGCGGCCGGTTCGTATCTGGCCCTGGCACTGTCGCGCGTGGGACTGGGGTTGGGGTGCGGTGGTTACGGCCCGGCCGGATTGGCGCTTCTCTCTGATGCCTTCCCCGGCAGCCAACGCTCGCGGGTGGTTGCCCTCCACGATTCGGGTCTGATGCTGGGCGCTGCGCTGGGATATGTGCTAGGAGGGACACTGGGTGAGGCCTTTGGATGGCGGATGCCGTTTCTGGTCGCCGGCATCCCCGGATTGGCGCTGGCGGTGCTGGCCTGGAATGTGCGGGAGCCGCCAAGGGGGGCGAGCGAGTACGCCTCGCTGGGGCTGGAGGGTGATTCCTGCTCGCCGGGTCTGGGTGGCTGCGACCTGGCTGCTGGCGCTGGCGACGCCGAGCCTCGAGAAGGAGGCGCGGGCCCGCATGGGTCGGACTCTGAGCGGCAAGGCGCCGGCAGCCAGGGTCTATCGCCCTGGCTGTTTGCCCAGCTGCCCTCTGTGGTGCGCCCCGTCCGCCAACTGCTCGCTGTGCCCACGCTGCGGGTGGTGTATGCGGCCGATGTGCTCATAGCCCTTGCCAGCGGCGGGCTGATCTTCTGGATGCCCAGCTTTCTGGTGCGGGCGCACGGGCTCGGTGTGGGCAGAGCCGGGTTGGTCACCGGTATCCTGCAGGTAGCGGCCGGACTGGCGGGCATGCTGGCGGGCGGATGGCTGGCTGACAAGTGGACCCAACGGCACCCTGGCGGCCGCATGTTGACCATGGGGGTTGGTTTTGTCGTCGGCACACCTCTTGCCATCGTTGCCTTCCTGGCACCCGACCTTGGACTGTTCTGCGTTGCGGCCGGCCTGGCGGTGATTTGCTACACCGTCTACTTTCCCTGCCTGGCCCCTCAGATTCACGACGTGACCCCGCCTGGGCTGCGCGCCACGGCACTGGGGGTGAACATCCTGCTGGGGCATGTGTTGGGCAACCTGTTCTCTACCCCTTTGATCGGCTGGCTTTCCGATGCGACCGGTGACCTACGAGTTGCGATGCTGGCTGTACCGCTGGTGGCCCTGTTGGCGGGACTGGCGGCGTTGCGCGGTGCCCGGTCCGCCGGACCCGACCGCCGGCGGATGCTGGCGGACCTCGCTGCCCACCTCTCGTAGAAGCCCGGCCGAAGAACCCCAGCGAGCGATTGCTGCTCAGGCCGTCGGACGCCTGAGCCGTTTGGCAGGCCTCTGCGATGCCTGGCCGTTCGGCCTGGGGTAGGCTTCCCCGCGACGCAGTGCTGTGGCCCTGCCGGAACCGGGTGAATTGGGCTTTCTGCCAGGCCCATAGCGCGAACGCTTGAGGGCCTCGAGAAACAGGCGGAGCCTATTCCGCCAGCGGTTCTGCGCTGGAGGAGGGAAACAGGCGGGCCTAGATCTCCCTCCCGCCGGCGGGCTCGG
>JAUVHW010000280.1 GCA_030593075.1 Ardenticatenales bacterium
TGCCGTGCGTCGACTTGTTCCACACCCCCTGTCACATGGACCAGTGTTCCCGGATCCGGTCTGGGTTTCGCAAGAGCGGCAGGATCAACACTGTCCCACTCGGCTACCATACGCAGGCGTTCAAATGTGGAGTCGTCTAGCTTGTACGCTGCTTTGAGTACCTGGTCAATTGCCTCGCGCGCCGCTGGCGAGTCCATGTCGCTCTGGGCGGCAGCTTCCAGCTGGCGCACAGCAGACTCGAGTTCCTCGCACTGGGCGGGGCCGATCTCAGATGGAAAAGGGATCGAGTTGAGAGCATCACTGGGGAGATAGGGTGCCTTCAGATGTTCGACAATCCAGCCATTGCTCACGTGCCATTCCACAACGGCGGCCAACACCTCCAGGGTCACATGGGCTGGTTGGTTCGGCTTCGGCACCAGCACCCAGAAGCCATGTGATAGATAGTATCCTCGCCTCTCTATTGCGACCTTGGCTCGTTTGCCCCAGGTAGGATCGGGATCAGACACCAGTAGGACTTTCTGACCTGCCAACAAGTACTCTTTGTCCCGTCGGCTGGAACGGCGACACTTCCTCGGCCGCTTCAGCTCGTTGGGATACACGATGGAGTCGCGGCCATATCGAACGAGGTACGGCCGAGGCATCGATTTCCTGGCGCCGGGCAGCCAGGGCACGCGCTTGGGGTGCTGGTAGTCTGCCCACGGCCGTTGGGTCCCGACAATAGCACCTTGAGTCATGTCAGCCACTTCGTCAAGCCGACGTGTGCGCGCACGAATTGACTCCCACTCAGCAGACGGGAGGACGATGTGATAACGCATCAAATGGGTGTTCCTGGGCCCACGCCTCGAAGCTGGCCCCCACGTTGCCTGGGAAGGGAAGACTGCCGAAGCGGTGAATCGACCCTCGTGTTTGAACATGTTCAGAGAGCCGCCCTGTACCGTGCGAATTCGCACTGGCGCGGCGGAGAGCCGCCCTACCCGGCTGTCCGGCTTGCGCTGTGCAAAAAGAACCATCGCCCGGACGGTGGCACCAGAGAAGACCTCGCTGGGCAACTCCCAGATCTCCATCAGGTCGCATGTCTCCAATAGTAGCTTGCGGGTGCAACCCGATGCCTCGGCAACCCCAAATGACTGCGGCATTACCATCGCCAGATAGCCACCAGGAGCCAACCGCTCAACCGCTCGGGCCAAGAACCTATCTGCCTTCTGGTAACGCTTGCGCCTGCCTGTCTGGACATCAGTCTCTGTGGCGCCCGCGCCCGATTTGCAGCTGCCGAAGAATGGCGGGTTTCCCACAATGATCGACAGTCTATTCTGCGACAGCCATCTCCACTGCAAAGCAGCTTCATGGTCAATAGACCACTGGTCAGTTTGTGATGTGAGCAGCAATGACAGACTTGCCAATTGCGCAGTGAATGGGTCTTTGTCATTGCCAAAGATATGTTCGCGCAGGGGCCGTGGGCTCTCCGTCATGTCTCCGAGTCTAGACAAGCGCTCGTGGGCTGCCTGTAGGAAATTGCCTACCCCACAGGTCATGTCGGCCACGACACGTTCAGAAGGGCGAATTGTCTCGACTGGGATGTTCTGCAGAATTCGATGTGTCAGGGCCAGCGGCGTGTTGTAGCGTCCCTCCCATTTGCGGAGTTCTTTGCGCCGATACGCAGCAATGTAGAGGTCCTCAAGGATTTCCGGGGTGAAGCTGCTGTACCGGACCTGCTGCAGAACCTCGTACGCTGCTTCCGCTGCACTGCCGAACGCCTCAATGGCCGACGGCACAAAATACCGACTGAACCTGTCCTGGGCCTGGCTGATCACCAGCCCAAGCGGCGCATCTGGTTCGCTACACTCCTTCCCCAGCACTGCCTTATGTGCCAAGACAACTGCCGCCAGCAGCTGAATCGCTACGCTGGTTTCGTCAGGGAGCGAGTCCCTCTCCCTCATTCCAGCCCTCAGCGTCTGGACGGCAAATGCAAACTGCTCAACCAGCATTCGTCCAGTGGTATCTACTGCGAAGAGCCGAAGTTGCAGCGCGTCGAACTCGGGAAACAAGATGAACGAGTCCGCACCTTGCTTGACACTCCGAATGCGCTGTGGGGAAATATCAGCACTGTAGCGAGCCAGAACCTGAGGCACCTCCGCATAACTGACCCTAGCCTCAATCTCCTTTGTCCTCGTGCCCCTGTCCTTCGACAGGACATACAGCGTCACTGACTCGTCGTCGCCCACGAGGTTGAAAGGCGCGCCTGAGACCGCCAAGGCTTCAAGGACATCTGAGTCGGACACCGAGAAACGGGGCGAGTAGTAGAAGTTTACCCCAGAGGTCAATGGGTCCCAACGCCGGGCGTCTGTGAAGGCAGCCTGGTGTACTTTGAGACCGTCGCCGCGAGCCGTAAACACGTGGTCCTGGCGGATAGCGGAGTCCGTGAACTGCCGCTGGAGTAGGCCCTCGCGGATTGGCCCAAGTATGGCGTCTACCCTGTCTGATGGCACGGGATGATATGGCAAGAGATAGTCTGCCGACTCAGTAGCCATCGTGCACCTCCTCACACAGATTATACACCATTCTGAACAATCGTTCTACGCGCAACAACCCTCCGCACTGCGCTACGCCGGCCTCTGGAGTCATTCAACTGGCAACTGAAATGAACAGCATTTCGCGAGACTCTAAAGAGGAAGCGCCGCTACAGGACATCGAGTCGCATGCCGACACCGTATTCCGTGTCCAGTCACCCCTCCGCGCACACCAGTCCCCGCCGTTACAGGCCCGCGTCCGCACCGTGCGGTTCATCTCCCCCGCCAGCTGAATCATGCGCCAGGTGGGCAGTTGGCCCAGTCGCTCGATTCGCAGCTGTATGATCTTTGGTGCGGTGTCGTCCACGACCATCTAGACCCACCAGTCGGCACCAGTGGCTCAGCCCGGGGGCTGTCCGCTAGCAGGCCATTTCCGGCGCCCGGCCTCATTCCATGCCACCCCCTGAAACAGTGCAAATCGGCCGTGCTGTGAGAAGACCGCCGAGGTCTGCAGCTCCTGACGACACGCCCCTTTCGCGCTATAATCCTCATCAGGCCATTGCGGCCGCGACATGAGTGAACCATGAAGGAAACCCGCATCAGCATCGGCCGGGCGAAACGAGATTTCTCTGAACTGGTCACCCGGGTCAAACATGGCGGAGAGCGCATACTGCTTACCTCTCGCGGCAGGCCCGAGGCAGCTATCGTCAGCCTGCAGGACTATGAGTTGCTCGAGAGGGAGAAGCTAGCGCACACTCTGGCGAGCTGGGAGGCGTGGGTCGCCGAGAGCGACCGGCTGGCGGCCGATATCCTCGCGCGTCGTGAGGGCCGGCCGCCCGATGTGGACAGCCTGTGGCAGGCTGCGCGGGCCGGCCTGGAGGACCGGGACGCCGAAACCGCTGGTCGTTGACGCCGGCCGCACTTCGGTGGCCCAGCGCGCCCGGACAAGGATTGCCGACCGCTCATCGACGCCCACCAAACGCTGCCTCTCCAGTTGCACCGGCCGACCGGATTGTGGTGCCATACCAGTAATCTGTGATTTCAGCGACGCGTGGAGGTTGCCATGAGGATCGATCGCATCGAAGAGCTATTGGGCGACGAGGCCGAGAGCCTGCTGGGGCACGAGTGCCAGACCGTCAGCAAAGAACAGCTGCACCTGCCGGGACCCGATTTCGTCGACCGGGTTTGCGCCCTTTCCGACCGGCCGGTCCCGGTGCTGCGCAGCCTGCAGACCCTGTTTTCCCACGGCCGGCTGGCGGGCAGCGGCTATCTCTCCATCCTGCCCGTTGACCAGGGGATCGAGCACTCGGGCGGGGCCTCCTTTGCCCCTAACCCTCTCTACTTTGATCCCCAGAGAATAGTGCAGCTGGCCATGGAAGGGGGCTGCAACGCCGCCGCCTCCACCTTGGGTGTCCTCGGCGCGGTCTCGCGCAAGTACGCCCACCGCATCCCCTTCATAGTCAAGCTCAACCACAACGAATTCCTCACCTACCCCAACAAGTACGACCAGGTCATGTTCTCGGCCGTCGAGCAAGCCTGGGACCTGGCCGCCGTGGCCGTGGGCGCCACCATCTACTATGGCTCGGAGGAATCCAGCCGGCAGATCATCGAGGTGAGCGAGGCATTTCGCGAGGCGCACCAGATGGGCATGGCCACCATTCTCTGGTGCTATCTGCGCAACCCCGCCTTTAAGAAGGACGGTGTGGACTATCACGCCAGCGCAGACCTCACCGGGCAGGCCAACCACCTGGGGGTGACCATTGAGGCGGACATTGTCAAGCAAAAGCAGCCCACCAACAACCGGGGCTACACGGCTGTTGCTTTCGGCCGGACCTCGGAGCTGGTCTACTCCCAGCTCAGCTCGGACCATCCCATCGACCTCACCCG
>JAUVHW010000163.1 GCA_030593075.1 Ardenticatenales bacterium
TATTCCCTGCGGTGTGATCAGGTAACGCAGCCGGCGCCGCTGCATCTTTCGGACCTTGATGTACCCCTTGTGGATCAGGCGCTTGATATACCAGTTCACGCTGCCCACTGCCACGCCCAGGCGTGCCGCAAGGTCGGCCTGGGTGATGTCAGGATTCTGCTCGACTTCCTCCAATATCCGGAGGTCCTGCTCCACCTTCGAGTCCATCGGCACCTATAATTCAGGGGCTGAAATTCAACATCTGAATTATGCCACGGATTGGACTGGCTGTCAATAGCCCCTGAGGACTAGGCGGTGTCCGGCACCGGGGTGGGTGGTTTCAGGCGGACAGCCTGTGCGAAAGCCGGAGCCAGGCTGATCACGCTGTGGGCCACCGCTGCTGCAGCAGCTCCTTAAGCCGGGCCCCTATCATCGTCATCGCGACCCGGTTGAACCCCCCCTCAGGGACGATCACGTCCGCGTACCGCTTGCTCGGCTCCACAAACTCCACGTGCATCGGCCGGACCGTCGTCATGTACTGGTCAATCACCGACTCGACCGTTCGCTTCCGCTCCTGCACGTCCCGCGTCATCCGCCGGATGAACCGCAGGTCTGCGTCGGCGTCGACGTATATCCGAATGTCCATCAGCTCTCGCAGCTCTGGGTCGCTGAAGATCAGAATGCCCTCCACCAGGATGATGGGAGCAGGTTCGACTCGGATTGTCTCGCCGGTTCGGGTGTGGGTGGTAAAGTCGTACACTGGGAGGTCAATCGCCCGTCCAGCCAGAAGCTCCTTGACGTCATGGATGAGCAGCTCGGTTTCCAGGGAGTCGGGGTGGTCAAAGTTGACCTTTGCTCTCTCCTCCTCAGAGAGGTGGGAGAGCTCGCGATAGTAGGCGTCGTGGGGCAGGAAGGCAATCTTCTCGGCGCCCACCTGATCCAGAATGGCGTGCGCGACGGTCGTCTTGCCAGAGCCGGTTCCGCCGGCGACCCCAAACACGACTGGCAGCCCGCCCTTATCAGTCTCCATGTTCACCTCCTGTCTGCCCCGGCTCCAGGCGGCTGACCAACGTCGTCAGCCAGGCCGAATCGGACGGACGTGCTACCCTCAAGGTGAGTTGGGTAGCACTCCGCTGGGCTGTGGCGGTGACCTCCAGACAGCGCGGCCGGTAGGCCAAGGTCAAGGAAACCCCCGCCAGGGCCAGTACTATCCCCGCAGTCAGGAGCAGCCGGCCGGGAGAGTGGCTGGCGGTGATTTCCGCGTAGGGGACGATGCCCAGGTCGAACCGGGAACCATCAACCGCGAGCGACGCCTCTCCGTGAATGATCCGATCCTCCACTAGCTCCCCAGCCTGGCCTTGATAGACGCGCAACCGCACGAGGGGGCGCCCCTCGCTTGGTTCTGCGGCCGCCTGCACCACAACGCCCTGAACTGGGGCCGCAAAAGACCGCACGCCATCCTCAGCCGGCAGCAGCAATGTCACCCGCTCCTCGGCGGGGCGATAGGCTACCGTCCGCAACAGGAGTGGCTCTCCATCCGGCCCTACACCTTCCGCCCAGACGGCCGGGCCGACGCCGCTCAAACTGTACGTCACCCCACGCCAGTGCCAAGCGGTCTTCAGGTCAGCCTTCCCGGCCGCGGCCGGGCCGCCGTCCTGCAGCACCAATTGCGCCGATGCCTCCGCTGGCGCCCCGGCGTCTCCCCATTGGACCTGCAGAGCCTCCACCTTGAGCGTCTGCCCGCTGGCTGGGATGCCGGCCGCTGCCCCCTCAGTCAGGCGCATGGGAGGGGTCTCCCACCCGCTGGATGCCGTCCATAGCCAACTTACCATGATGACCAGCCCGCCCCGGGTGGTGCACAGCGAGCCGACATGGGCCAAAGGGCGGTCGGCCAGCAGGCGATGGTCGCCGGCGTGACGCCGCCTCAGGCCCCGGCCGAGCTCTCTGCTCACCGCCTGCAGCGCGGCCGCCGGTTCGGCGACGAGCGTCAGCTCTTGGGTGATGACCTGGTCGCCGGGTGGGAAAGCGGGGAGCCGGATTAGCCGGCGAGTGGAGTCAAAGGCTCTCAGGAGTAGTGTGAACCCGGTCCCGGCGAGGATGAGGCGGAACCAGACGGCGCGGCTGACGCTCAAGATGCCCAGGGCCAGCAAGGTGTCGGCCGGACGGCCGAGCTGAGGGCGGACTGTCGTCAGCCAGGTCTCCGCCCCGCCGTTCTGTTGGTGGGCGCTCCGTGGGACCTGGGGGAACCAGATGGCGGTGAGAGCCGAGAAGGCCACCAGCCCGATCCAGATGACCAGCGCGCGGTCAGACGCTAGCACCCGCCATGCTCTGGACCAGGGGTCCGGCCGTGGGCCGGCTCTGATGGTCATCTCCGCCGTTCCTACTGCGGCCACTGGTCGCTGCCCATGCGGGGCAGCGACCGGAGACACGAAAAACAGCCCCGGCGCACCGCTACCGGGGCTGCGTGAAGGAGCCATCCATCGGAATTGAACCGATAACCTGACGCTTACGAAGCGCCTGCTCTGCCGATTGAGCTAGGATGGCCATTTGCACAGACATTATACCAACCGCCAGGTGCGCCGGCAAGCTCTGGTTTGTCAAAGCCGGCCGCGGCCAGTATAATCGCCTGCGTGAGTCGGTCTGCTTGGATCATCTATAACCCGATGGCGGGTCCCTATGAGGTGGAGGCCGGAGTCGAGACCGCGCGGCGTTTCTGGGAATCGCGCGGATGGAAGATCGAGCTTCGTGATACGCAGGCGCCAGGCCATGCCGTTGCGCTGGCCCGCCAGGCGGTTAGCGCCGGATGCCAGGTCGTCTTTGCGGCCGGAGGCGACGGCACGGTTGGGCAGATCGCACAGGGGTTGGCTGGAACAGAGACCGTTCTTGCTGTCCTACCCATCGGTACGGCGAACGCTTTCGCCAAGCTCCTGGGCCTGGTCCCTTCCGCTCACCTGGCTGCCACCGACTTGGAGGCAACTTCGCAGCGGTTGCTGGACGGAAAGGTGCAGTCCATAGATCTTGGAAGAGCTCACGCCGTAGGTCTTTCCGACGATGGTCGCCCTTTCATCTCCTGGGCTGGGACCGGTCTGGATGGGTACGTCATCGGTCAGCTGGAGCCTCGGCCCAAATGGATGAAGCAAGTGACCGGCCGCCGGTTTGGCTGGCTCTCCTACGTGGTGATAGGAGTGCCTTCGGCCATGCGGTTCCCCGGCGTCACCGCCCAGATCAAAGTGGACAACCAGGTGATCAGCGGAACCTTTGTGCTCGCGGTGATTGCCAACAGCCGTCTGTATGGCGGTGGGCTAGTGCATCTTTCTGAGGATGCCCGCCTGGATGATGGTCGGCTCGATGTCTGGCTGTTCAAGGGCAAGATGTTCCGCGAGACCATCGGGCACGCGGTGAGGCTCCTCACCGCCCGCCACATGATGAGCGAGAGCACCATTCATCTACGCGGCCGGCGCGTGCTGATCCAGACGCAGGAGGCGACCCCCGTGCAGCTGGATGGAGAGCCTGCCGGCCAAGCCCCCCTGTACGTAGCCATCGAACCCCAGTCATTGCGTCTGCTGGCGCCCGATGGCGCGCCGACTGACCTGTTTGGCCTGCCTGGGGTTCCTTTCACCACCATTGAGAGGTCACTGTGAGCGCTTCGACGCGACGCGATTTCAACCCGCTTCACCTCCTACTGGTTCTCGTTCCGGTGGCTGTTGCGGGTCACTACCTGCATTGGAGCTACACGGTCCAGTTCCTCCTCGCCGCCGTTGGCATCGTCCCCCTGGCAGGCCTAATAGGCGAGGCAACCGAGCATCTGGCGGAAGAAACGGGCCCCCGGCTGGGCGGCCTGCTGAATGCTACGTTGGGGAACGCGGCCGAACTCATCATCACTATCTTTGCTATCCGCGCCGGTTTGATGGAGCTGGTCAAGGCTTCTATCACCGGGTCCATACTCGGCAACCTCTTGCTGGTGCTCGGGGCAAGCCTCCTTCTCGGGGGCCTCAGGTACGGCCGTCAGCGCTTTGAGCGCACCCGGGCGTCGGTCAATGCTACCATGCTTATCCTGGCTGTGATTGCCTTGGTCGTGCCCTCCATCTTTAGCGCCACTATCGGCGCCCAGACGGCCGGCGAAACCCATGTGAATCCCTCATCGCTGGCGGGGGTCATGGGCCGCGTCAACCCTGATGTGGAGGCTCTCAGCCTCGGAGTGGCGGCGGTGATGATCCTCATCTACGGACTCGGCGTTCTCTACTCCTTCCGCGCCCAGGATAGCCCGCTCACCCGGCCGGCCGCTCATATCCCTGCCACCGCCGGGTGGTCGTTGCGCAAGTCCCTCGTCATCCTCTTTCTCTCCACGGCCGCCATCGCCTGGTTGAGCGAGATCCTGGTTGGCGCCGTCGAGCCAGTCATGGAGCACCTCGGGTGGACCGAGTTCTTTCTGGGTGTCATCGTCATTCCCATCGTCGGCAACGTGGCAGAACACCTGGTGGCGGTTAAGGTGGCCCTGAAGAACCAGATGGAGCTGAGCCTTGAGATCAGCGTCGGTTCCAGCCTGCAGATAGCCCTTTTTGTTGCTCCCGCGCTGGTCTTCATTAGCCTGCTGATGGGCAACCCTCTCACCCTGGTCTTCAACCAGTTCGAGTTGATAGCGCTGGTCAGCGCCTCGCTCATTGCCGCGCTGGTCGCTCTGGACGGCGAGTCGAACTGGCTGGAGGGCGCTCAGTTGCTGGTGGTATACGTCATCGTAGCGATGGCCTTTTTCTTTCTGCCGGTTGGCTAGCCAGCAATGACCCGCCAGCATCCAAGGATAGCCCGGGAGAAGAAGACGGTTCGGGCCATGATCCGGCTCTATTGTCGCAGCTACCACGGAACCCGGCGCGAGTTGTGCGCCGAGTGCGCTGAACTGGCCGAGTATGCGGCAGCCCACCTCGACAAGTGCCCCTTCCAGCAGAACAAGACGACCTGCAACAAGTGTCCGGTGCACTGCTACCGGCCGGGGATGCGAGAGAGGATCAGGGAGGTGATGCGGTTCGCAGGGCCGCGCATGGTGTACCGGCACCCGATTCTCGCTCTTTTCCACCTGCTGGACGGCCGCAGGCGGGAGCCGGTTCGCCCCGTCCAGCGGGCCAGTTGACTGGCACGGGGGGCATGCATTCGGTGCGAAGGGGACCGAGGTCTTCTGCGCGGGGCTCAGGGCCGGAAGCAGCTGTCCGGCGCTGGCGCGAGAGTGTATGAGGAGAGCGCCGTCGGACAGCAGGCGCCGCGGTTCGCACTCCCCCTCTAGAATAGGTCCTTCAGGCGTCTCAGGACTTCGCCTGGCTCCGCCACCAGCCCCAGGTCGGCCGCGGAAAAGATCGGCGCGGCCGGGTCGGGATGGACGGCGGCGACGAAGCGAGCCTTCTCCAGACCAACGTTGTGCTCTGTACTCCCGCGTACTCCCAGCGCTAGATAGAGGTCAGGAGCCACGTCGTAGCCCATGAGACCGACGACCTGCTCCGAGTCGATCCAGCCGGCCGCCACGGCCGTTCGGTCCCCCGCAATCTCGGCCCCCAGCCGGGCCGCCAGCTCGCGAGCGGCCGCCAGGTTCTCGTCGCCCAGGTCGTGTCCCAACGCCACAATCTGCCGGGCCTTGCTGATGGGGAGCGTGGGGCGCTGGTACTCTACGGGGCCGACCACCTTGACGCGCGCTGGGCAGCCCGAGAGGTCCGATGCAACTGGCTCCACGGTCCCGCTGCGGTAGCGGTCCGGGTCGGGGGTGTGGAAGACGTTGGGCAGCACACTGAACATCTGGATTGCCGTGTCGGGGCCGAACTCGGCCTCTGCCACGATAGTCCGGCCCTCATAGTACTCGCCGTCGTAGACCGCGTATGCGGCCGTAATTGCCCGGGTAGCCAGGTCGGGCTGCAGCGCAAGGCACTGGGTGGTCAGCGTACCCCCAAGCCGCTGAGCCAGGCGGGGAGCAATCTGGTCCCCCAACCGTCCGGCGGGGAAGAGCGCCACCGCCGGTCTGAATTCCTCGAACAGGGTCGCCAATACGTGCAGCGCAGGCTCCAGCGCCAGCCCTTTCAGCTCCGGCGCATCGGCCAGGTGGGTCACGTCCGCCCCCAGGGCGACCAACTCATCGCTGAGGCCTCCTAGCCTGTGCCCCAGCAGCGCAGCGCGAACGTAGGCGCCCAGGTCCGAGGCCAGCTCGCGCGCCTTGCCCAGGAGCTGCGCTGTCAGAGGGGTCAATTGGGCTCCACCTTCCCCCTCCGCTGCTTCGCCGATCACCCAGATGTCGCGGGTACTCTCGATTGCCTCAGTCGGCGCCGCCTCCCCTGTATCG
The DNA here is from genome assembly GCA_030593075.1 of Ardenticatenales bacterium. Taxonomy (GTDB): domain Bacteria; phylum Chloroflexota; class Anaerolineae; order Promineifilales; family UBA4811; genus JAUVHW01. The sequence goes on from JAUVHW010000163.1 coordinate 6,296, forward strand.
CCCAGCAGCGCTTGCAGATGATCAAGGTCCATTTCAGCCTCCAGCCCGCGCTCTGAGCACGGCCGCCAGCTGCTCAGCCATCTCGTCCGGCGCGCCCCGCATGGGCGCTCCGAGCTCGCGTGGTTCTGGGAAGGTGCGCGCCGCGGCCGCAGTGCGTGGGGGCAGCTCTTCGGCCGTCAAACCCAGGTCGTCCGCCGTCCACCGCTCTACCGCCTCTGGGTCTCGGTACACCTGCATGATGCGGGCGGCCGTGCCGTAGCGCGGCCGGTTTACGTGGGGCGGCAGCGTCACCAGTGCGGGCAGCGGCGCTTCGATCTGCCGGAACCCACCCCGCACTGCCTGGATGGCATCAACTTTGCCATCGGTGCAGGAGACCGCGTCCACGCTGATGAGTTGCGGCAGATCCAGCGCCTCGGCGACCCGTGGGCCGATCTGAGCGCCGTCGCTGTCCCACACTCGGTCGCCGGTCAGAAGCAGGTCGAAGGGAACCAGCTTCTGGGCTGCGGCCGCTGTGATGGTCACCCTGCCGGCCGGGTCCTCCCCCGGCAAGTCCACGCGAATCCCTCGGTCGGCCCCGATGCTCAGTGCTTGGCCGACAGCGTCGGTGACCCGTTCCGGTCCGGCGCTGAGCACGACCACTTGGGCGCCGCTCTCGTCTTTCAGTTGCAGCGCAGCCTCCAGCGCACTCAGGTCGGCCGGGTTGATTACGTACTCTTCCCGGTTGATAAAGAGACGCTGGGCTCGGCGGCTGACCGCAATTCCGGCCGGATCCAGCACCTGGTTGATGACCACCAGTATCCGCATCGTCCCTCCCTCAGGGTCTGATCCTCACGCCCGCCTTTTGCAGAATCTGCGAGGCGATGACGATTCGCTGGATTTCGTTGGTTCCTTCAAAGATCTCCGAGATGCGAGCGTCCCGGAAGCCACGTTCGCCGGGAAAGTCCCGGCTGACGCCGAGGGCTCCGTGAATCTGGACCGCGCGGTCGACGCAGCGCGAGCTGACTTCCGAGCCGAATAGCTTGCACATGCCGGCCTCCTTGGTGAAGGGCAGCCCGCTGTCCACCATCCAGGCTGTGCGGTAGACCAGTGACCGCAGTGCCTCGATCTCCGTGGCCATGTCGGCAATCATAAAGTGGATAGACTGGTGGTGGGCTATGGCCCGGCCGAACTGCTGGCGCGCCTTGGCCCAGCGGACGCTCCATTCGAGAGCCCGCTCCGCTCCGCCCAGACCGGCCGCGCCAATGGTGATGCGGCCCAGGTCCAATGTCTTCATGAAGGTGACGAAACCAAGCCCTACGGTGCCCAGTACGTTTTCCTGCGGCACTCGGACGCCGTCAAAGTTGAGCACGCACGTAGGGCTGCCGTGCAGGCCCATCTTGTGCTCCGGCGCGCCGGTGCTGAACCCTTCCCACTCTTTCTCCACCACAAAGCAGGTCTGTCCTCCCCGCGGACCCAGCGAGGGGTCGGTGTTGGCTAACACAACGATGACGTCGGCAACCGCGCCGTTGGTGATCCACACCTTGGAGCCGTCGAGGAAGTAGCTGTCTCCTTCCCGAGTGGCCGTCATTCGTATGCCCGCTGCGTCCGAACCGGCATCTGCTTCGGTGAGGGCAAAGGCAGCCAGCTTTTCGCCCTTGGCCAACGGTGTCAAGTACTTCTTCTTCAGTTCCTCTGACCCGTCCAGGTAGATGGGCATGGCCCCGATTCCCACGTGAGCGCCGACGATGGCGCAAAAGGACGTATCCCAGCGGCCTATCTCTTCCATCATCACACAGTAGGCAACCTCGCCGCCCGCTGCACCTCCATATTCTGGCGGGAACGGAACCCCAAATAGGCCAGCCTCACCTGCCTTGCGGATGGCCTCCATCGGCGTCCACT
>JAUVHW010000063.1 GCA_030593075.1 Ardenticatenales bacterium
CTTTTCGTCACAGAGACACGCCAGTGTACAGCTTTTGCATGTGCCCGGGCGGCCGGGTGGTTTGTGCCTCGAGTGAGCCGGGCGGGCTGGTGACCAACGGCATGAGCCTGCATGCCCGCGACGAGGAGCACTCTAACAGCGCCATCGTCGTGGCTGTTGAGCCGGCGACCCACGGTTTCAGCTCTCCCCTGGAAGCGATTGCCTTTCAGCGACGGTTCGAGGAGCGGGCGTTCTCGGCCGGAGGCGGCCGCTACATCGCTCCAGCCCAGCGGGCGCAGGACTTTCTCCGGGGTCAGCCGTCCCGGACTCTGCCTCCGGTCAGCTACCGTCCGGGGGTGATGTCGGCTGATCTGAGCACTGTCCTGCCTTCGTCTGTGGTCCCGGCGCTCAAGGCTGGCCTGGCTGAGTTTGACCGCCGGCTGCCTGGTTACGTGGAAAAAGGGGTGCTGATCGGCTTTGAGAGCCGCACCTCGAGTCCGGTTCGCATTCTTCGGGACGCGAACTGCCAGTCGGTCTCCACGCCCGGGCTCTACCTGCTGGGGGAGGGGGCGGGTTACGCAGGAGGGATCATGACCTGTGCAGTGGACGCCATCCGCTTTGCTAGGTTGGTGAGGCCGTGCCTCGATTCGTGGTAGAGGCGACGTAGATGATGCAGGTTGGGATCGTGGGGGCTGGGCCGGCCGGAATGATGGCGGCGCTGCAGGCGGCCGCACAGGGGGCGCGGGTTACGCTGTATGACACCAACAGGACAGTTGGTCGCAAGCTGCTGGTAACGGGCAACGGCCGCTGCAACCTGACCAACTCTAGCGTCACCGCCGCTCGGTACGCCACAACTGATCCAGCCTTCCTGGAGACGGTGCTGGGCAGGTTCGGCCGGATGGAGTTGATCGCGGCGCTGCAGGAGCTGGGAATCCCCACCTATGCTACCGTGGATGGTTGGTACTATCCGCTCTCCAACTCGGCCGCTGCTGTAGTCGAGGCCTTTGCTGCTGCGCTTGACCAGTCAGGCGTGGAGCTTTGCCTGCAGACCAAGATCAGCGACATCCGGCCGGGAGTGGAGGGGTTTGTCCTGGAGGTGGGGGGGCCATCTCATGCGCATCCGGTTCAGCGGGTGATTGTCGCCGCTGGCGGAAAGGCGTACCCATCGCTTGGTTCACGGGGTGAGTGTTTTCCACTGCTGGAGAGAATGGGGCACACCATCGTGCCGGTGCGGCCGGCATTGGCCCCTATCCGTGCTCAGGTCAAGCAGTTTCACAAGCTGCAGGGGGTACGGCTCGACGTGGGTCTGGCGCTCTACAAGGGCGACCAGAAACTGGGAGAGACGGTGGGGAACCTGATGTTCACCCAATTTGGCTTCAGCGGTCCAGCGGCGATGGATCTCAGCCACCTGGTCAGTGCCCACCTTGGAGGCGGCGATCTCTGTCTCACGCTTGACCTGATTCCCCGCCATCTACCAGAGCTGCGTCAGCTGATTGCCCGCAAGCGGTCCCAGCCGATTCCACTGAGTGTCGCCCTGGGTGCGGTGTTGCCGGTCAAGATTCCGCCGGTCTTCCAGGGGCTGGCTGGGCTGCCGGCCGGCATCCGCTTGAGCCAGGTTGCAGACCAGGACCTGGAGAGGTTGCTGGGATTGCTGACCGGGATATCGGTGGAGGTCAAGGGCACGCGGGGCTTTCAGTTCAGCCAGGTCTCTACCGGGGGCGTGCCGATCACCGAAGTGGACCCGCAGAGCATGGAGTCGCGCCGGGTCAGAGGGCTCTACCTTGTTGGCGAGGTGTTGGACGTGGTGGGGCCCTGCGGCGGGTACAATCTGCAGTTCGCGTTCACCAGCGGCGCCCTTGCCGGAATGGCGGCCGGTGGCGGGGAATAATGGGCGGGAAGTCAGATGCAGTCCGGCCGGGCCTTCAGGGCTCCACAGTCAGCTGGTCAAATCCCAGCGGCACCATCTGGAACCAGCTGTTGCCAGGCCTGAAGGGAAGCGTGTTCCCTTGCAGATCGGCAAAGGACAGCATGTCGGACCGGTTGGTCCGTTTCCAGTGGCCCTCGCAGCGCATCCCGTCGCGGAATAGAGTGGCTGGCCCTTCACCCCAGACCTGAATCTGGATGGAGTAATGCCCGCCGGCCACATGGTCCTCCAGTATGTCAGTGTCCACATGGTGAGCGCCGACTATCACTACGTTGGCAGCCGACAGCTGCGCTCCGCTGACCGAATCGGCATGTGCATCACCGCCCTGCCACCGCAGGTAGCGACCGGTGGCAGGGGCGTAGACCCAGTTGACCACGCTCTCTGCCGCCAGGTAGCCGACCACGATGCTGCTGGCCGGCGTTCCTCCCGCAGGCGGGAGTTCAGTGAAGGCCAGGCCCTTTAGCTCCGGCCGGGAGTTGTTGCCTTTGCTGTCGAGCCAGCCCAGATGTCGTAGAGATCTGCAAACAGAGTGTGTTCGTAGGGAACGCCTTCCCGCGGCACACGGTAGAAATAGGGCTCACCGTAGGCGAAATCGGGGGAGATGACCCGGTCGAAAAAGTCCGAATCACGGATCATCTCTCTGACCCTCCCAGAGGATCCCGAGTAGGCAAAGGCGGCCTGGTACATGGCGGGTATCTCCAGGTCGATCAGGCGGCCGCTGCGCACCGAGCCGGCCTGACCGGTGGCCTGTCCGTAAAAGATGGCCGTCAGGCGCGTGACGCCCCCCTCTGCATAGTGCTCAAACACCAGGTCCGCCTTGTCCAGCCCCGACTGGGGGCGGACGAACTGCGCCGGGGAATTGGATACCTTGACCGCCACGGGCCGGCGGTCCAGCACGGCCGGATCCGCCATCACCTCTCCCGTCAGTGGGTTGACTCCGGCGTCGTAGCTATCCGGCCCAATGAGCCCCTCCGGTCTGGCCGTAGAGGAGGGCGTGCCTGTCGGCTCGGGTGTGGGAGACGGGGGCTGAAGGCTGGCTGTAGGAGCCATGGTCGGCGTGACCGCTGTCTTGGCCTTCTGCATGGGTTCGGGGGTCTTGGTGGGCGTCGCAGTGGCTACCGGATCTGCAGAGCAGGCAGAGAATAGCAGCAATGAGATCAACCCCACGAACTGGAGTGCGGCGTGGCCCCAGCAGAATCTGACGCGCATGAGTAGCAACCTCCACATACTGACCGCTGCGACGCCCCAACGGGGGAGCGAGCCAGAATGGCCATTCTCAGACAGTCGGCGGATTATAACACCCGCCAGCCGAACCCTCAAACTCTGCTCCGCGAGCATCACCGCGCGCAGCTGTCCACGTTCTAGCTTTGTGCCTACCTGTGCATCGCAACCGGTGGCAGATTCCTGGTTCATCGCAGGCGTCATCCCTTGTAGTACCTGGCAGCCTGCCTTTGACTGGAGAGGGAAGTGCAAGTATAATTTCTCCACCAGGACCTCAGAGACGGTTGCTCTCGTGACTGGGGTGCGAGGTACAGAACAATGGCCTTGAAAGGCAACTTGCGAGACTTTAGCACCACGCAGCTTCTGAACCTAGTCAACCTCGCTCGCAAGACGGGGACACTGACCATCAAGGACTCGGAGGTTCCCTCCCGGCTTTCCTTCCGTGAAGGAAAACTGATCTTCGCGACTGCTGATGCTGCTGGCCATGAGAGTGGACTGCTGGTTAGCATTCTCCAGCGAACCGGGAAGCTGTCAGCGGAGAGAGCCAGTGCAATCCGGCAGGGTGCGGGGAAACTCGGTGACAAGCAGCTCGGGCTGATGCTGATCAACGCCGGTGTTGTGTCACAGGACGATATCATGCAGAGCGTGCGCCAGCACGTTCTAGACATTACCTATGGTCTGTTCGACCGGTCTGAGGGGCTATTCCGCTTTGACGCCAATATCCTGCCGCCGCCTGAGTGCATCACGGTTTCCATTGATCTGGAAGGCGTGATCATGGACGGGAGCCGCCGGATCAAGCAGCACGAGCAGCTGGAAGGCGAGTTGCCAAGTCTGGACAGGGCGCTCAAGTTCGCTGATCGGTCAAATGTGCGCCTGCGCAAGCTGAACCTGACCGAAGAGGAGTGGCGGGTGATCTCGTTGGTGAACCCGCGCAACACCATCCGCCAGATCGGCAAGGCCAACAACCTGAGTGACTTTCAGATTCGTCGTATTGTGTACGGCTTGCTGCAGGCGGGATTGGTGGAGATGACCTGGCCCGAGGGCATTGCGCCGCCCAGACCACGGCGCGGCGTGCCAGTGGGGGAGCCAGCAGCGCCGCCTGCGCCGGCTGTGAAGCGGCACGTCATTGTGCGGCTCATAGACCGGATTCGGAGGATACAGTGAGGTGGCGGTGCAGAATGTAGCCCAGGGCCGCGGGGTGCCGGCCAGGGCCCCCCGACACTGTGTTCCAGTTGGTGGGCGATAGAGGATCATGCAGACCGTCAAGATGGTAGTCACTGGGCCCTTCTCGGCCGGCAAGACGGAGTTCATCCGTGCCGTGAGCGAGATAGACGTGGTCCAAACGGAACGCAAGATCACCAGCGCTGCCGAGCAGGTCAAAGAGACTACCACTGTTGCCATGGACTTTGGGCGCATCACGGTCGATGAGGATCTTGTTCTCTATCTGTTTGGTACACCAGGCCAGCGCCGCTTTGACTTTATGTGGGAAATCCTCTCTGAGGGTATGCTGGGCTACATTGTGCTGGTGGACAGCGCCCGGCCGGAGACTTTCCTGGAAGCCCGTCGCATTCTGGAAACCTTCAGTACCTATGCCACCACTCCCTATGTGGTAGCCGCCAACAAGCAGGATCATCCAGACGCCTGGGAGCCAGAGGACCTGCGCATCGCACTGCGTGTTGACAGCAATGTGAAACTGCTGCCCTGTGTGGCGAAGGACAAGGAATACGTCAAGGCTGTGTTGCTAGAGCTTCTCTACCGTATCCTAGACGATATCGACAAGGCAGAGGGCCAAGCGTGACTCTTGCCTGCCGCCGGCAGGCACTTTGCTGCTTTCGAGCAACGTGTTTCCCGGGAGGCGGTCTCGTTGTGGCCGGGCGCCGCTGACGCGGCTGTATAGCGGTGCCTTCCCCGCCGGAGAGGGCTTGATCCCCAAGCCAGGGGGGCGCTAGAAGGTGATTTCGTCGCTCTCGGGTCTCACCCTCTTGCGGCTGCTGGTCATTGTGACGGGAGTGGGGGGCTCACTAGCTTTTCTCCTTTTCGGTTTGGCCTCCTGGCGGGAACGAGAGCGGCGGGCGGTCTGGGTCTCGTTGGTCCTGGCGGCGCTGTTTCCGCTTCCCCATCTGGCCGCAGGTCTTTTGCGCTTCCCGCGCCAGCCAGTTGTCGCTGCCCTGCTGCTGGTGATTGCTGGGCTGGCACTGCTGGTTCTCGGAATACCCCTTGGACGTCCCGCCCTGGAAGATGACACACCGCGGTCACGAGTGGACGAGCGGGACATCATGTTCGCTCGTTGGCGGCTGGTTCCTGGCAGCCCCGAGTACGATGACTACTATGCCCGGCGTCCCGAGAAGAAGCAGGGTGACGACCGCATCAGGGCTGCGCCCGGGCTGCTGGCGCCGGGTTCCCGAATGTATCATCCGTTCGCTTTCCGCGCGGCCGATGCCAGCTTTGCCGTGATCGATGGGATGCGGGCTGCGGTGGACGGCCCCGTTGCGGCCGAGCAGGTGCCGGCAGTTCCCACCGAGATGACCCGAATGATCAAGGGCCTGGCTCGTCACTATGGCGCCTGGTCAGTGGGGGTGACCGACCTGCGCGACTATCACGTCTACACCCACGTGGGACGAGGGGCAGGCCGGTATGGAGAACCCATCGAGCTCGACCATGACTGTGCCATCGCTTTTGTTGTTGAGATGGACCATCAGATGGTGCGTCGGGCGCCGGCCGCGCCGGCCGCGATGGAGACCTCCAAGCAGTACCTGGCGGCGGCCGCCGTTGCGCTCCAGTTAGCCACGTTCATTCGTTCACTTGGCTATTCTGCGAGGGCGCACATTGACGGGGATTACCAGGTGATCTGCCCGCTGGTAGCCAGGGATGCCGGCCTCGGCGAAATCGGCCGGATGGGTCTGCTTATGACTCCACACCTGGGTCCTCGGGTCCGCATCGGCGTGGTGACCACCAGCCTCCCTCTGTCTCCCGACCCGCCCAAGCGCGAACCGGCGGTGGTGGATTTCTGCCGCCGCTGTGTCAAGTGCGCGGAGAACTGCCCCAGCTGCTCGATCCCGTTCGATGACCGGCAACTGATCGACGGAGTGCTTCGCTGGAGGATCGATTGCGAGACCTGCTTTCTGTATTGGAACACCATCGGCACTGACTGCGGCCGTTGCATGGCCGTCTGCCCCTACTCGCACCCCCATACCCCGTTCCACGGTCTGGTCCGCTGGGCCACCCGGCGCTCGGCGCCGGCCCGCTGGCTGGCGCTTCAGCTAGACGATCTCTTTTACGGGCGCCGGCCGAAGGCGCTCGACGGGCCTTCCTGGCTGCAGGGCCCTTGACACCTGGCCTTCATCCTGGCAGAATCCCCAGCCTTGCCCTGCCACTATAGACAGCGAGGGAGACTGTGACGCAAGAAACCTTTGAGCAAACGATTTGGTCCTTGGACGACTTGCTTCCCGCCACTGCTGGCCCAGAGTTCGAGAGACTATTGGCCGCTCTGGAGGAGCGGGTGACGGAGCTGGAAGGCTGGCGCGATTGCTTGTCGGCCGACATCAGCGCCAATGATTTCTTCCAGTTGATGCGGCTCTACGAGTCGATCACTGAATACGAGAGCCGGATGGTAGGCTACAGCCGGCTATGGTTCGCGGCCGACACCCAGTCGCAGGATGCACTGGGCTTCAGGGGGCGGATGGACGAACTCTCTACCCAGGTCGAGAACCGGCTGCTCTTCTTTACGCTCTGGTGGAAGGCGCTGGACGACGACGCTGCCAACCGTCTGTTGGAGGAAGCGGTAGACTGGCGCTATTTCCTGGAGTCGCTGCGCCGCTTCAAGCCCTATACCCTTTCAGAGCCAGAGGAGAAGGTCGTCAATCTCAAGGACGTCAACGGAGTGCAGGCGCTGGTCACTCTGTATGACATGATCACGAACAAGTACACCTTCACCCTGGAAGTAGATGGTGTGGTTCAGGAGCTAACCCGTGCCGAGCTGTCAGCGCACTATTACAGTCCGTCGGCCGAGCTGCGCGAGGCCGCCTACCGCGAGTTGAACCGGGTGTACGCTCAAGATGGCGCTGTGCTGGGGCAAATCTACCTGCACTGTGCGCGCGACTGGCGCAGTGAGAACATGACCTTGCGCCACTTTGAAAGCCCCATCGCTGTGAGGAATCTGGGCAACGACATTCCGGATCCGGTGGTCGATACCCTGCTGGATGTCTGCCAGCAGAACGAGGCCGTCTTTCAGGACTACTTTCGCCTCAAGGCTGACTGGCTGGGGCTGGACAAGCTACGCCGGTTTGACATCTATGCGCCATTGAGTCGGGTTGGCAAAGAGTACCCCTATGGGCCGGCCGTGGAGATGGTGTTGGAGAGTCTTGACTCCTTTTCGCCGGTTGTGGCGGAACAGGCACGGCGCGTCTTTACCGATGGACACATTGATTCCGAGATCAGGCCGGGCAAGCAAGGAGGCGCGTTCTGCTCCAGCCTGGTGCCGGGTCTGACCCCCTGGGTGAAGGTGAACTATACCGGGAAGGCTCGGGACGTGGCGACGCTAGCCCACGAGCTGGGCCACGCCATGCATTCGCTGATGGCGAGTGAGCACTCGATCCTGACCTTTCACTCTGCGCTGCCTCTGGCAGAGACCGCCTCAGTGTTTGCAGAGATGATTCTCACCGAGCGGCTGCTGGAGGGGGAATCGGACCCGGCCGTGCGGAGGAACCTGCTGGCGGCGGCCGTGGATGATGCCTATGCTACGGTGATGCGCCAGGCCTACTTTATCCTCTTTGAGCGGCAGGCACACGAATTGGTGGCGAATGGCAAGACTACTGACGACTTGCGCGCCGTCTACCTCGAGAACCTGCGGCAGCAGTTTGGCGACGCCATAGACCTTGACGACGGTTTCCAGTGGGAGTGGACCGCCATCCCCCACATATACCGTACCCCATTCTACTGCTACGCCTACAGCTTTGGTCAGCTGCTGGTGCTGGCCCTCTACCAACGCTACAGGGAAGAGGGAGAGACCTTTGTTCCGCGCTATCTTGAGATCCTCTCATATGGCGGGTCAGCCAGCCCGGCCCACGTCCTGACCGAGGCAGGGGTGGACATGAGCTCGGCCGCTTTCTGGCAGGGTGGCTTTGACGTGATCCGGGGGATGGTGGATCAGTTGGCTGCCCTCTAGCGTCGTCAGCGGGTTCTGCCCCTCCAGGTTGCTGGCGGGCAGAGGCAGGCGAGGGGACACCCCACTCACTCATCCCCTCTCGCCGGAGGCTCAGTCAGGATACACTGTGTAGCGGGCCCCCTCCGCTGTCTGCTCCAGCACCAGAATCTCGTCCCGGTCGCCTCGCCAGATCATTGTGCCCCCTTCGAACCGCTGCCTGGCGGCATGGGTGTCGCTGGCCTCGCCGGTCGCCCAGCCCAGGACCTCCCTCACCGGCTGGTGCAAGGGATAGCAGCACTCCCCATTGACCCAGGCAACCTGAAGAGCAGGGGCTGGCGGAAAGAAACCGGCCGGCGTGTCGGGAATTGCGACCTCAGCTTCATATGCAGGCAGGGTTCCCCAGGCCTCCCAGGTGGGCAGCAGGGCAAGAACTTGCGAGCCCGAGGGGGAGGCCGGAGTCGGGTCCAGGCGCAGCAGTTCGCCGTTTTCAAATTGCTGGACCGTACCGATGCATGGTTGCTCGTCCTCCAGCGGGCACAGGAGCCGGTTCCGCACTGCGTCGTTCTCATGCCAGAGCGCTCCAAAGCCGCTGACGGGGCTTCGCTGGCACCCGCCGGGTGCAGCCGGGTCCGGCCGGGTCCAGCTTGCGCCGCGATCGAGGGAGAAGTATAGGGCGCCGGAGTGGCCATGTCGCAACTCGATGCGGCCGCTGGCAACATAATCCTCGGCGTAACTCACATCGTATCGATCTACCGAATCGCCTGGCCCCGCGGGGATGTCATCCAGGAGCGTCAGTGTCTCGGCTGTCTCTGGCCGCAGCGCCATGGTCCAGATGCCGCCGCCGTAGTCCTGTCCCAGCAGGAGAATCAGCCTCTCTTCTGGGTAGGTGGGACAGGGGAAGGCGCGCCGGGGGCTACGATTGGCTGCGTGCTCAAAGACCAGCTGCCAGTAGCCGTCTGGTTTCTCAAAAAGGCGGATCCTGGTGGTGTACTTGTCGATGCCATGTCGCGCCAGTGCCACGTCCACTGGTTCTCCCCCTTCAACTGGCCCCACGCTGGGTAGCTCGACCAGCGACTGCTGGCTGCCACCGGGGTGGAGGAATCGCCAGCCGGCGCCGGTATCGAAGAAGATCCCGTCCGGTGTGCCTAGCCAGGCGGCGCCGCTGGAGAGCACTAGGCCGCCAAGTCCAGCTGCCCGGGCGATTACTTGCCACTCTTGCCCGTCGTCGGCCGAGCGCCATACTGATGTTCGCGGATCGTATAGGTGCTTGTGTCCGGCCGCAACTAGCGTGCTGTCAGGAGCGAACTGCACCGTGGCCAGGACTCCGAGGACGAACGGCGCCTTTTTGTGATCATAGGCCCGCCGCCAATTCCGGCCGCCATCGTCGGAGAGCACAGGCATTCCCTGGACACCGCCCTGAGCCAGGATTCGGCCGCTCTCCGGGTAATCCGGGGCAACTTGCAGGTTCATCAAATCGCCGACCTGCAGGTCGCCGCTCTCATTGGACACGTCGGCCCAGGCGAGGCCGCCGTCGCTAGAGCGGACGACGTGGTCGCAGCGGGGGGCAAAGGCGGTGGCGTCGGTCGCAAAGGCCGGCGAGAGTGCCACATTCATGGGACAGCCGCTAGATGGCAGGACGGTGGTCCAGCTCGCTCCTCTGTCGGCCGAGCGGAGCAGTGCACCGCGCTGAACGGCAAAGAGGATTCCGTCGTTCTGGTACGCTGGGGAGTAGCTGATCTGCTCCACTTTCTCGCCAAGGCCGGGAATGGGCTCCCAGGTCTCGCCGGCATCCCGGCTGCGGTAGGCCGCGCCGGGCGCCACCAGCGCAGTCATTTCATCGGAACTGATGACCAGACTGGTGACGCTGGCAGTGAGTGGCAACCCGGCCGTGCTCCAATACCAGCTCTCCCCTCCGATCCAAGAGACCAGCACGCCGTTGCCATTGGTGCCGGCCGCCAGCATCGGCTGGGCCGCGTAGTTCGGGCTGACTGCCAGCGTGGTTACGCCCAGCAGCGGCGCATCCGGCCTGCCGTCCGGCGGGGGCATCAACTGCGTGTGCTTGGGCAGGGTGAGGTAGGGCACATCCAGGGGTGGCTGCTGGGTGGGCAGGGTAGTCGGCAATGCTAGTTGGGTGGCTGACACAGGAGACGCTGTCCTAGTAGGAGATGGCGTGGGGAAATCAGTGGGCGCATACGTCGTGGCGGATGTGGGAGTGGTGGGCCTGCGTGTGAATGATGGCGCTGGGGAGGGCTGCTGCGCCGGCACAGTAGGTGCAACAGTTGGGGTGCCGGGAGACAGCGGTGCCGAAAGCTGGCGGCCGTCAGTGCAGCCAGCGAGCAACAGGAAGGGTAGAGCCAGCAGAACGAGAGCTGGGGTCCTCATGGCAGCAATGATACATCAGTTGCGCTTCGCCTGCAGCTTGCTTGCTCAACGATCGGCCGACCATTCACCGACGTGCGCCGCCTCGGGCGGACAGGAGGGCATGAGCGCCACCGGAGTGTGCTCGCTCAGCAAACGGTCCCCGTTTCTCATGAGTAATCCCCATAGTCTTCCACCGCCTCGAAAAAGGCGACGATGTTTTCCCAAGGAATGCGCGGCTCGAGGTCGTAGGCCGGGCCGATGATCAGGCCGCCTCCCCGGCCGACGGTCTCAATGCGCTCGCGAACCTCGGCCCGGATAGCGGCCGGGTTGGGCCACCCCCAGGTTGCCTGGGTCCCTACCGTCCCCCAGAAGGCCAGCCGGCCGTCGCACCGGGCCTTGAGGTGGGCGGGGTCCATCACGTCCGGCTGCACCGGATGGATCACATCCACGCCGACCTCTATGAGTTCGGGGATGATAGGGTCGATGTATCCGTCGCTGTGATAGAAGATCTTGAGCCCTGAGTTGATTGCCCGGCCGGCGCGGATGATCGTCTCCAGGCGCGGCTTGAGGAACTCACGCCAGGTGGCGGGCCCAATGAGCATGTGCCGCGGCGCGCCGACGTCGTCGTCCAGCCCCAGGATGTCCACCCCGGCTCGAACCAGAGCCAGCGCGGTAGCAACCGTCATGGCTGTGAGTTGGTCCAGCAAGGTGTGGGCCAACTCCGGGCGGAGCTTGAGGTCAATCATGAACTGGGTCCAGCCGCGCAGCCTCCAGGCGGTCTCAAACAGCTCGCCTCCCAGGTGGGGAGGCGTGCCCATGACCGCCAGGCCGCGCTTGTGGTATTGGGCCACCTGGTTCGCCAGCCGCTCTGACTGGCGGGTGGAGAATTGAGGCAGTGGAGCGGCCGCCAGCTGCTCGGCCAGTTCGGCCGGGGTAGTCGCTTCCCCTAGCCGGCCGAGTCCCTCAACGTGGGGAAAGTAGCCCCAGTCGGCATAGTTGCGCAGCACGGTCGAACTGCCCACATACACCTCTTCGGGCAGGCCTTCCAGGTAGTTCAGGAAGGCGCTCTGTTCGGCCGGCGGCTCGAACTCCACGAAACGAATCTCGGTCCCAAAGTAGTCGCCCTCCGCCCCTCGCTCCCCCAGCTCAGGTAGGCTCTCGGGGTAAAAGTTGGCCATCTTTGGGACGCGGTCAGGCTGCCGGCCGTTCAGTACGGCCAAGACACGTTCACGGGGTGTCATGGTTGGCTGCCCTCGACTTGCGGGCCCAGGCCCGCCGGTCTGCACTCTCGACGGCATGGACCGTCAGGTTGGGGCTAGTTGACATCTGGTCGGCTCTCGCACGGACTATATCCCATACTGCGAATCGCCACAAGCAGCACTCGTGGTGCTCCTTCCACGCCCAGTTCAGGCTGCGCCCTTTCTGGTGGGAGGCGAGTGACGCTTAGGCCGCAGCGCGCAGCGAACACGATCGAAGGCTCTAATGGGAAGCGTCTGTGAGTTGAGTACCGTGATTGACGTTTCGACGCACTGGGCTATACTGTGTCTCGTAGCCCCGATGATGGCAGGGGCGCGCGGGATTTCAAAGGCCAGAGGTTCCGTATCCACCAGGAGGACCGTAGGTCGCTGACTCTTGCTCGTGGGAGACACCGGGCCGCCAACTGACATACGGGCTGCGTGCCGCGGAGCAGATGCTGCAATCCCAAGGAGGTACTGATGGCTGAGCTTGTTCTTCCCCCCAAGATGGATCTCCTGAGGAAGGACCTGGGTGATCTGGTCAGCCACATAGATGCAAAGGGCGTGTATGGGGCCATACTACTTTCCTCCAGGAGAGGTCTGCGGATTGAGGTGGACAACAGCGTCGAAAGCGTGATTCAGGATCCGCCCAGAGATGGCTCTGTGGTCACCGCCTTTGATGGCGAGACTGTGCACGAGCACAGTCTCTGTGGTTTCGACGCCGTTGCAACAGAGAAGAGGGTCAAGGAACTGTGTAACACGATCAGCAGCTCGAAGCCTGTCGCTTTCCGCATTGGTCCCGAGAGGAAGGGCGTCTATGCTACGCCAATGGAGATCGACCCTGCCAGCTTGACGACCGAGCAGAAACTCGACCGCTGTCGAGACCTTCATCGTCGAACAACGGAGCTGGCGCGCGATGTCATCAACGTGCGTCTGTCGTATATCGAGGGCAATGAGTATAGTGTGTTTCGTAGCGCGAAGGCTGATCTTGCACAACGTGTCCAAAGGCTGGTCCTCTACCTGGTGGTGATTGTGGGTGGCCCGGATGGGTCGCGCGCGTACGATATGGCGAGGAGATCTGGCACCTGCGGCTGGGAAGGCCTGGAATTCACGGACGACGAACTGGAGAGCCTGGTGCAAAGCGCTCATGCTCTCCTGGGCGCGGAGCGGGTTGAACCAGGGGAGCACACAGTCATAACCTCGCCGGGCGTGTCGGGAGTCCTGTGTCACGAATCCTTCGGGCACGGTGTTGAGACCGACATGTTTGTGAAGGAGCGAGCAAGGGCGGCCCGCTATCTGGGCAAAGTGGTTGCTTCTCCCCTCGTGAGCATCTATGACGACCCGAGTCTGCCGGGCGGGTTCGGCTCCTACTACTTTGACGATGAGGGCTGGCTCGCTTCCCCAACGCAGATCGTCGAGGCAGGCATATTGCGCCGGGGCATCACGGACCTGTACTCGGCCACGGTTCTGGGGCTTGAACGAACGGCCAATGGACGCCGTCAGGATTTCACCCGGAAGGCGTACGCCCGCATGAGCAACACCTTTTTCGGCCGGGGAGAGACACCGGTTTCTGATCTGTTCGCTCAGGTTGAGGACGGCGTGTACCTGGAGAAATGGTCCTCGGGGATGGAGGATCCGCTGGGATGGGGTGTTCAGGTGACATGCCACGTTGGGCGTGAGATCAAGAACGGGAAGGTGACGGAGCGGGTGTTCTCGCCAGTGGCGCTGACAGGATACGTCCCGAAGGTCCTTCGGAGCATTTCGGCCGTCGGGGACAGCTTTGCCCTTGAAGGTGGACACTGCGGCAAGGGTTACAAGGAAACGGTACGCGCTAGCGACGGGGGACCGCACCTATTGCTCAGAGCGAGGTTGGGCTGATGCAGGAAAGGATAAGAAAGGAGCTTGACAGCCGGCCGGAGGTGATGGCCTGGAGCCTTGCGCACATCACGTCGCGCGAGCATCAGCTCTATGCAGTTGCCGGCGGAACTGAATCGAGGCGGGCTGTGGCGAACGAGTACTATCTGGTTGATGTTCTGCGGCAAGTAGTCGACTCGGAAGGAACCGTGGGTTGTGGAAGAGGCAACTCGACGCTCCTGGGCGGAGATGACGTCTGCGCAGCAGTTGGTGAGGCAGCGACCAGAGCCGGGCTGGTTCACAACCCTCCGCATGGCTTGCCTGAGCCGGCAGAGCTTCCTCAGGTTCCTCTGGCTGAGGAGGGGCTGCGCGATGATCCAGCGACAACGCTGGCGGAGCTTGATGAAACCCTCCGGGCGGAGGTGTCCCTGCACCCGCAGGTCCGCCTTACTTCAGCGGAATTCTTTGCTGAACAGCTGACCACGCACTTGACCAACAGCTGCGGGATCGACGCTGAGCAGAGGGAGACCAAGCTCTACCTCGAGTGGGTTCTGATAGCTGAGCGGAATGGCGACTCTGTCGAGTCCTTTGTCTCAGTCACCCGCAGGCGAGTTGAGGACCTTGATCTGAGAACCCATTCAGCCCGTCACGCCCAGTTCGCCGTTGACTTGCTCTCGGCCGGGTCTCCAAGGGACTATTCGGGTTCGGTCGTGCTGCGGGGTGAGGCCCTGGGAGAATTCATGAACGCGCATGTGATCAAACTGCTCTCCTCAGGCCAGGCCAAATACAAGCAGGAGACGTCGTGGGAGATCGGTCAACCGATCCACAAGACGAAGGTCGTCGGGGATCCGCTCACACTGTGGGCGAACCGTCGTCTACCGTTCGGATCGGAATCCAGCTGCTTCGACCGGGAGGGATTGCCTGCTCAGAGACTCTTGCTCGTGCGTGATAACTCGTTGGCCAACTATACGGCCGATCAGCAGTATGCTGAATATCTGTCGATTCAGCCAACAGGAGAGTTTGGCAATGTTGAGGTAGGCTCCGGTCCGACCTCTGCCGAGGACCTGCTTTCCGAACCTCACGTAGAGGTAGCGGTGTTTTCGTGGTTCAACGCGAATCCACTAACCGGCGGTTTTGCTTGCGAGATTCGGCTCGGGTACTTGGTGGACGGCAACCGGCGAACGCCGTTCAAGGGGGGAATGCTTGTGGGGAACGTGCTCGATGCACTGGCAAACGTCCGATGGAGCGCCGAGCAGGGGTTCTTTGGGGACTACAAGGGTCCCACAACGGCACGATTTGGAGAGCTGATTGTCAGCGCTGGGGGTTAGCGCGCCCAGACACCACGGGCACGGGGATCAGTTCCTCCTGAGTGCGATGTGGCGACTGGCCGGTGTGCCGTGAATGCTGCTGTCTGCCGATCGGCGCGCGGCCGGCTGCGGGAGCTGGGATGACATTGGTCCGTCGGCGCAACGAGCCGTCGGGGCTATTGGCCGGGACTACGCGGGAATCGGCGGAGGATCAGGGGCAGGTAGGGAATGCTAGTCGCGGCTTGAAGCTGACGCCCCTTCGGTGCCGCAGATGTCGTCTTCTGCTGCATAGGCCGACAAGACGCAGCGACCCGCAGCGGGATCGAATTCCCCTTGGATCAGGCAATCTTCAGTTGGGGGTCTCTTCCCTGGCTGGCCGACCAGGCATTGTTGGGCGAGTAAGGCGGTATGGGGTTCCGGATTCTCTTCAGCGGTCAGCCCAGGGCAGCGAGGCAGCACGCCCTGATCTAATTCCGCTTTCCGAATGACGGTAGTCACCTTGCGGCCAGGCCGGCCCCATGATATGCTAGGCACTATCTGCTCAAGTTCAAGTTCAGAGGGAGTAGTGGGAATCCCTGACCAACCCCAGATCGCCGAAGCTGCGAAGGTAGACTTGGCCGACGCCGCCGCTCCGCAAAGCCCAATAGCGGTTCAGGAGCAGCGGCTGTCGATAGTCTTTGAGATAGCCACTATCCTGGCCAC
>JAUVHW010000010.1 GCA_030593075.1 Ardenticatenales bacterium
GAGCCAGACCAGAAGCAGTGCGCTGCCCAAACCCCCCCCACCCCACAGCCCCCCCACGGGCAGGAGGCAGGGGACGGTGAACAAAGGCCAAATTCGGGGACCCCCAACAACCACCACCCCCACGGACAAGACGGCCCCCCCGCCCCACAGCCCCCCCCGGGGCAGGGGGCCGGGCAGGGTCAGCAAGGGCCAGATGCGGGAAGCCGCAGTTACCAGCACCGCGACGAACAGTCCGGCCGCCAGCCCGCGCATCCCCCAGGTTGCGCTCTGTACCGTTCGCAGCCGGCGATCCCACTGGCGGAGAGCACGGCCGAGAGTCATCGCTGTCTCCGGCGCACACGACGCACGGTGAGCCAGTAGGCCAGCAGCGCGACCAACGCAAAAAACGGCACGTAGATCAGCCATGGAGAGACCAGCCAGATCTGACTGTAGGGGGAACCGCTCACCGGCATGGCAACGCTGAAGAAAAAGACTGTCTGCTCCTCCACCAGCACAAGCTCACTGGCAATGAGGGCACTGAAGGGGTTGATGGCCAGCAGGAATCCGCCAATGTAGATGAGAGTGACCACCACGAGCCAGTGGGGCTCTTGCACGCCATACAGGCCGCCGCTGACGAATCCCAGGATAGGGAGAAAAATCATGAACAACAACGGTAGACCGGCCGTGGAGAGGAAGGCAAAGGCATAGCTGATCACGGTGGCAGTCAGTGTGGTTCTCATCCGGCTCGAGAGGTAGGTGCTCACCGCGCCCAGCGCCACGGCGGTCACCAACAGAATGAGTTGTGAGATGACCACTTCTTCCAGCGCCACTCCGCCCAGCAGAAAGGCCATGCTCTCCAACGGCACGGCCGCCACGATCAGGAGCACGACGTAAGAGAGAGCGGAGGCGAGCTTGCCCGTAACCAGGCGACTGGCGGAGAGCAGCGTAGTGCGCAGCAGATCATAGGTCTGCCGCTCGCGCTCGCCGCTAATGGTCCCGGCGGTGAAAGCGGGAGTGATAAAGATGACCAGGAGTATCTGCGCACCCACTACGCCCCCAAAGACGATCTTCCCGATCAGGTAGCTGTCGGGGCCATAGGGCTGCTCCGCGGACGTGGCATAGGTATAGTAGAGAACCGAGGTAAAGCATGAGAGAAACAGGAGGTAGGCGGTGAGCACCACAAAGGCGCGCCGCCCTCGCATCCGGCCGCGCAACTCCTTGCGCACCACGGGGTTGTCCAGCAGCTGCCGGCTAAAGGCGCCGGGCAGTCGCTTCCAGAGGCGCGGCCGCTTCGCCGGCCTGGCCCCAGTTGCGGTTGATCCCATGTCCACCGACCTAGTGCTCTGGGATGCAGATGAACGCAGATTCTCTTGTATTGTCAAGACGCGATCTGGAGATTAGGCTTTCGATCATTGGAGTACGCCCTGCGCTTGATCTCGGGCTCGGGTCTGGACCGCCAACCAGCGTTCATCGGCGTCCCATCCCATCACGATACGATCCCCTGCGTGACCTGCAAAAAGACATCCTCCAGGCCACTGGACTCCTCGGAGAAGGAGACGATGCGCAGCCCGTGGTCCGTCACCAGCGTGGTGAGGACCGCGCTCAGGTTCGCGTCATCGCCCCCGAAATCAAAGACTATCTCGCCGGGAGCGTCAGGCGGGTCCTGGATGTCGGTGACTCCCTCAAGGTGGAACAACGCTTCCTTGGCAGCCTGCCGGGCTTCCGCCTCGCCCAGCAACCGCATTCGCACCGCGCGCTGAGGTCGCAGCCGGCGCTGCATCTCCTCCATGTTGCCGGCCGCCACCAACCGGCCGTCCTCAATCACACCGATATGGGTGCAGATATCCGCCACTTCGGAAAGGATGTGGGAAGAGAAAAAGATGGTCTTGCCCATGCTGCACAGCTCGCGCAGCAGCTCTCGAATCTCGATCCGGGCACGGGGGTCTAGCCCCGAGGCCGGTTCATCGAGGATGAGCACCGTGGGATCGTGCGCCAGCGAGCGCGCCAGGCAGAGCCTCTGCTTCATCCCCCGGCTGAGGCTATCGACAAAGTCATCGCGCCGGTGACTAAGGTCCACCAGTTCCAGCAGGTCGCCGGTGGTTCCCACTCGCTCCTCGGCCGGCACGTCGTAGCAGGCAGCAAAGAAATCCAGATACTCCCACACCTTCATATCGTCGTAAACGCCAAAATAGTCGGGCATGTACCCGATGGCGCGGCGGACACCCCGCGGGTCCTTGGCAACGGAGCAACCAGCTACCCACGCTTCGCCGCTGGTGGGCTCGAGCAAGGTGGTCAGCATCCGCATGGTGGTGGTCTTGCCGGCGCCGTTGGGCCCGATAAAGCCAAACACCGCCCCTTGCTTAATGGACAAGGTCAGGTCCTTGACCGCCAGCCTGGACTCGCGGCGGTTACCGTACGCCTTGCTCAGTCCCCGCATCTCAATGATGGCACTCATTGGGTCCCGCCTCTGAACGTCACGTCCATCTGCCCAACGCTCAAGCCCGACCTGGATGGATCCTCGACCCGCACCCGGACCGCGTTGCCAGGCCCGATCAGACTACCTGGCTGACTGATGCGATTGTCTCCCCAACCAAGGTCCTCGTCTACCACCCAACTTTCGCTATTCCAGTCCCACATCGCCACTCGTATGGCTCCTTGGCCCTGCCTCGCCTTGATAGTCAGCACCAACTCATCCACCTGCACCAGTTGGAACACCTGCCAGGGCTGGTACTCGAAACCCACCCAATCAGTGACGTAAAAGTCGTAAGGGCCTGTCTCGCTCCATCGCTGGGAATCCAGCGGCCGCCAGATCGTTAGAGCAGCTGGCAGGACCACCTCCCCCTGTGTGCTCGCTATGGCAAGAGGGAGTTCCAGAAAGTAGCCAACCGTGTCCAGCGTCTGGCTCGCCTTGCCCTTCACGTCTATGCCCCACAGGGGCTCTTCCGACCATCCGAAGAAAATGGCCCTTCCAGGGGGAGAGATACCTGGCCCCTGGGAAGAGAGAAAAGCCTGCAACGTCTGAAAGCGACGATGGAGGCGCTTGTCGTTCCAATGGTTAGAGCCTCCCACCAACTGGTCCAAGGGAAGATAACCCGGGGGATAGGCGGGGTAGACGGCGCTCAATCCGCCGGCGCCGCTCCCGGGGGACCGGTAGGCAGCCCGGCCGCCAGCCAGTTGGGTGTCGACCGCTACGGTCTCACCGGGGGCCAGGTCACCCAGCTCTACCACCGTGTCACCCAGCAGCAGGCCAGTGCTGAGCAGCGACGTCTCCCCATTGGTCAATTCCCCAGTCAGGCGAGGCCGGCCGGCCACCTCAATCGTCAGCCCGCCCTCAATGGCCGGCGGCGCGACGTCCGACTCGATACTGAAGGCCCGCAGCCCGCTGACATCTACCTGCAGGTCCCGCAGCACAATCCTGTCGCTCTGTTCCACCGTGGCCGAGTCGCCGGCCCCAAAGGACATGTCCTGGCCGAGCGGCCGGACCAGCGCTCCGGCCGGAAAGAACACGTCATAGGTGGACCGGCTGGGCGAAAAGACGCCCACCAGGCTGCGGGCCCGGGCAGACTCGGCCCCGGCCGCTCCGTAGACCAGGCTCAGCCGGTTCAGGACCACATCACTACCCCTGATCTGAAAACCAGTCGCGTAGGCAAGCCCGCTGAACAGCAGGACAACGGCGGGGACGGTGAACCACGCCAGCTCCCGCCGGTTGGCCCGCCTTAGCACTGCGTAATTCACCGGCCCGATGAGGGTGGTGTAGACAGCCAGGAAGAGAACCATCTGCAGAGCAGAGGGCAAGGCCAGGGAGGGTATGGCCTTCAACCCTTCGCGGGCCGCCCAGTGGTTGACGGTCGAGTTCTGCCACAGGGTGCGGCTGCTGGAGCCGGACATGATGGTCGCCCATAGCCGCTCACCTCCGGCCCAGTCCCGCAGGGGCGCGAGGGCCAGGTCAAGCGCTAGCCAGTCCACATTGCCCAGCCCCTCACTCCTGCGGACCAATAGAGGCAGATCATCCTGGGCCAAAAACACCCGCCCACCCTGACCCATCGGCCGCGAACCAGACCTCAACTCGCCCTGGGCCACGACAAAGGGGCCCTCCCCCACGGGAACACCCGTCAGTTCGCTCAGAGCGTCGAGACCCCGCGACGAGACGCTGCCGCTGATGGAAACCGGGAGCAACTCGTCCAGACCGGCGGCCGTCTTGCGCCAGCCAGGGCCTCCGGTAACCACCAAGTGCCCTCCGGCCGCCAGCCAAGCCCGCAGAGCTCCCAGCTGCTCCAAGGAGAGAACTCCGGTGTCAGTGTCGTTCAATATCAGCACGTCCAGCGCGTCCCACGCCGGCCCGACGGCCGGCAGCTGGTCCAAGGCGATGTACGCGACGCGCGCCCGTTGTCCCGGTGTACCCACACGCTCCAGGACAGACAGGTCAACTGGCTCCCCGCTGACCACCGCGTAGAGTGAATCCTCTCCACCCACCTGGGTGATCGGCACGCGCTGCTCGGCCAGTGTGCGGGAGCCGGAGACTAGCTCGACCTTTAGGCCGGACTGGTACTTGTCGATCCCCACATAGAGCGTGACCATCTTGCGCGACTGTCGGGGGAGAATGAGAGGCGCCTGGTAACGGACGATCGCCGAAGGCGCGTTCCCGCTCTGCTCGACCACCACGAATCCCTCCACGTCAGGTCCGCTATTGGCGACGGTGACGCGGACGGGGGTCCACTCGCCCCTCCGGTAATAGCCGTCAAAGCCCACCTCGGCCGCCAGGGTGATGCCCTCCGCCTGCCCGAAGGCCTGGGCCGCGGCCGGCCCCACCAGCAGCGGCACGGCAATAATCAAAAGGAGAAACCGCTTGGTCAAACGTCTGTTCCTTCTGCCGCAGTCACCTGTGTTGGTGAAACGCTGCAGGCGATGCGCCGGTTCCCGATGATTATAGCTCCGCCCTGCAACGCCTGCTGGACTCCTTCCTGACGGCCGCTCCACGGCTGCAACACATATAAAGGGGTGGTACAATAGAGATGTCAGAGGAGTTCAATCTGGTAATCCACTAGCTGCACGTCGAACGGGCCAGTCTCGACCAGGCGGACGCTCTTTTCCATCAGGCCGTGCAGGTATCCAGAATCTGTTCCAATGGCCGCCAGTGCGATCTCTGCGGACTGCCAGACGTCGTGATGATCCACCTCGGCGGCCGAGACGTTGAAATCGCGCCGCAGGCGGGCCAGAAGCGGCTTGAGCCGGCTGCGCTTTCCCTTGAGGGAACCGTTCCCTGCTAGATGCAACTGAATGGTGCAGATGGCGACAATCATGTCTTGTGTGCTCGGTCAGCAGCAACAGCATTATCGGTCAGACTGCGTCATTTGCCAATAGGATAAAGTGGCTGGTCGGCCGCCGGGCTTGGCAGCCTGGCCGGAAACCCGATGCATTGGTCTTGGCGCTCCCAGTACTGCTAGCCGCAGCACGCCGGCCAGGCCTTGCAGAAGCCGGCTCGCAGGCGCCAGTGGGCAGCGCATTGACGGACAATCTGGAATTGAGGTTTCTGGGCCGGGCTTCTGTGACGGCGAATCGGGAGCAAGGCACTCAGTAGAAGGTAAGCATAATGACCAGCTCAGACGAATACCAAAGCCGGGGCAGCCGCCCCAGTCCAGTCTCGATCTTGATCGCGGTCCTGTTGGCCGGGATTCTGACTGCGCTGGTAGCAGGGCTATTGATGGTGCGCCAGACCTCGCAGACCGTCCAGCAGGGAGCCGAGAGAGCGCGGAGCTGGGGTGCGCAGCTGCTCAAGGAGCCGACGCCTACCATCCGGCCGGACCCCGTCACCATCATCCACGAGATCCAGGCTCTCAGCCGGCTGGAGACGGTGTCCTACTCGGTCGAGAAGGTAGTGACGGTGGAAAAGAACCAGCAAGGGCTGGCGGACCTGCTGGGCCTGGACGAGAAGCTGCTCTTTGTGGCCCACGGCAAGGTGATTGCCGGCCTGGACCTCAGCCAGTTGCAGGTGGAGCACATAACGATTACCGATGAGAACGCAGTCGTCCTGATCCTGCCCGAGCCTGAGGTTTTCGTTGCCACTTTGGATAACGAGCGCTCATACGTCTACGACCACGAACGGGGGCTGGTCAATCGCGTGTTCGAGGAGAGGTCCGACCTGGAGACGCTGGCGCGGCAGGCGGCCGAGGATGCGATTCGCGAGGCAGCCATTGAGGATGGCATTCTGGAGATGGCCGGCGCCAACGGGCAGCACTATTTGCGCACGCTGATAATGGCGCTGGGTTTCGATGAGGTCATCTTTGCTGGCGGCGAGGCGCCACCGCCAGCGGAAACCCCCCGGCCGACGTCAACGGCGACGCCCGAGTAAACCACCGCGACACAGAATCCGCCTCCCTCCGCACGCTCACTCGACCAGGCCCAGCCCGGCCGACATGGCGCCGTCAAAGTCCCCGACAAACGCCCACCAGTTGGTCAGCGGCCGGCCGCGATAGGTCAGACCGTTGTTGGCTCCGGGTAAGTTCTGCATCCAGTAGATGAACCAGGTCAGGCTGTCGCCCTTCCACCGATCGCAGTCTATCTGCTCTTTCCGCCCCCTTCCCTCGGGAGTCCAATCCTCAATGTCGGTCCACACCCGTTTGGCGTTGGCCCAGTCATAGTCGCGCTCGGCATTGGGCGGGTAGTGCGCCCAGCCACAGCGCCCCTCCCCCTTTTTGCCCACGAATCTCTTCCAGAAGAGACCATAGTCCACGTGCTTGAGCAGGGCCTCGATCTGGTGGATGTGGTTCTCCACCGCCTCTGAAGCGCCCCGTCCATAGTTGTAGTGGTAGACAGTGTAGGTCTTGCTCAGCACGGGCAGGTCATTCGAGTCCCGGTCGCTGTTGCTGACGTCGCCAAAAGGCCCGGCCATGTTCGATTCCCAGAGGCCTACCACTCCGCCGTGGTAGCCCCATATCCAGACCTCCTTGACCTCCCTCTCCTCCACCCAGCGCCGAACGTCGATTCGCTCCATGACCGCGTCATAGTCGGTCATTGGAACCCGGTGTCCACGCTTGCGGCAGGTGGGCAGCGGCTCCAGGAACTCTATGGTGTCGAGGACCTGGTACCGGAGGCTGGGCCGTGCCCCAGGCTCCCGGTACCCGTGATAGGTGCTGCCCTTTTCCAGGCTCTGGACCACCTGCTCCGTCACCCGAGACGTATGCTGCCCAATCTTGTCCAACGGAGCGCTCACGTCGCCGGTCGCGTCAAGGTCAATCTGCCCATCCTTGACTGGAAAGTAGCTGACCACCAGGACAGGGATGGTGTAGGCCCGGTGGGAGGCAAAGGGTGAGGAGTGGGAAGGGCGCTTAGTCAGTCGATACAGCGATCGGCGGATGTCGGACCATCTCATCTGCAGCGCCATTTTGTACTGGCAGGAGGGCCAGCCAGGCACCACCCCATCAGGTTTGGACCATGAGCACCCGGTCTCGGCCGGCGTAATCCCTCTGCAGCCGTACGGCGGCGGCCGGAAAGCGAGCCTCGGCCAACCCCCGCGCCGCCGGCCCCTGAGCGGCACCGATCTCCAGCAGAATCGCGCCCTGCGGCTGCAGCACGGCCGGCGCCTCGTCCAGCAGTTCCTCTATCAGGTCGAGTCCCTCACACCCGCCGCGCAGCGCGCTCTCGGACTCGTACTCGCGCACGCTGACCGGCAAGTCGTCCCACTCCCCATCCGCCACGTAGGGCAGGTTGGCGACTATCAGGTGCACCTCACGAGTTCCCGGCCGCGAATCCAGCAGCGGCTCCAGCAGGTGACCCTGCAGGAACGAAATCCGGCCCGCCACCCCGTGTCGCTGCGCGTTGTGGGCTGCGACCTCCAGAGCGGCCGCGCTGACATCAGTGGCAACCAAGTGGGCGGCCGGCCGGTTCACAGCTAGAGCCACCGCGACGCAGCCGCTGCCCGTCCCCACATCCACGACCCTGATCGGCAATCCGCGATTCCCGTTCGACACCTCCGGGATCAGGCCTAGTGCCGCCTCCACCAGGTGCTCGGTCTCAGGACGCGGGATGAGGGTGGCTGGCGTGACGCGGAATGCGAGACCGTAGAACTCGGCCCGGCCCGTGAGATAGGGTAGCGGCTCACCGGCCGCCAGGCGTTCCAGCCCAGCAGCAAAGCGCGAGACCTGCTCCGGGCTGACGGCTCGTTCGGGGCGGGCCAGCAGCTGGGCCCGGGTGAGCCCGCAGACGTGCGCCAGCCAGAGCTGGGCATCTAGTGATGAGGTAGAACTGCCGGCCGCCGCCAGTCGCTGGACGGCCGATACGAGCAGAGACTGAACTCTGCTCAAGGTTGGTTGTCTATGACCAGCTCCCGCCCCACCGGTACTTCTCCATCCTCCGCCATGCAATCGAGATGGAGCCGGATAGCCTCAGCGATGTTCTGACGCGCTTCTTCAATGGTTGCTCCAAACGTGTGGCAGCCGGGCAGCGACGGAGCGTAGGCGTGAAACTGGTCCTCGTCAGGTTCTATCACGGCAGTGAGGCTGTATGTTTCCATCTGGGACACCACGTTACTCCAAGGCCGCCAGCCGCTCCGCCTGCTTCTGCGTCGCCAGTTGGTCAGTGAACTCATCCAGGGCGTCCCCCTCCATGAAGGCAGGCAGGTGATGCATCGACCGGCCGATGCGATGGTCGGTCACCCGGCTCTGGGGGTAGTTGTAGGTGCGAATCTTCTCACTGCGATCGCCTCTGCCCACCTGAGCGCGGCGTTCGGCGTCAATCTCGGCATGCTGCTTGCGTCGTTCTTCCTCGTAGAGCCGCGCTCGCAGTACGGCCATCGCCTGCAGCTTGTTCTGGGTCTGGGAGCGCTCGTTCTGGCAAAAGACAACCGTCCCCGTGGGCTTGTGCGTGATGCGAATGGCAGTGGCGTTCTTTTGCACGTGCTGCCCACCGGGACCGGCCGCCATGGTTGCGACGATTTCTAGGTCCTTGGGGTCAATCTCCACCTCCACCTCATCCACCTCGGGCATGACAGCGACGGTGGACGTGGAGGTGTGGATCCGGCCTTGCGACTCGGTGATGGGTACGCGCTGAACCCGGTGGACGCCACTTTCGTATTTGAGCCGGGAGAACGCACCTTTCCCCCGCACCTGGAAGATCACTTCTTTGAATCCGCCCACACCGGTCTCGTGGCTGCTGAGCAGCTCGGTCTTCCAGCCCCGTTTCTCCGCGTAGCGAGTGTACAAGCGGTAGAGATCGGCCGCAAAGATGCCCGCCTCGTCACCACCCGCCCCGGCTCGAATCTCCATGATGACGCTGCGCTCGTCGCGCTCGTCCTTGGGCAGCAGCAACAGCTTGATGCGCTCGGCCAGCTCTTCCCTGCGGGCCTCCAGGCTGGCAACCTCCTCCTTCACGAGCTCCCGCATCTCCTCGGAGCCCTCTTCCTCCAACATGACCCGCGCCTCGGCCAGTTCTTGTTCTACCTGCTGGTGCTCCCGATAGGCGTGGACCAGGGGCTCGATCTCGGACCGCTCCTGCGCGTATTCGCCTACTCGGACATAATCGGCCGCCACGGATGGATCCGCCATCAGGCGCTCCAGTTCGTCGTACCGTTCTTCAACGGCCGCTAGTCGCTCCAACATCAGATCACTCTCGGTTTCGCGCTCGGCCCAGCACAAGTCTCCCAGCAATTCCAAACGGCCAGTGACCCAGCGGGCTGGTCTTCCTTCGCACGTCGGAGACAGACGCCAGACCAGGGAGGTTCCAACTCCAGTCAAGACGATTATACTGCAGGGCAGAGGCCAGTCAAGACGGGAACCTTTTGCCTCTCCGGTGCGTCTTGGGGACAGATTGGGTAAGAGCTCGCTGAGGAGCAAGGAGGAGTAGGAAATGAAGAGCTACCGAGTTCTGGGAATGTTGGCTCTGCTGGCAGTTTGCCTGGGGTTGGCAGCCCCGGCCGCGGCCGATGGCATCATCATCATAGACCCGCCTCCAGGCGTGCCGCCGATACGGCTGGACGAGGCCCTGACCATCAAGTACCACCGGGTCACAGTGGAGATCAAGGACCAGGTCGCGACGACTCACGTGGACCAGGTCTTCCTGAACGAGAACCACTGGACGGCTGAGGGGACCTACATCTTCCCGCTGCCAACAGAGGCGGCCGTCGGCGAGTTCGTAATGTGGGTGGACGGCACCCGAATTGAAGGCGAGATACTGAAGGCGGAGGAGGCCCGGCGAATCTACAACGACATCGTACGACGCAGGCGCGATCCCGCGCTGCTCGAGTACGTAGGGCGGGACCTGGTAAAGGCCAGCATCTTCCCAATCCCACCGGGCGACGAGCGCCGTGTGGAGCTGGAGTACAGCCAGGTGCTGCCCATGGACAATGGGCTGGTCCACTATGTCTATCCCTTGAGCACCGAAAAGTACTCCGCCCGGCCGCTGGAGGAGGTCTCTATCCGGGTCGAAGTAGAGTCGCGCGATGAGATCAAGGCGGTCTATTCCCCCAGCCACGAGGTGTTCATCGAGCGGGAGGACGACTATCACGCTCTGGTGGGCCTCGAGCAGTCCGACGTCCTTCCGGACAAGGATTTCGAATTATACTACACCGTGAGCCCAGAGGACGTGGGGCTGAATCTGCTGAGCTTCATGGAGGCAGGACAAGATGGCTTTTTCCTGCTGCTCGCGGCTCCCAACGTCGAGGTAGACCCCGACCAGGTCATGGCTAGAGACCTGATCCTTGTGCTTGATGTCTCTGGCAGCATGGACGGAGAAAAGCTGGACCAGGCCAAGAGGGCTGCGGAGTACATCCTGGACCATCTGAATTCGCAGGACCACTTTAACATCATCGCCTTTAGCACCGGCCTGCGCACCTTCAGCAGGGAACTGGAACCCGCCAGGAAGTGGGAGGAGGCGGCCGAGTTTGTCGACCGGCTGGAGGCGGTGGGTGGCACCGACATCAACCGCGCGCTGCTGGAAGCGTTGAGCATGGCGGACGAGCAGCGCCCCACCACGCTTATCTTCTTGACCGACGGTCTGGCCACAGAAGGCGTCTACGAGACTCCTGCCATCCTGAGCAATGTGGAAGACGCGGCCGGCAGCAACGTGCGGCTCTTCAGCTTTGGCGTGGGAGACGACGTAGATACCGACCTGCTGGACTCGCTGGCGCTGGACCATGGTGGGACGAGCGCCTACGTCAGGCCAGGGCAGCGGCTCGACGAAGAAGTGAGCGCCTTCTACTCCAAGGTCAGCACCCCCGTTCTGGCCGACATTGAGATTGACTTTGGCGACATCGTCGTGGAGCAACTCTACCCCGAGCGCACACCTGACCTCTTTGCCGGGACTCAACTGGTGCTGGTCGGCCGCTATCGAGAAGGCGGGCCCACCACCATCACCCTATCTGGCATAGTCAATGATCGCCGACTCACCTTTTCCTACCCGGACCAATACTTCCGCAACCGCGGCGGCGAGAGCGAGGCTTTTATTCCCCGTCTGTGGGCTACACGGACCATCGGCCACTACCTGACCCAGATCCGGCTGTACGGGCAGAAGCGCGAGTGGGTGGAGACCATCGTCAACTTGAGCATCCGCTATGGCATCATCACCCCCTACACCTCCTTCCTGATCGACGAGGACGACATCTTTACCCAGACCGGCCGGCGCAATATCGTCGAGGAGACCGAGGCCGAGATGGTCGAGCACGCCCCTGCTCCGGCTTACGGCGCAGATGCCGTGGAAAAGGCTGCCGGGGAAGGCGCCCTGCGCGAGGCCGAGGCTCCGATCGCCCTGCCAACTATGGTAGCTATGGCGCCAGACGGAGGTGGCCCGGTCGAGGTAGCTGAGGTACTTCAGTACATGGGCAGCAAGACGTTCGTCCTGCGCGATGGCGTCTGGGTGGACACCGCCTTTGACCCCGCAGCGATGGAGCCGGTAGAGGTAGGCTTTCTGTCCGACGGCTACTTTGACCTGGTGGCGGCCGTCCCAGTTCTGGGCGATTACTTGTCTCTGGGCCAGCGGGTGATCGCGGTGCACGAGGCAATCGCTTACGAGGTAGTTGAAGGGCCGGGCGAGGATTTCAATGTCCCGGCCGACACCACTGAACCGGCCGTGATTGACGATACCGGCGAAGAGCCCGCCGATACAACGGAAGTAGTGGTCACGAGGGAGGCGAGCGAAACGACCGGGGAAGAGCCACCCGAGCAAGAAGCCAAGCCAGCGGGCCCCTGCCTAGGCGCCTTGGCGATGCCGGCGGTGCTTGTCGGAATGGTTGCGGCTCTCGGCAAGAGGAAGAACCGCTGGTGACTGGCTGCTGCGGCTCCAATGCGTATAATCCAGGCGGTGACCAGTGACCGCATGTGCCTGACAAGAATGTGGGCCACACTGCCTGAACAAGACGACCCCTTCCGGGTTAGCCCGGAAGGGGCACGTCTCCGTGCCCCGAGCAGGACCTGCATCGCAGAATCCCCAGCGGGCCCGCCTGTCGATAGCAGAGCCGTGATTAGCATCGCGATGCTGGTCGCGGCTGATCACCAGGATCAGAGCCTGGATTAAGTGATCTCACTGACCAGGTAGCTGCTGCCCGATGTCTCCCTTTGCGAACACCCAGGTTGGTTCCATCTGGTACGCGCGGAATCGCGAACCTGTGTCTCATCAACCCGCCCTGCTGCTCATCCACGGGGCTGGCAGCACGCACCTGTACTGGCCGCCCCAACTGCGACGGCTCCGCAGAACCTCAGTGCTGGCGCCAGACCTGCCGGGGCACGGCCGCTCCGAGGGAACGGCTCGCGAGACCATAACCGAATACGCGCAGGACGTGGTGCTGTTGCTGGACGCTCTGGGAGTAGAGCGAGTGGTGGCGGCCGGACACTCGATGGGCGGCGCGATTGCTCAGACGATGGCCCTGGACCACGCGGACCGTGTCGCAGGCCTGATCCTTATAGGCACGGGGGCCAAGCTGCGCGTCGCACCGGAAATCCTGGATGGCGTGCTAGCCGACCTGGATTCCACGCTGGCGCTGGTGGTGGAGTGGTCGTTTGGGCCAAACGCGCCGGCCGAGTTGAAGCAGTTGACCATGACGGCAATGGCAGAGATTGCCCCGGCAGTGCTGCACGCCGATTACCTCGGCTGTGACCGGTTCGACGTCAGGGAGCGTCTGGCTCAGATCGAGGCTCCAACGCTGGTAATTGGCGGTACGGCCGACAAGATGACGCCGCTCCGGTTCTCACAGTATCTGGCGGACGGAATCCCTCTGGCTCAGCTGCAGGTTGTCGAGGGCGCGGGTCACATGCTGGCACTGGAGCGACCGGCTCTCGTAGCGGCGGCCGTAGGCGAATTCATGACCAAGCTAGAGGGATCAAGCCCTCCACAGGAGGTGCCCCAGTCGCCTCCCGGTTCGGCGTAGCGAAGAGCTGGCAGCCGACAGAGGGGTTGTTGAGCAGCCGTCGCACCCTGGGGCACCGCAGCCTTGAGCAGTGGATCAAGGCACCACGAAGGTCGCTCGAGGCGTGCCGTCAGCGTCGCGGAGCGTCGCCGTCTCGCCCGGCTCCCAGGCAGCGAAGCCGAGTCCCCAATAGAGGTCAGAAGTAGTGTCCGTCCCCGAAGCAGTGTGCAAGATCACGTTCGCCCCTTCGCCAAAGAGGATGAAAGGGCCGAAAGTGTAGACATTCCCGTGGCTATCTTCAAGTCTCCAGTTGGCTAGCTGTATCTGCCGGCTCCCATCGTTGGCAATCACCAGCCTCTCGTGGGCCAGCCTGCCGACCTCGAGAATCTCGCGAACGACCACCTTGGCCTCTCCCAATGCTGGCGCCTCAGTCGGGATCGGAGAGGGCGGCCCGGCCAGAGTGGGAGCTGGCGTATGCTCCTCGGTTGCGGCCGGAACGCCGCCCAGTGGGATTATCAGTTTGC
Source organism: Ardenticatenales bacterium (assembly GCA_030593075.1). GTDB lineage: Bacteria > Chloroflexota > Anaerolineae > Promineifilales > UBA4811 > JAUVHW01. Next base: position 13,834 of record JAUVHW010000010.1, read on the forward strand.
TTCCGGCCGACAGGACGTCGGGATCGGGGATGTTGTTCAGCTGTATGATGTCCTCCAGGGCGACATCGTACTGCTGCGCGATGCTTCCCAGGGTCTCCCCCATCTTGACAACGTGGCGAACCATTACCGGAGTCGGCGCCGCCACGGAGGGCGGTGCAGAGGCGGTGGCGACGGCCGCGGCAGTCGCGACGGGGGCAGTAGCCGCTGCAGAGGTAAAAGTCGCAATGCTGCGCTGCTCCGCCTGGCTCTGGTCCCAGTAGTAAAGCACCGCCGCCACCATGGCGGCCGAGACGACGACATTCAGCAGAATGAAAGGGACGTACCGTTTGAGAGCCATGGTGCTCACTCCCTTGGTTGACCGGTCAGCGCGATTCTAGCCTAATCGCGCGGCCCAGGCAACCAAGAGCTGTGCCGCAGACCCACCGGGTCTGTGAGGAGGCGACCAGCAGGCCAGTGCGATGTCATGTCACCCAGGCTTCTGGCGAGGCCTCCCCTATTCCGGGTCCTGCACCCGAAACGCCCGGGTCGTCACGATGCCTGCCAATGCCGTGATAGCTCCCGCGCCCAGAAAGACGGTCTGGGCGCTGAGCAGCTCTCCCATGACCCCGCTCGTTCCTTGTGCGCCTGCATTGGAAACCCCTATGATCATGTTTACAGCGCTCTCTACCCGGCCGCGGATGCGATCCGGCGTCAGCTCCTGCGTCATGGTGGCCAGCCCGGCGCGGGCAATCACGACCCCCACTCCCACCAGCACGGCCCCTACTACGACAACGCCGTAGCTCGGGAAGAGAGTGAAGCTCATCACGGCCAGCCCTACCAGCACCAGACAGCTGCCAACCAGGGTGTCGAGCGATAGCCGTTGGACCAACCAACGAACGGCCATCCCGCCCAGCGCCACTCCAACCCCAATGGAAGCGACTACCAACCCGAACCCAGAAGCGCCCACGCCGAGGTCTTGTTCCAAGTAGCCCACTCCCAGGATCATCAGCGCAGAAAGCCCCACCGCCGCCACCGCCGTCACTCCCATTATACGTAGGAGCAGTGGATGAAAGCGGATGAAGCGTACTCCCTCAGTGAGCTGGCCCCATATCTCCTCCACCGTTGCCCTGTGGCGCTGAGCCGGCCGCCGAGGGACTTTCATCAACGCGATTGCCACTGCCGAAAAGAGGAAGGTAGCGCTGTCTACGACGAACGCATAGTACGGGCTGAAGGCGTCCACCGCAAACCCGGCCGCGGCCGCTCCAACTACTGTCCCCACGATAAAAGTCGCTTGAAGAGCGCTATTCGCCATGAATAACTGGTCCCCTGGCACGACGTTGGGAATCACCGCACTGCGCGCTGGTTCAAAGAAGGTGGCCAGCGTTCCCAGCGCCACACCGGCGAGGTACAGGATCCAGACCTGATCCGAGCGCCGAATAAGCAGTGGTGAGAGGACAGCAACAGCGCGCAGCAGGTCAGTCGCGATCATGATGCCCTTGCGGTTCCAGCGATCGACGACCACGCCAGCCAGGAGGCTGAATGGCAGACGAGGAGTCGAAAGGGCCAGCGCAATCCCTGCCACCGCGAGCTTCGAGCCGAGCACCTGATTGATGAGATGGAGCGCGGCAATGAGGGCGAACTGATCCCCTATCTGGGACATGGTCTGCCCAATGAAGAGGGCGACAAAGTCCTAGTTTCTGAGCAGGGTCCCGAAAGAGGTGCTCGGCGGCTGCGGCACCGACCAGCGGCCGGCGCGCTTCGCCTGCAGCGGCCAAGGCTCGTCGCCGGCCGCCGCCTGCTCTGCCCTCCGTGGGGTCACTAGAGCGCCTTTTCGTAGATGCGGTAGGTCTTGTAGACCTCAGCTCCCATCATCGCAATAGCGCGGTTCATCATGTCGTTATTGGCCAGAATCCACGACGCCTCGGCCTCGGTGTAGCCGTATTGAATGGCCCGCTTGACCGACTCGTAGTAGAAAAGCGCATCTACCCCCTTGGCCCGATACTCCTCCACTACCCCCATTGCGAAAAGGCGCAGCAGCTTCACTTTGCGTCGCCGCAGCAGCATGCGGGCGGCCGCTAGATAGCTGCTCAGCAGCGAAGGCCCCGGCCGGGCCTTGAGCAGGATTTCGTTCACGTTAGGCAATGGAATCGATGCCCCAATCGGCTTCCCGTCCACCTCGGCGATCAGGGTGACGCGGGGGTCCAATATCATCTTCAAGCCATTCGCCAGATGAATCATCTCTTCATCGGCAAAGGGCACGAACCCCCAGTTCTTGCTCCAGGCCTGGTTGTAGATGCCTTTGAAGCGCTCTACCTCGTTCTCCCAGTCGCCCATGTCGAGTTGGCGGATGGTGATCCGGTAGCGTTTCTTGATCTTTTCCACCACCCGCACCAGCTTTGGAGGTAGATTCTGCGCACCCTCGCCGTAGACATCCAAGGGGGAATACCAGGCCCAAAGATCCATTGCCGTGGCAAAGCCGGCCGCCTCGATATAGTCCACATAGTAGGCTGGGTTGTAGGTCATCATGACCACCGGCGGGCTGTCAAACCCATCTACCAGCAGGCCATACTCGTAGTTGCTTGAGTAATTCGCCGGACCCAGTATCTTGGTCATCCCCTGCCGCCGCCCCCAGTCACAGGCGGTCTCTAGTAGCCCAGCCGCAGCCTCCTCATCTTGCAGCACCTCAAAGATGCCAAAGTGGGCCGCCTCTTCCTCGTGGATCTCGTTGTGGCGGTGGTTCACTATGGCGGCGATGGTCCCCACCGGCCTGTCTCCGCGCCACGCCATAAAGAACTCAAGGTCGGCGACCTTGAAAAAGGGATGCTTGTCGCGGTCAAAGAACTCCTTGCGTTCGAAATACAAAAAGGGCACCCAGTTGGGGTCATTCTCATAGACCTTCCAGGGGAACCCCATGAAAGCCTTCCAGTCAGCCCGGCTCTTCACCGGACGGACATCTACCGGTCTGTTGTTCATAGCGGTCTCCTTCGCTGGCTTGTCGGGCAGGCATGCTTCTGCCATGCCGAGGGTGAGGCGCATTATGGCTGCGGGCTGGGGACGGGTCAGAATAGCTTCATGGTCTACTCCTCTCGCGTACCAACCAGAGCGCGCCGGCGATGGTCCCCAGCGCCGCCAGACCACCGACTAGCGGGAACACATCCTGTTGCTCGCCGGCCGGGAGTTCCGGCCGGGGGGCGGGCGTTGGGGTCGGGGGAGGCTGCGCATCGGTACGAATATGGAACTGCCACACTGGCCCCGCCGACTCATCTCCCTGCCGGTCGCTCGCTACCACCTGCCAAAAGTAGGTCTGGCGTCGCTCCAGCCCCTGCAAGTCGAAGGTAGGAGAGTACAGACCAGATGCCAACAGGGGAGGCGGGTTCTCGGTTCCCAAGAAGACGTCATACGTCAACGGGTCACACTGGGTCGGAGAAGGACCCCAACTGAGGCTGGTGACTGTCTCGCTGCTGCCTCCGCTACTCAGGGGGTAGAACCTCGCGCCGTCGGCCGGCTGTGGAGACTGAGGAGCCGGAGGTAGAGCAGCCTCCCCATTGGGGTCAAACTCCAACCCCACTAACTCGCCGATGTCGGCAACGTAGACCCTGTCCTCCAGCGTAGCTACATCCAGCGCATAGCCGGAGTGCCAGAACCCCACCTCGACCGGAGCGGCCGGGTTCTCCAAGGAGAACGCTCGGACGCCGCATTCTCCATCAGCCAGGTATCCCGTGAGCCCGTCGGCCGCCAGAGCGACAGCGTGCGCCTGACCTGGGGTGTCCAGTGAGCCAATGACCGACGGGGCGGCCGGATCCGAGATGTCCAACACCACCAGACCGGCCTCGGCGTCGGTCAGGTAGGCTCGGTCTCCATCGACCACCAGGTCCAGCGGGACGATGCCTCTGGGCTCAAAAGCGCCAATCTCGGACGGTCCAGGCTGCGGCTGGCTCACATCCCACCAGCTCACCTGGCCATCCCAAATCCCCCATATCTGATCCCCCGCTACCACCAGCTCGCGTGGCGGGTCGCCTGTAGGCGAAGGCAAGTTGCCGACCTTGCGAGGCGCGGCTCGATCCGAGACGTCAATCAGCAATCCGCCAATGCCATCAGCGACCAGGTACCCCCGTTTGCCGTATACCGCTACACTCCTCACACTGCCGCCGACGGGGAATTCGCCCACGATGCGCGGGCCGTCAGCCTCTAGCCCGGCAAAGATCAGCAAGCCGGATTCCGTGCCTACGTAGGCCATATCCCCATCAAGCTGCAGACTGATGGCCGGTGCAGGAAGCGGAACGCTGACCGCTACCGTTACTGTAATAGAGTGCGAGGGCTCGGGCGCCACATCAAAGAGCACCAACTCCTCGCCCGCGGTCACAATGCGAACGCCGCTCCCTGGCGCCGCCAGCGGCGTACTGCTGGCCACCTCCGCCTGCGCCATGACGGCAAACGCGGAGGGTGTCTCAACTGTGGTAATCTCCTCAGCAATGACCGGGTTCCGTATGTTCCACACCCGCAACTGACCCGCAGTCGGCACGCCAACCGGCTGGTCGAGACCAGGAATGGTCTCCAGGCCGACGATCAGGTACTCCCCACTCGACGCCAGGCCCCGCACTGCCGCACCATTGCCCATCATGCCCACCACCCGCGGACTCGCCGGATCGTTGATATCAACGATAGAGACATGCCCAGCATCGCTGCCAACGAAGGCTTGGTCCCCAGCCACCAGGAGCATGTGCCCATTGAGGCGAAACCCCGATACCTGGGAGGGCAGCACACCGTCTCTAGAGGAGGCCGCAGATGGCAGCTCCCAGACAGCGAATCGTCCCCCATCCAACGTGTAGGCGTAGGGCCAGACAGCCCGGACGGTCACCACATCGACCGGAAGGTGCCCGAGCGGCACCACGCCCGCAGTGGGATGCCCCAGATCTACCAGCCTGAGCCCCGCCTTTCCAGCCAGCACGTATGCCAGGTCGCACCTGCCCGGGTCGGTACAGCTGGGGTCCAGGTGAACAATCTGCTCGGGCACGCCCGGCAGAGAGAGCGCTTGCAGCAGAGTGGGATGTTCGGGCGGGTTGGGGTCCAGCACACGCAGCCCAACCTGCCGGTCCACAACATACAGATAGCCATCACGCGCCAGCACATCCCCTACCGAAGCACTGGCGGACCACTTGCCCAGGAACTGCGGCCGGGCCGGATCAGATGAATCATATATGTACAGCCCGCCCCTGGCCAAAGCCGCATAGACCCGGTCCCCGCTTCGTGCCAGGCCGCCCACCAGGGCATCGGTCTGCACGCGAGAGACCGGCTGCGGGAGCCTGGGGTCCTGCACATCGGTAATGGACCATCCCGCTTCGCCAGCCCCGTACAGCCGGGTTGGACCGTCAGGCAAGGCGAACAGTTGGAGCAGGGTGTCCATCGGATCATAGATGACCTGCTCGGAGTCAGCAACGTATTCCGGCCCGCGCGCCGGCGCCTCGGGCGGAGCCGGCACCGCCGAAATCCAGATCGAGCGCAGTCCGCGCCGGCCGGCCGCCAGATAGACTTGCCCATCCAGAGTGGTCACCGCGCCACCCTCGGTAGTGAGTCCCAGGTGCAGCCGCTCACGAACCCGGCCGGGCTCACTCACGTCCAGCAGGGTCAGCTCCGGCCCATGGCGCCCTGAAGTCAGGTACAAGATCCCCTCCGCCCACTCTATCCCGCCCGCTCCGAAGGGCGGCCGGTACCGCGCCAGCAACACCGGCCCGCTAGAGGCGCGAGCATCCACTGTCATCAGCCCTGTGCCCCCCACGGTCATTGGCTTGACCCCTCGCACAGCCACCCCCACACCCGGTCCGGGAACGCGAGAGAGAACAACCGGTCGATCTCGAAAGCCCACGTCAGCAATGGCCAGTCCGGTCTCATCTTCATCGGCCCCCTGCACAGCCAAGTACGCTCGCTTGTTCACCAGGGCAATATCCACGGCCCGTTGCCCCTCTGGAAGCGAGAGCTCGCCAACCAGGAATGGCGCTGCGGGCCGAATTGCGTCAACTATCTGCAGGCCACCATCATCGGCCGCCACATAGACAAAGGTGCTCCATACTCCCAGAGCCTGGGCTTCTCCGGCCGTGTAGAGCCGGCCGCGCAACTTGGGGGAAGTCCTGTCCACCAGGCTGATGACAGCCAGCCCGGCCGGACCGTCGGCCACGTAGGCAACGTACTCGCCGGCTTTCACATCACGAGCCTCCCCTTCGGTGTCGAGGCGGCCGAGCACGGCAGGAGAACGCTCATTGCCCACGTAGACCAGGTACAGTCCTGCTTCGCCAGCGGCCACCAACAGGATGTCCTCTGCCCACAGCTCCAATCCCTGCGCCACCCCATCCAGCGGCAACTGAGCTATTGCTCTCGGGCGGGTCGGAATGCTTACATCCATTATGCGGATACCGTCCGGACCATCCGCGATGTAGACCCGATTCCCTTCGACATGCACATCGTAGGCCGCCCCCTGGGTCTCAGCGTACACCAGGAGGGGCCGAGCCATCTCGGCCACGTGGAAGACCTTGAGCCCACCGTCCAAGTCGGCCACGTACGCATAGCTGCCACTCACTGCCACCCGCCGTGCCCTCCGGGGAGGAGCGTATTCGCTCACCGTCACCAGCGAGTCCGGCCGGCTGACATCCACCAACAGGATGCGGTCCCCACTACTCAAGTACAGCGTCTCCCCCTGAACCTCGAGCTGTTGAACCCCGGCTGCTGGCTCCATGTACGCCACTTCACGAGGCACGTCGGGTGCACTGACGTCGATCACACGAAGCCCCCCTTCGTCGGCCGCCACGTAGACCAGGTTGGACTCCACGTCGAGCGCGATGCTCACTGCCTTGCCGGGAACCGGGAAGGAGCTGGCCAGCACCGGCAGATGAGGATCCGACACATTGACGATGCGCAGCCCGGCCGCCCGTGCGGCAATGAACGCGAATCCGCCGGCGATCTTGACTGCCTCCCCCCCACCAGGCACGAAGCTGAGTATCTCCGGCTGAAGGGGGTCATGAACGTCCACTGTCGCCAGGCCTATCGGAGTAATCAGGAAAGCAGTGTCGCCCGCCAGGGCTATGCCCTGGATTCTGCCCTGGTTGGGGCTCACGCGGGAGAGAACGGTCGCTGCCTTGTCGCCCTCTCCCAGCTCCAGTATCGTCAGGGCATCGCCCTCTGGCACAAAGGCCAGGTCACCCCGAATGGCGAAATCCGTGACCAGACCCCCGGTCTGGCCCAGGTAGCTGAAACGCTCACTCGTGGGCGGAGGCGCCACGGCCTGTGAGAAGGGAGCCGCCCCAGCGCCCCGCCCATCCAGGGTGAACGCGACGCAGAACAGCGCCGCGATGAGCAGGGTGCGCCTCACCAGAGCGGGCGAGCGTCGTGCGGCTGCATGACGGAGCATGCCCCTTGAAAAGCCTCGGCCTCGGGGCGCGGACGAAAGCGGTGTCCCTTCCCGAGTGGTGCGATTGCCCCCTCCTGGCGAGTAGACATTCATTGACAGACCAGTGCAATTATAGCATGGGGGCGCTCGGGCGGCTATGAGACCACCCTGCCCCTCGCGGCCGTTGGCTCGCCGGCTGAGGAGTCGGGTGGGCGCCTCGAACCTCTGCACCGAACGGCCAGAGGTCTGGCCCGGAACCCAGCACACCAGTGTCTGCGCGAGCACAGCGGCTTCCGCAACGTGCGGACCACCAGGGGCGGCAGAATCCGGGCCACCAGTACCTGTGGGTGGCGCGGTGAGCCGCTATCGCGAATCAGGGCTGCCCGGCCGGACAGTCGGGCCTGAGCGCCAGGTTTATGTTGAGGACGAACCTCAGGAGAGGCACACGGAGGCCATCAAGCATCGCGCGCGCAAAGACGCCAGCAGTCGCTTCATGGCTCGGTTACCCGGAAGTAGGCGTCGACTCAGACGTGGCAGAAATGGTAGGAGGGACAATGGTAAGCCGGGGGGGCTTCTTGGTACGTTTCGGCGTGACAGTCACTGCAGCTGTCGGAGTGGGCGACGCCGTATCGGTCATGGTTGGGGTAGGCGATGGAGTCGGGGTCTGCGTGGGCGTGGGCGTCTCCGTCGGCGTAGGAGTCATCGTCGGGGTGGGAGTGGGATTGAAAACGTCTATGTACAGACGGTGCTCGTATCGAATCTCCTCGCCAGCCCGGTTGCGAGGGCCAAAAATGACAACTCGCAGGGTATAGTCCCCGTCGGCCGTCTTGGTAGTGTCCCAGCGGGCTAACTCGCCCGCCTCGACCACTGCTGCCACCCGGTCCTGCACGAGCCCCCAGCCTATCGGGTCTGGCCCCACGCCATAGTCCACCCGGTACGCGGTCAGATTAGGGGCGGTCACCTGGCCATGGAAGACCAACTCCCCGGTAACCGTCTGCCCGTCGGCAGGAGTGGTGAGCCGCACGCGCGGCCGAGGAGTATCTGCCGTGCAGGATCCGGCCGGCGGCTGTCTGAGCCGTGTCGGTGAGTCGCCGGGACGCTCCTCGAAGGCAATGTCTCTCTCGGCCGCCCACTGCTGGCCAGCGGCCGTCTCCTCCACCCAGCGCCGGCCGCCCTCGTGCTCGATTACCACGAAAAGCTCCTCCTCAACGTTCTCCGGACAGTGCTCATTGGCCTCCAGGCCGGTCCAAAGGTCCAGGCCAATGCGCCGATAGAAATCGTGTTCCGCGCCCAACGGCGGTTGGCCGGTGGCAAAGAGCTCCCATCTCCGCCGTTCGGGTGGGCAGTCCGCCGAAGGTCGCGCACCCGAATCAGCGCAGATCTCGGATTGGACGATCCCCTCCGGCCGCGGGAACCCGACGGCCGGCTGCCCCTCCAGCGCCCGCTCGACAAAGGTGCGCCAGATGGGCGAAGCAACCATATATCCGGAGGCTTTGCTGGCCATCGGGGCGCTACCAGTGGCGTCGCCGGTGTTGCCGACCCACACTGCCACCGCTAACTGCGGCGTGTGGCCAATCGTCCAGCCGTCGCGCACATCATTCTCGTCCGTGCCCGAGGTGCCGGTCTTGGCCGCCACCCAACGGTCCGAGAACTCTAGCCGGTTGTTCAGCCCAAAGGCAGGAAGCCGGGCGACATTGTCGGATAGGATATCATTGATGAGGTAGGCATGCTCTGCCCGAACCACTTGCTCGGGCTCTGGGCTGTGTTCATAGAGCACGTTCCCGCTCAGGTCCTCAATCCGTGCAATGGCCACGGGAGGAACGCGGCTCCCGTTGTTGGCCAGCGTAGCATAGAACCCCACCATCTCCAGCGGTGTCACGTCGCCGCCGCCCAACGTCAGGGCCAGCCCATGCTCACTAGGTTTGCCGATGGTTTCACAGCCAGTATCTCGCAGAGACGAGATGCCCAGTTCATTCGCGCGCTGGATGAAATCGCACACGCCGACGAATTTGAGGGTCTTGACGGCCGGAAGATTGTACGAGTTGGCCAGTGCCCATCGCACCAGGGTGGGCCCATGGAAGCGGTTGTCATAGTTCTTGGGGGTATAGGTTTGGCCCCACTCGTCGGTGAAGGTGGTAGCTACGTCCCAGATAAGAGTGCCGGGCGTCCAGTCCCTCTCGAAGGCCGCCACGTAGGTGAGAGGCTTGATGGCGCTTCCCGGTTGCCGGCCGGCCAGCACCATGTTCACCTGACCATCAATCTCCTCGGAGTGGAAATCAGCACTGCCTACCATCGCCAGGATGTGCCCGGTGGCCGGCTGCACCGCTACCAGAGCGGTGTTGTTGGCCCCCCAATTGGCCAGGTGCGGCCGGTACTCGGCAACAACCTCTTCGGCGGTGGCCTGAAGGGAAGGATCCAAGGTAGTGTGCACTCGGATCCCCTCTCTGTAGGCGCTCTGGGGGCCCAGGCGGTCCTCCAGTTCCTGGCGAGCATAGTGCACAAAGTGGCGATGACGCATGTCAACGTGGGGCGGGACAAGCAAACCGATTCGCTCAGCCATCTCCACAGCGGCCTGTTCAGCGTCGGCCGGGTTGATGTAACGGGCTTCGACCATCAGCGCCAGCACTTGTCCCTGGCGGCCAAGCGCCAACTCGGGAGCGACGAAGGGGTCCCAGGAGGCAGGGGCTTGCGGCAATCCCGCCAGCAACGACGCTTCCGCCAGGTTCAGGTCGCTGGCCGATTTCTGGAAATAGGTCTGCGCGGCCGCCTCTACCCCGTAGGATAGGCTGCCGTAGTAGATCTCGTTGAGGTAGATCTCCAGAATCTCCTCCTTGCTGTAGCGGCGAGTGATCTCGGCCGCCAAGATGATCTCACGGATCTTGCGCTTGGCGGTCTTTTGAGCCCGCTCCTCCGGGCTGAGCAACAGCGCGCGAGCCAGCTGCTGGGTGATGGTGCTGGCCCCGCTGACCATCTCTCTCTCCTGCAGGTTCTGCACGATGGCCCGGACTATGCCGATGGGGTCAAAGCCAGGGTGCTGGTAAAAGTTGCGGTCCTCGGTTGCCACCGTGGCCTGGACCAACAGTGAGGAAACCTCCTCCAATGACACTCGCCTCCGGCGCCCCGCGTCCGACGGGATCAACTCGTAGAGAACGTTTCCTTCAGCGTCCAGGATGTAGCTGGTCTCAAAGTCAGAAGCGTGGGAAGCTAGTTCTCCAGGAGCGGGGAGTTCGCTAGCGACCGCGATGTAGCCAATGGAGGCAGCAGCCAGCCCGACGCAGAAAAAGACGACTGCACCAAGAAGCCCAACCAGCCCAAGCTGCACCAGACAGCTCAGCCAGTCCACCCGCCGAGACCTCGGCCGGACCGTCAAAGCCGGCCGCGGCCGCGTCGGCTCGGTAGTGCGCGCCGGTTCCCAGCTGGGCGGTCCCAGCCCTCCGCTGAAGCGAGTCTGGCCCGGAATACCGCTCCGTTGCACCCGCGTGGCGCCCGGATCCTGCACCGCAGGCGGCCGGCGCGCAGTGCCCTCCCCTACCGGTGGACCAGCTGGAGGTGCAGACCTCTCGGGAGGAACGTAGGTAGGAGTCCGCTCTGCATCCTCCCACCGGATGGCCGGCCGGGACCGGGGAGTCTGCTCCCCGGATGGATCCTCGGGCAGGTCCTCGAGACTACACATACCGCTTCCTAGACGATATTAGGCAACGCTGAGTTCCACTACCTTGCTCCCGCGCCTGGTCGAAACGCGGCAGCGCCTCCGGCCGAGCCCGGTTGAAAAACCGGTCGCACGTCCCGAAGCATTATACCTCCCGCCAACATCGAGTCAATCCGAGGATCTGGGCAGCGCCTCGCAGGCGCGTTTCCGTGTCCGACAGCATGCCGGCTCCTCACCGGGACTCGGCATGACGGGTCACCGGCCAGGCCCCTACGCCAACGCCCAGGTCACCAAGCAGATGGGCAGCAGAATCGCCGCGCCGTAGGCGATGGCGCGCCGCAACGCCGCTCCTTCCTGACCGGCCAGGTTCACGGTGGAGCAAGCAACGATGACTTTGGCCGGCGCAAAGAGAGCGCCTATGGCACCACCGGTCGTCTGAGCCGCCAGGATGACGAGCGGGTTCAGCCCCAGCAGGAGGGCCGTCTCCTCCTGCATGGCAGCAAAGACCACATTGCTGTTGGTGTTGCTGCCGGTCATGAATGCCCCCAACGCGCCAATAAGGGGAGCAGCAAGGGGAAACGCGCCTCCAGCCAGGTGGCCTATTCCCTCAGCCAGGAGGTGGGTCGCGCCGGTGTTCTCCATCATCACCGCCATGCCCACCAGGCTGAGAATCCCGATAGATGGCCTGAGGGCCCCGCGCAGGGTATTCTGCAGAATCCGGCTCCCGGCACCCGCCACGTACCTCCCCTGGAACCGGTACGCCAAGTAAGTGACAGCGATAGTGTAAATAAGCAGCGCACCTCCGTGACCGAAAAGGCTGATGCTCCGTCCGGGGCCGGCCGGCACCACCCACCCCAGCGAGGTGCTCATCTCAGGGAACCACGGCCGGATCACAGCGAAATCCAGCAGGTCCGCCATCACCGTCTGACCAATCACCACAACCACTACCAGCAACCCGTAGGGTGCCAGTGCCCAGCCGATATCCGTCAGCCCTCCCCGCTGCTCTCCTCTCGCGCGCCGGCGCAGCAGCAAAGCCATCACCCCCAGTCCGACCAGGCCAGCCAGGAACGAGGCGATGCTGTAGAAACCAAGCGCCGCCAGCAGGAACTGGGTCCCGCCCATCACCAGCCCGAGCAGGGCCCAGGGTCCCACGTATCCGGTCCAGCCGCGCCAGGTGACCGGCCGCTCAGGGGAACGGTCGCTGCCGGCGGCCGCCCAGAGCACCGCAGCACCGCAGCCAAGGCCGGCGATCCCCAGCAGTAGAGCACTCCACGGGGCCAGGTCCGGGCCGGGGCGGCCGGTAGCCGCCATGAGCGCCAGGAACGAAGAGGCCAGGGAGCCAAAGGTCACCGCCCAAGCGTGCCCCACCAGCGCAATGACCACTGCCCGGCCGGCCGGTAGCCCGAGTCCCACCAACAATGGACCTACCACAGCGGCCGGGACCCCAAAGCCACTGGCACCCTGCAGGAATGAGCCAAAGACCCAGCCGAGCAGCAGCACCAGCATTCCTCGGTCTGCCGTGAGTTCGCTCAGCCTGGCGCCGATGGCACCGATGGCACCCACCTCATCCACCACGTGGTACAGAAGCAGGGCCGCCCAGATTATGTATAGAACGTACCCTGCTAGAAGCAGCGCCCGAAGCTGGGCACAAGCCAGAAGTTCCGCTCCTGCGCCAAAGACCTTCCAGCAAAGGAACAGGGCCACGACCCAGCCGGCCGGTCCTGCCTTCGCGCCGCCCCACCGCAGCCCCACCATCAGCACCAGCACGACCAGAATAGGTGCGGCCGCCAGCAGCCAGCTACCGAGGTTCAGTTCCAGAGACATTGTTGAGGGACAGGCCCTTTGCGCTAACCTGCCGAGAGTCAGTCTCGAGCAGGTCCCATTGGCTTGCTCTCTGCCGGTGAAACAGCCAGCGAGGTGGAGTATTATAGCTCCCGGTGCCCGCCCGTCCACTTGCATCATGGTGGGATTCGACTATCATTGGTCTGGCTGGCAAACCTGGCTGGCGCACCCGCCTGCCCACGCTGCAGGTGAACGAGTAGCCCAACCAGCACCGTCGCCTTCCCTCAGGACGGTTCGTGTCTGCCGTACTGCTCTGCCCGAGGTGACCATCGGGTCTGACAGGCTTTGCAGACAGCAAACTGGAAAACATGGCGACCGAGGAGAATCAGCGTTGAACGAGAAACCCGAGGCCAACACTGCAGCTGCGCACACCGGAAACCCGCTGGTTGAGCTCCACCGCCATCTGGACGGCAACGTGCGCCTGGAGACCATTCTGGACCTGGGCCGGCAGCACCATCTGCCGCTGCCGGCCGACACCCTCGAAGGACTCCGCCCCTACGTGCAGGTCACCCAACCGGTGGTGGGTGTGATGGCGTTCATCGCCAAATTCGAGCTGATGCAGCAGGTGATGGTGGACGCGGACGCCGTGCGGCGCATTGCCTACGAGAACGTGGCAGACGCCGCCGCTGAAGGAATCGACTACATCGAGCTGCGCTTCAGCCCCATCTTTATGGCCGATAAGCACGCCCTGGACCCGGCCGGGGTAGTCCGCGCCGTCTGCGAGGGAGCCGCCCAGGGAGAGGCCGACTTTGGAATCAAGGCTAACCTGATTGGAATCCTCTCCCGCACCTACGGTGTGGAAAGCTGCTGGGATGAACTGGAGGCCATCCTGCGAGGCCGCGGCCCGGCCGTGGTGGGGGTCGACCTGGCCGGCGACGAAATCACCTTCCCCAGCCATCTCTTTGTGGAACACTTTCGGCGGGCCAGGGAAAGTGGGCTGCACGTCACCATTCACGCGGGGGAACTGCCGCCCGGCTCTCCCCACGCCGCGCTGGGGCTGGAGAACCTCCGGGTCGCCATCCTGGAACTGGGAGCTGAACGACTGGGGCACGCTCTGCGGGCAGTGGATGACCCGGGTGTCCTCGATCTGATCCAGGAGCGGGGCATCGGAATCGAGAGCTGCCCCACCAGCAACGTGCAGACCAGCGCCGCGCCCGGTTACTCCGATCACCCGCTCGTGGCCTTTCTCCAGCACGGCCTGCTAGCGACGCTCAACACGGACGATCCTGGAATCAGCAACATCACCCTGGACCACGAGTACCATGTCGCGGCCGAACAGATGGGGCTGGGCCCGGCCGAGCTGCGTCGGCTGGGGGAGAACGCTCGGCAGGTCGCCTTCCACAACTTGGCGTAGAATCCCCGCCTACCCCTTTTCCATCAGATGCTTGTGCTCCTCGGTCCGGACGATCCGGTACCCCTGCCGTTGGTAGAACTCGACGGCCGGGTTGTTCTCCCAGACGTGGAGCCGGACTGGCTGGCCCCCGGCCATGCCTTCCATGTAACCCAGCAGCCACTTGCCCCACCCCCGACCGCGAGCGGACGCTGCTAGGAAAAGGCCGCCCACGTACAGGTGATCCCCGGCCGAGCCGTCGTACTGCAGGTACCCCACCCGTTGCCCCTTAGCCAGAACAACCACCTTTTGCCGCCAGCTGCTGGCAAAGTTCTGCTCAAAGCGCGCCTCGCTCCAGGGATGATAGACGGAGACCAGCGGCTTCAAGCTGTCCACCAGCAGCCTGTAGACGAACTCTTGGTCCGATGGCTGGCAAGGCCGGCAAGTCAGCCCAAACGGATTGGGCGGCAGGGCGTTCTGCCCCCGGAACGGGAACTCGCGGGTAATCTCCCAGCGATCCTCGGCCGTCTCCTCAGCCAGAATGAACCCCAGCAGCTGGCTTGTCACCGCGAGACCGCCCGGAAGTAGATCTGTGGTCACGGCCGCGACCATGTCGGGGGTGATTCCGCGGCTCACCAGGGTGACGTGCGGGAGCCACATCTCCGGGTGGTAGCAGGGCGCGATGGCCCCATCGCCATCGGTCAGCAGCTCACACACCGCCCGATGGACGGCCGCCAGCGCCGGGTTGCGGGGCACCGGCAGGTACAGAACCGGCGCCGGCCCGGGGAACAGCCCTAGCCCGGCTGCACAGACGGCAAGGGGATCAGTCTCGCTCGCCAACTTTACGAGCCGCTCGACCAATTCCTCCAACGCTCCCACACCATTCCTCACCACATGTGTTATGTGCGGCCCGATAATACTCTCGCCAGGAATTCCGTGTTCCTTCTTCAGCCGCTGCTGAGCTGTCTGCACCTCAAGGTAGGCCTCGTCTGTCAAGAGTGAACCGATGCCAATCATGCCCTCTCCTTCTGATTGCTAGCCATCACCCAGCACCTCGAATTCAACCGGCTCGCTGCGCACCTCCTGCCCATCGGCCGTCCGGCCGACGGCAACCAGCCGGTGCATGCCTGGCTGCAGGGCCCAGAGCATCTCATAGGGAGGACTGGTGAAAGTCGAGCGATCGGCGGACCCAGCGGGCTGCCCGTCCAGCAGCAGTGCCACTCGCGCCATCGAGAGATGGGCCGCGGCCGCCAGTCGAATCCGCTGTTGTTCGGCCGGTACGCTGGAAGAGAGACGGTACACGACGCCATCGTCCGGGCTGATGATCGCCAGCGGGGCAGCCTCTTCTCCTACCCCAACAGTGACCGTAGCGACGGAGGGAGGTGGCGCCGGAATTCCCTGTTCCCTCCCCCAACGTTGGGCCTCAGGCGGCAGCACCAGGTAGACCTGCTCGATAGTCCGCTCAGGAGGCGTACCCTCGTGTGCCAGGAGTCCCGTGGCGCTGTCCAGCCGGAAGAGCTGATACCAGTCGTCCTGTTCTGTGGGAAGGGTGCCTTCGATGAACCACTCGCTCGAGCGATGCGGGCAGAGCTCGGTGGGCAGCTTGCCGGAAATCGCGCAGACCTCGCCTCGTACCAACCCGTCCGGCCGATCGAAAGCCAGTCTCGGCCGGCCCAAGAGCGCCGTCTCCATGAAATCATGCCAGATAGGCCCGGCTCCGGTGACTCCGCTCACCTGCCCCATGGCGCTGTTGTCCGCGTTTCCCACCCAGACCCCGGTTACTATGTCCGGTGTGTAGCCCACGGTCCAGTTGTCCCTCCAGTTGGTGGTGGTGCCGGTCTTGACGGCCGCCGGCCGGTTCAGCTCCAGCAAGCTCCCACGCCCGAACGATGGCGCGCGCGCCGCATCGTCCGACAGAACGTCGGTGATGAGCCAGGCTACGCGGGGGTCCAGCACTCGCTGCGAGCCGACGCTCCTCTCAGAGAGGGGGAACTCGCTGCCCGCCGCTCCCTCTCCGGACACGCTCCGAATGACGGCCGGCTCCACCCGGAACCCGCCGTTTGCCAGCGCCCCGTAGGCGGCCGTCAGCTCCAGAAGCCGCACCTCCCCCCCACCCAGCGTGAGCGCCAGCCCAAACCGGTCCGCGTCATCAAAGGTAGTGATGCCCAGGTCGCGGGCCAGTTTGATGACCGAGTCAAGGCCGACGTGCTGCAGAGCCTTGACGGCCGGCACGTTGTAGGAGCAGGCCAGCGCCTGCCGGATAGAGACCGGGCCGTGAAAGGTCCGGTCGTAGTTCAGCGGCACGTACGGATTCCCCTCCCGCGTGGGAAAGGCGCTGCGCACATCGAGCAGAACCGTGGCGGGAGTCCAAGGCTCCGGCCGGCGAGGGTCAAAGGCGGCCGAATAGGTGAATGGCTTGAGCGCCGACCCCGGCTGGCGGGGCGCCAGGGCAGCGTTGACCGCCCCGTCAATGCTGGCGTCGAAATAGTCCGGGCTGCCTACCATCGCCAGTACCCCACCGGTGTGAGGGTCGAGCGCGACTAACCCCCCATTGTGCACGTTGCGCGCCGGCCGCTCGGGAGTCGGCGCCTGGAGCCGCGAGAGATGCCGGCGAAGAATCGCCAGCGCCGACCGCTGCAGCTCCAGGTCCAGCGTCGTAGTCACCACCAGACCGCCAGCTCGCACGATGTCCGCCCCAAGGCGCGCCTCCAGCCGGTCCCAGACGAAGCTGACAAAGTGAGGCGCCTCAATAGGGAACGGCGTCGCGGCGTAGACCAGCGTTTCTTCCTTGGCCCGTTCCGCCTCCTCAGGAGAGATGACGGCCCGCTTGACCATCAGGTCCAGCACCACCGCCTGTTTCTCTTCGGCCGCCGCCGGGTTGGTCAAGGGGCCGAAATAGGCCGGCGCTTGAGGCAGCCCCGCCAACATGGCACATTCGGCCAGGTCCAACGCGGCGGCCGGCTTGCCAAAGTAAGAATGACCGGCCGCCTCGACGCCGTACGCCAGATTCCCATAGTAAGTCTGGTTAAGGTAGAGCTCCAGAACCTCGTCTTTGGAAAAGGCGCGCGCCAGCCGCCAGGCCAGGATGCTCTCACGCAGCTTGCGGGTCAGCGTCCGCTCGGCCGCCTCGGCCGGGTCCAGCAGCAGGTTGCGGGCCACCTGCTGCGTGATGGTGCTCCCCCCGGCGAGGGTCTCTCCGCCCCGCAGGTTGAGCCAGAGAGCGCGGAGAATGCCTGCCAGGTCCACGCCGAGGTGTTGGTAGTAGTTGGCATCCTCTACTGCAATGGTGGCTTCCCGGCAGGCGGCCGGAATCTGGGAGAGCGGCACCGGGGTATGCCCACCGCCATTGGGGTCTATGATCTCGTACAGCAGCCGGCCGTTCCGGTCCAGGATGTGGCTACTGGGCGCAGCCAGCCGCTCCGGCAGCGAGTCCAGCGAGGGTAGGTCCACGAACAGCCAGGCGTGAACTACCCAGCTCACCCCCAGGATAAGGAGCGGTAGGGCGATCAGAAGCCGCTTGCGGCCGGCAAGGTCGATCCAGTGCATCTGCTATCCGGGCACTCCGGCGTGGAATCCACTGTCAAGTATAGCAGCACGCACCTGGGTCGGGTATGGTATCAGACTGTGGCAACCGGCGCCGTGCCTCCGCAGGGTCCGCCGGCCGTGCCGCGTTGCCGAATTGGCGCCCTGCGGTAGAATCCAAAGAATCACGAACCCACAGGCTGGGAGATCGTTGCGTTGCACATGCAGAAGCTGGTAGTTGGAGCACGCAAGATAGACGTCGAGCTGACGGCCGGGCATCTGACTGCCTTTGACCTCTACCGGCGCGAACTGCAGGATTGGAACACCCGGATGAACCTCACAGCGATCGCCGACGACGAGGGGATTCAGATCCGGCACTTTTTGGATTCGCTCTCTTGTCTCCTGGCTTTCCGCCTGCCCGAAGCGCGCCCGCCGACGGCTGACCTCCGCCTGATAGACGTAGGCACCGGTGCGGGCTTCCCCGGCCTGCCGCTCAAGATCATCTGCCCCGGCCTGCAGTTGACGCTGCTGGAGGCGACAGCGAAGAAGGTGCGCTTCCTCGAACACCTGTGTGACCAGCTCGAGCTGGAGGGGGTGAGGGTCTGCCACGGCCGGGCGGAGGAACTGGGCCAAGACCCGGCGCACCGCGAGCAGTACGACTGGGCCGTGGCGCGGGCGGTGGCAGAGATGCCAATCCTGGCCGAATACCTGCTGCCGCTGGTACGGGTGGGCGGAGTCTGCCTGGCCCAGAAGGGAGAGAACGCCCTGGCCGAGGTCCGGAGCACCGAGCGCGCGCTGGCCCTGATGGGGGGGCAGCTGGCCCGATTGGTGCCCGTCGAGCTGCACGGACTGGCAGAGACTCGCTACCTGGTGCTGGCGGACAAGGTAGCTCCCACGCCCGACAAGTACCCCCGCCGGCCGGGGATGCCCGCCAAGCGGCCTATCATATAGACTCAGCGCAGACCAGGGCCGAGACAGAGGACATTCTGTTGATAACAGCGGCCGACATGCTGTCAGTGCAAGGCGACAACAGAGATAACTCCAGCTAGCAGACCGAGAGGCAAACATGGAACTAACGCCCATCATCCAGGAGATCATGACCTCCCCCACTCCGGCCGCGCTATGGCGGCTCTATGCCCAGCTGCTGGCGGCCGGAATCCCCACCGATGCTCCCGCCATGCGCACGGCTGAGGCTTTTCACCACTACCTCTCAGACCTGCAGAGCAAGGCCACTGCCCGCCAGTACAGCCAGCTCGCTTCACTCCTGGACATCGGCGCAGTGGGAGGCATTGCGCTGCAGAACCTGAGCAGCGGCGAGGCCCGCCATCTGGTCCGGCGCTGGCTGATGGGAACCGCCAGCGAGTCACTCATGGTGCTCGCCAGCCGGCAGTACATCAAAGGGTGGGCGAGCGAGCTGCGCGCGCTCCACCGCAAGGCTGCCTGGTTTCTGAGTAGAGAGCTATGGTCCCTTTCGGCCGAGATGCAGCCAGAATTGCCGGCCGGCGAGCGCTGGGTGAGAATCCAGCAGTTGGTTGGCCCCGCCCTGGACCCGGACACCCCAAGCGCGACAGCGGCCGTTCTGCTGAGCCACCTGTTCCAGCTACTGCTGCTGAGCCAGCTGGCACCCCTACTGCCGCCTGAAGCACCGTGAAGCGGCCGGCGCCTCTGCTCCCCCTGAGTCTCAGACGGTGGCGCGAACAGACCGTGAACAGAACCCCATGACCGAACGCCTCTTTGACGAAGCCAGTTTGCGCAAGCTAGAGCAGCTCTCGCTCGTGGCCCGGCGAGTGCGGGCCGGCGCCGTCAAGGGGGAGCGGCGCAGCACCAAGCACGGCACCGCAATCGAGTTCGCCGACTACCGCGACTATACCCGCGGGGACGACCTGCGCCGCGTGGACTGGAACATCTATGCCCGGCTGGAGCGCCCCTTCGTCAAGCTGCTCGAAGAAGAAGAGGACCTGGCAGTCCACCTACTTCTGGATACCAGCGGCAGCATGGATTGGGGCGCTGGCCCAGCGCATAAACTGCGCTACGGCCTCCGACTGACGGGTGCACTCGCGCAGATTGCCCTGAGCACCGGCGATAGACTCTGCGTGCAGACGCTGGGGGAAGAGAAGGCCAGGTTCGGCCCGGTCCGCGGCCGGGGGCACATCTTCCGGCTGCTCGACTGGCTGGCCGAGCGCACGGCCGGCGGCGTCACCGACCTGAGCGCTGCACTGCACGACTATGCCCACGGTGGCGTGAGGGCGGGCCTCACCCTTCTCGTCTCCGATCTCCTGAGCCTGGCCGGCTTTCGCGAGGGAGTGACCGCCCTGCAGGCGCGGGGCCACGAGGTAGGCATCATCCACATCCTATCGCCGGATGAACTGGACCCGCCGCTGGGTGGCGACGTCCGCCTGGTGGACGTGGAGACCGGCGATGCTCA
>JAUVHW010000109.1 GCA_030593075.1 Ardenticatenales bacterium
TATCGGCCGGGCTTCTAGAGGAGAGGAGCGATTGAGATGGAAGAAGTGCGTGAAGGCAAGATTACCGTTGGGCCCCAGGTGCTGCTGGATATTGTCCGGCAGGCTGCGCTCTACACTGAGGGCGTCGTCCGCATGGCCTCGGTTCCGCCGCGGGTCGACCGCATCTTCCGCCGGCTGATCGCCGGCGACGGGATCGAATTAGAGATTCAGGGCTCATGCATCACCATTGATGTCTACCTGGTTGTCGAGGCGGTGGATTTGATGTCGCTCAGCCACAAGGTGCAAAAGGAAGTGGCTCGCACCGTGGACAAGTTGGTGGGCCTGGAGGTCGAGGCCGTCAACGTCCACATTGAGGACGTCGCCTACCCGGACGCCTGAGCAGAATGCAGCCGCGTCGCCGCGCCCGCGGAATCGCGATACAGACACTATACGAAGTTGACTGCGCCGGACACGACGCCGACGCCGTGCTGGCAGAGCGGCTTGATGGCAGCCCACTGGCGCCGGGCGCGGCCGGATTTGCCGGGGAACTGGTGCACGGTGTGCTGGCTCATCTGCAGCAGCTGGACCAGCTCATTGCCCGGCATGCCCCCGAATGGCCAGTGGATCAGATGGCGATTATCGATCGCAATGTGCTGCGAATCGCCATATTCGAGCTGGGGATTGGCGATGACACGCCGCTCAAGGTGGCCATCAACGAGGCAGTCGAGCTGGCCAAGCTCTACGGCTCGGACAGCTCGGCCCGTTTCATCAACGGCGTTCTCGGCTCGGTGGCTGAAAGACTGGCCGAAATCCGTGACCGACTCCAGCGAGAGGTAACGAGTTGAGCAAGAACCGAACAATCATCATGGGAGCCGCCGGACGCGACTTTCACAACTTTAACACCTGTTTCAGGGGCGATCCCCGGTACCAGGTGGTAGCCTTTACCGCTACCCAGATTCCCAACATTGAGGGGCGCGTCTATCCCGCCGCACTAGCCGGGGAGCAATACCCCGATGGGATTCCCATCTTCCGCGAAGAGGACCTCAGCGACCTGATTCGAGACCTAGAGGTGGATCAGGTCGCGTTCTCCTACTCGGACCTCTCGCACGCTGACGTGATGCACCGAGCCTCCACAGTGCTGGCGGCCGGCGCCGATTTCCGCCTGATAGGCCCGAAAAGGTCCCAGCTCAGGTCGGGAAAGCCCGTGGTCTCGGTGTGTGCAGTCCGCACCGGCTGTGGGAAAAGCCAGACCACCCGCCACGTGACAGGCGTCCTGCAGGCTATGGGGCACCGCGTGGTTGTCATACGCCACCCCATGCCCTATGGGGACCTTACCGAGCAGGTATGGCAGCGGTTCGCCAGCCATGAGGACCTGGAACGCCACCACTGCACCATTGAGGAGCGAGAGGAGTACGAGCCTCACATTGACCGGGGTGTGGTGGTGTACGCCGGGGTGGATTATGAGGAGATCCTCAGGCGGGCGGAGGCTGAGGCTGATATCGTCGTCTGGGATGGCGGGAACAACGACATCTCCTTCTATCAATCAGACTTGCTGATCGTGGTCGCTGACCCGCACCGTGCCGGTCACGAACTGAACTACCACCCGGGTGAGACCAACCTGCGCATGGCCGACGTGGTTATCATCAACAAGACCGGCACCGCAGACCCGGCTGACGTGGCGGCCGTGCGCAGCAACGCGCGCAGGGCCAACCCAAAGGCGACTATCCTTGAAGCGACCTCCCCAATCTACGTGGAGGACCCGGCCGCCATCGCCGGCAAGAAGGTCCTGGTAGTAGAGGACGGCCCGACGCTCACTCATGGCGAGATGGCTTACGGCGCGGGCACCGTCGCTGCCCGCCGCTTTGGCGCTGCTGAGTTGATCGACCCCCGGCCGTACGCGGTTGGGTCAATCAAGGCGACCTTCGAAGAGTACCCCAACACCGGCGCACTGCTGCCAGCCATGGGCTATGGCGAGGAGCAAGTCGCCGAACTGGAAAAGACCATCAACGACACCCCGGCCGAGCTGGTGATCATAGGCACGCCCATTGACCTGCGAAAGGTGGTCGATATCCGGCACCCGAGCGACCGCGTGCGGTACGAACTCGAGATTGTCGGACAGCCCACGCTGGAGGAGCTGCTCCGTGCCAGGTTCGGCGCCGGCAGGCCGGGCCGGCAGTAGGTGGCTCGGTAGAGAGATGACAGCAGACCGGAGTGGCAATCACTGCTTTGGCAGGCTGGGGACACTCCCCTGGAAACCGGCGGGGCTTCTCGCAAGCTTGAGGGCGGGCCGGGCTGTGCTCCTGTGCCGCTTCTGGCGCGCGGACACCCCATTCTTGACCCGTTTCACGTAGCCATGCCCCAGGAAACAGTCTCCTACCCCGTCAGGCCGGGGAGCCCCAGGGCGAACGCCCAGGTGTGGCTCCCGGGCAACCAGATCCTGGAAGCGCCGGTTGGCACGCCGCTGGAGACCTATCTCCAGGCTGCCAAACTGATAGATGAGCAGCGCATCGTTGCGGCCGTGGTCAACAGCCAGATGCGCGAGCTGCATTACCGTATTACCACTGACAGCGAAGTGGAACCGGTGACCATGTCCTCGTCCGATGGCATGCGCATCTACCGCCGGTCGCTCGCTCTCTTGCTCGTCACCGCTGCCCATGAGCTCTTCCCTGACGCGAGCATCTACGTGGACCATTCCCTCACCTTTGGTGGCTACTTTTGCGCGGTAGAGGGCAGGCCCTGCTTCACTCCGGAGGAACTGGGTCAGATTCAGGCGCGAATGCGCGAAGTCGTTGACCAGGACTGCCCCATCACCAAGGAGCGCACCCCTCTGAATGATGCAATCGCGCTCTTCCAGAGTCGTGGGGATGAAGGCAAGGTCCGCCTGATGGCCCAGCGCCGCAAGGACTACCTGGTGCTGTACCGGCTGCGAGGCATGCGCGACTACTTCCACGGCTATATGGTTCCCTCCGCCCGCTACCTGCGCTGGTTTGAGCTGACGCATTACCCGCCTGGCTTAATCCTGCGCTTCCCTCGCAGGAGTGCGCCATCATCTATCCTTCCCTTCCAGGACTACCCTCAGCTGGCTGCTGTCTTTCGCGAGTACCGCGACTGGCTGCGGCTGATGGAGGTGCTCGATGTGGGGTCGCTTAACGAGGCGATTCACACCGGCCGGATCCAGAAGGTCATTCCGGTGGCTGAGGCCCTACACGAGGGGAAGATTGCGCAGATCGCCCGCGACATTGCCAACCGGAGCGGCGGTGCACCCCGTCTGGTTCTCATCGCCGGCCCTTCCTCCGCCGGCAAGACCACTTTCTCCAAGCGGTTGGCCGTCCAGCTCCTGGCGGCCGGCGTCCGCCCCTTCACCCTGCCGATGGACAACTACTTTGTGGACCGCGCGCGGTCCCCGCGGGACGAGACCGGCGAATACGACTTTGAGGCCCTCGAAGCCCTGGACCTGGAGCTTCTCAACCAGCATCTCCTGCAGCTGATGAACGGGGAACGAGTCACGCTGCCCAGGTACGATTTCCACACCGGCCGGCGCGAGGCGGGCGACCAGGCCGAACTCCATCCTGACCAGATCATCCTGGCCGAGGGGATTCACGGGCTCAACCCGGCCCTGGTGCCCAACATCCCACCCGGCCGCATCTTTCGCATCTACCTCTCTGCCCTCACGCAGCTCAACCTGGACCGTCACAACCGCGTGCCCACTACCGACACTCGACTGATTCGGCGCATCGTCCGCGACGCCACCCACCGTGGGTACGGCGCGGCCGATACGATCAAGCGCTGGGAGAGCGTGCGCCGAGGCGAAAAGAGACACATCTTTCCCTATCAGGAACACGCCGACGTGATGTTCAACTCGGCCCTGGTCTATGACCTGGCAGCGCTAAAGCCGCTCGCTGAACCGCTGCTGCTCCAGGTTGAGCCCGGAAGCTGGGAGCGCATAGAGAGCAAGCGGCTGCTGGCCATGCTGCAGTGGTTCGAGCCCTGCCCCACCGAGTTGATTCCCGACAATTCCATTCTGCGCGAGTTCATCGGTGGCTCAATCCTGCGCCATTTTGAGATCTAGTTTCTGCTGCTTCCGGGGCGACCGATCAGCTCGTGCTGTTTCGATTCGGACGTACTTGCATCTGAAAAGAGCGTAGATTGGATATGGGCGAGGCTTGGATGCCCCTTCAGGGCAAGGGCATGTACATCTGGAGACTCGGCCGCATCGCCGGCGGGGATGTGCAGGCTATGGCCGAAAAGGCCGCGAACGCCGGACTGACCCACGTCATCATCAAGGTCGCCGACGGTGCCACGCCCTACAACGAGGAGCTGGGGCGAGCTGCACGGGACGCGTTCCGCGCGGCCGGTCTCCAGGTCTGGGGATGGGCCTGGGTCTGGATGCGTGAACCGCTACACGAAGCGGCAATCGCTGCTGAGTGCATCAATGCCCTGGCGCTGGACGGCTTTGTCATCGACGCCGAGCATCCAGCCAAGGGTAGAGCGCTGGAAGCGGCCGCCTACATGGGAGCGCTGCGCGGTCTGCAGCCCCACTTTCCGGTCGCTCTCAGTTCCTACCGCTACCCCCACGTTCACGGCAGCTTCCCCTGGGAGACGTTCCTGGTGCAATGCGACCTCAACATGCCGCAGATGTACTGGGTCGGCGAGTCACCATCCGAATGCGTGCGCTACTCGGTGGCCAAGCACCGGTCACTTCCATCCGCCCGGCCGATAGTACCCACGGGAGCGGCGTTTGGCGAGCACTATGGCAATTCGTATTTCCGCGCCCAACCGGCCGATGTGGTCGAGTTCCTGGATGCCGTGCGCGACAGCGACCTGCCGGCCGCCAACTTTTGGAGCTGGGACTGGACCGAGCAGCATGGACCTGATCTCTGGGACGCCATTGCTGGCTACGACTGGCCTGTTCCGGCTACCCCCACGTTGGATCTCGCCGAGCAGTTCTGGACCGCGCTGACGGCCGGGGACCTGGATGCGCTGGCCGACCTCTACCACGACAACGCAGTGTACATCAGCGCCCGCCGGGCGGCCCAGGGACCAGCCGCCATCCGCGCCGTCTTCAGCGATTTGCTCGAGTTGCTACCCGAGGCCCAGTTCGAGCAGGAGGAGTTGCGGGCAGAAGACAACGTCCGGTTCCTGCGCTGGAGCGCCACCTCGGCCGCTGGAAGCGTGCGCAGTGGTCTCGACACCATCGGCATCCGGGCCGGAAGGATCCAGTACCACGCCTCCAGCTATCAGCTGGCTGCCGCGTAAAGGCCCAGGGCCGGGGACCGGTGCTGTGGACGTGCGCCCGTCAGACTGTCAGCCGGACCAGTCGGCCAGCCGCTCCAGGACCTGTACCAGCCGAACCTGCCACCATAGTCTGGCTGGCTCTTTTTCCTCGGGCCGCAGCCAGACCGCCTTGCGGCTGACTCGCACGTCGGGCCCCAGGTAGCGCTGCAGCGCCTGGCGGTTCGTTTCCTCCAGACCTTCCATTCGTATCGAGATCTGCTGGTTGAGGGTGACCACCGAGAGTACCCCGGCTCTGCTGGCCAGCAACCTGACTCGCAGCTGGTAGAGCAGGCTGTCGACTGCATCGGGGATGGGGCCAAAGCGGTCGGCGAGTTCGGCCGCCATCTCATCTATGGACTCCAGCGAGGGGAGAGCCGCCATCCGTCGGTAGAGCCGGAAGCGCAGTTCAGCGTCCTCGATATAGTCGGGAGGCACGTAGGCATCCAGCGGAAGCTCGATGGTGACGATGTCTGGCAAGGGAGCCAGTATCGGCTTGGCCTCCGCACCGGCCGGCGCCTTTTCTCCCACCTCTTCTCGCCGCTGTTGAACCGCCCGCGCCAGCAGCCGCGTGTATAGATCGAACCCAATCGCGGCTATGTGGCCGTGCTGGCGCGCCCCCAGAATCTCGCCAGCTCCCCTGATTTCCAGGTCGCGCATGGCGATACTGTAGCCTGCCCCCAGTTCCGTGTGTTCGGCAATGGTCTCCAGCCTGGCCCTAGCCTCCGGTGTGAGGTCGGATTCCCCCCGCGAGAAAAAGCAGGCGTATGCGCGCCGTGCGCCGCGCCCCACCCGGCCGCGGAATTGGTAGAGTTGAGCAAGCCCGAACATGTCCGCCCGGTCAACGATCATGGTGTTGGCGTTGGGAATGTCCAGCCCGTTCTCAATGATGCTGGTGGAGACCAGCACGTCCACTTCGCCGGCGACAAAGTCGAGCATCACCTGCTCCAGCTGCCGCTCGCTCATCTGGCCGTGGCCCACGGCGAACCTCGCCTCTGGGACCAGTGCCTGCAGGCGACGCGCCACGCCATCGATGGTCAGCACACGGTTGTGGACGAAAAAGGCTTGGCCTCCCCGGTCCAACTCCCGCAGAATGGCCCGCCGGATCAGCTGGCGATCGTAGGCGCCCACGTGAGTATGAACCGGCAGCCGCTCCTCGGGGGGAGTGTTGATGAGGCTGATGTCACGGACCCCGCTGAGCGACAGGTAGAGTGTGCGCGGTATGGGAGTGGCCGTCATGGTGAGCACATCCACCTCGGTGCGCATCCTCTTGGTCATTTCCTTGTGCGCCACCCCAAAGCGCTGCTCCTCGTCTACGATCAGCAGTCCCAGGTCATTGAAGCTCACGTCCTTTTGCAGCAGCCGGTGAGTGCCGATGACGATATCCGCCTTGCCGGACCGCAACTCCCGCAGAATGCGTGACTGCTCCTTGCGGGAACGGAATCGCGACAGCATCCGCACCTCCACCGGGAAGGCGGCGAGCCTGCGGGAAAAGGTGGTATAGTGCTGCTGGGCAAGAATCGTGGTGGGTACGAGCACCGCCACCTGCATGCCGTCCATCACCGCCTTGAACGCGGCCCGCAGCGCTACCTCGGTCTTCCCATAGCCCACATCGCCGCAGATCAGGCGATCCATCGGCCGGGGCTGCTCCATGTCCTGCTTGACGTCGGCGAGGACCTGCAGCTGGTCGTCGGTCTCCAGATAGGGGAACGAGGCCTCCAGCTCGGCCTGCCAAGGGGTGTCGGGAGAGAAGGCATGGCCCTGGACGGTGGCGCGGGCCGCGCACATCTCTAGCAACTCGTCGGCTATCTCCTCGACTTCCCGTTTCGCTCTAGCTCTGGTCTGCGCCCAGCTGATGCCTCCCAGCCGGTGCAGGGTGGGCTGGGAATCGTCTGGCCCAATGTAGCGGCCTAGCCGGTCGGCCTGGTGGACCGGCACGTACAGCTGGTCTTCCTGGGCGTAGGTGACAAGCAGATATTCGCGGGAGACCCCCGCAATCTGCTTGGTGACCAGGCCGCCATAGCGGCCGATGCCGTGGTCAATGTGCACCACCAGGCCGCCCGGCGAGATGTCAGCATAGTGGGTCTCTGGAGCCGCGGCCCGCGGTCTGCGAACTTGGCGCGGCTCCGGCCGGGACCAGCCGAATATCTCCGCGTCGGTGAACAGGTGGAACACCGGGGTCGGCTTTGTCGCCACCAGCGTGGCGGGGCCGCCTTCCTCCATGCGCCCGCGCAGGGTAAAGCCATCCCCCAGCACGCCCTGCACAAAGGTGAGCGTCCCTTCCGCTGGAGCTTCCCGCAGCTCGTTCACCGGCCCCTGCGCCGGACCCCGCTCGGCCCACAGCTCCGCCAGTCGCGCCGCTTGGCGACTGACGACCACTGCCCGCTCGCCGTTGAAGTGCAGCCGAGCCAGGTTCTTCATTAGCGGCTTTACCTGGCCGCCGAAGCGAGGGCCGGGGACAAAGGCGGCCGCCAGTTCAGCCATCTGGTCGTCCCTGCCGGGCGCGAGTCCCTCCTCCGCAGCTGCAGAGAGACCTCCCAGCCTCAGTGCCCGGCAGGCGCGCAGTTGGGAGGACAGCGTCGACCAGTCGTGTATGGGCGAAGGGTAAGCGGGCGGCAAAGCGCCCTCCCGCTCCCTCTCGGTGCGCAGCTTGCTGGCGCGACCACCAATCTCTCTGAACTCCGTCTCTAGCACATCCCAGTCGTCCACCAGCAGCAGGGCCTCGGCCGGCAGGTAGTCCAGCAAAGAGGCAGGCTCCGTCAGAAAGTAGGGCGAGTAGAACTCTATTCCCGGGAAGTGAACGCCTTCGCCCATCCGCTCCAGGTCCTCGCGCCAGTCACCGTCGCGCTCTGCGGCGCTGAGCGCTTGCCTGCTCTTTCCGGCCGTTGCCTGCGCACCGGCCAGCTGCTGAGCAACTCTGGGGCCGTGCTCGGGCAGTGCTTCGCAGGCCGGAGAGACCAGGGCGGTCTCCAACGGGGCCAGGGTACGTTGCGTAGTCAGGTCAAAGCTCCGCAGGCTCTCGACCTCGTCTCCGTACAGCTCAACACGCACGCCCACCAAAGAGCCGGGCGGGCAGACGTCCAGGATACCGCCCCGCCGGCAAAAGGCGCCTGGCTCCTCTACCACCGTAGCTGGCCGGTATCCGGCAGCCAGCCAGGATTCGAGCAGACTGCTCAACCGTACGGCCTGGCCCACTCTCAGCCGGTGGGTGTGGGCGCTGAACTCGCCGGGCGGAAGCGTCTGTTGCGCCAGCGCCCGGGCTGACACGATGATCATCGGCGGGGCCGAGTGCCCGGTCGAGGATTCCTGGAGGGATTGCAGCAGCCCCAGTACCGAAAGGCGGCCGTTGCGGGACCGCTCTCCCCACGGCGCCCGGTCATATGGCAGCGGAGTGGGCTCGAGGAAGCGCAGGATAGCCTGTGGAGTGGGCGACCAGGCCGTCAGCTCCTCGGTGAGCTTTTGTGCCTGGTCCACGCGTGGGACTACCACCACCACCGGCCGGCCCAGGTCCTGGTGCAAGGCGGCCGCCAGCGAGGCGCGGGCGCAACGGGGCACGCCTAGCTGCCCGCCGCCGAAGGAAGCATCGGCCACTCGATCCAGCAGAGCCTGGTAGGGCTTAACCTGGCTCAGGAGCGCCAGCAGACCAGAGACCGCCACTACTGGGCCTCGGCGCTGAGCGTTCTGTTGTGCCGGCTCATCGCCAGCGAGATGCCCTCCGTCAGCCAGGTACAGACCCCTGCAGCCGACTCCTCCAGCATCTCCTCCAGGAGGGGCTGCTCCGAGGTGCGAAACGGCCGCAACACATACTCGGCCGGATCCATCTGCCCCGGGGGGCGGCCGATCCCCAGCCGGAGCCGAGCAAATGACTGCGTGCCCAGCTGGCCGATTATCGACCGCATTCCCTTATGCCCCCCGGCGCCCCCTTCTTCACGGAAGCGCATGGTCCCCAGCGGAAGGTCCAGGTCGTCGTATGCGACCAGCAGGCGGTCCAGCGGTATCTGGAAAAAGCGCACCAACCGGCCGACCGCCTGGCCGCTGAGATTCATCCAGGTCTGCGGTTTGGCCATGACCACGGGCCGGCCCGCAATCTCGCCGGCTGCCAGCAGGGCGTTGTGCTGGACCCGGCCGAAGGT
Organism: Ardenticatenales bacterium; assembly: GCA_030593075.1. Taxonomy (GTDB): domain Bacteria; phylum Chloroflexota; class Anaerolineae; order Promineifilales; family UBA4811; genus JAUVHW01. The sequence continues at coordinate 9,384 of JAUVHW010000109.1, forward strand.
CAGGCCGTACTCTCCCGCCAGCCGATCCGCCAGCATGAAGCCGATATTGTGGCGGTGCGCCCGGTATTCGCGGCCGGGGTTCCCCAGTCCCACCAGCAGGGCCTTCTCATCGGTCATTTGGAAAGCCAGGCACGCGCGCGAGCCACCGTCTCTCGCAGCGTATCCCAAAGAGGCTCGGTCACCAGGAGCTTTCTCAGCACAGTGCGGGCGATCAGATAGGTCGTCACCAGCATAAAGAAGGCAATGCTCAACTTGACCCCCAGCCAGACTCCTCCCTTGATCTGGTCTACGCTGAACTCGCCCTCCAGGAACCCGCCCGACCGCTGAGGTGGTTCCCGGTTCACCACCTCTGCCCCACCGCCCGCCACCGTAGGTTCAGGCGTGGCGGTGGGAAAGGTGGTCAGAGTAGCCAGTGCCGTGGGCAAGAGAAAGGCCTCGGTGGCAGTCGGTGAAGGCACGGCCGCCGGTTGCGGCGTATCGGTCTCGGTCGGCGTGGCCTCGACCTCCTCGTTCATCAGCGAAAGGCCCAGCACAAAGTACTCGTCATAGTTCGAGTCCTGGCGCACGACCCGCAAGCGCAGCCGGTAGGTGCCGTCCCTGTAGAACGGCGCACCCGCATCCCGCCCCACGGTAGTGTCCCAGGTCGCCAGCAGTCCGTTGACCACCGGCCGGGACCCGGTGGCAAAGACGACCCATTCCCCCAGCGGGTCGAACTCTTTGAAGAAAGCCAGCTCGTACCGTGCAAAGCTGGGGGTGGTAGCAGTCCCCTCAATGAGCACCACGCCCTGGATCTGGGCATTGTCGCGTGGTGAGGTGATGCCGTTAGCCGCCTGGGCGCGCGTGAAACCCACGTCCAGCGAGCCCAGCAGGGCGATGACCATTATGAGCACCAGGAACCGTGCAGTTCGCATGATCTCTCGACTTTCCCGACCGGTGTCTGCTGCGAGACCACCAATTCTATCGCGAAAGTCCGGCGGAAGCAAGAAGTGATTGTGCCGCAAAGTAGAGGCAAAGCCCGAGGAGTGAGCGCAGGGCCCCCGCGTATCTGGCTGCACAGGCAGCCTTCAAGGCGAGAAATCACCCTTCGACTCTCCTTCAGCCCGAGATCGGGCTGAGGGCTGCGAACATCGAGTTCGGGGTGGTTTCGAGCAGCCCCGTGGCCTGCGGCCGGTTCGGAGGCCAGGGCAGAGGTGGCAGTGGCGCCTGCTGCCTCGACTCGATGGGCCTTGACAGGTCGCAGCAGTTGCGATACAAACAGCTACACGAAAATCGCCAGACCAGGGAGGCTCAGATGCAGACCGAATTCCCGTTCTTTGCCGAGACCGAGCAGGGCACGCCGCGCCTGACGGCCGATTCCTCGCTCAAAGCCGCCATAGGCACTTTCAAAAAGCACATGGAGTACGAGGGGTTCAGCCCGCACACTATCCAGGCCTTCACCAGTGACCTGAACTTGCTGG
>JAUVHW010000326.1 GCA_030593075.1 Ardenticatenales bacterium
TCAGCAAGGTCTGCATCACCACCGTCCAGCGCCTCTTCTCCATGCTCAGCGGCGAGCCTGAGCTGGATCCCGAGTTCGAAGCCCGCCCTCTGGCGGTGCTGCAAGATGTCTTTGGCGACTGGCCCAAGGAAGTCGTCTACAACCCCAACTTTCCCATCGATTACTTTGACTTTATCGTGATCGACGAATGCCACCGCTCGATCTATAACGTCTGGCGGCAGGTTCTGGAGTACTTTGACGCCTACCTCATCGGCCTCACCGCCACCCCCTCCAAGCAGACCTTTGGCTTTTTCAACCAGAACCTGGTGATGGAATACTCTGACCAGCAGGCGGTCATCGATGGCGTCAACGTCGATAGCTGGGTCTATCGCATCCGCACCCAGATCACCGAGCAGGGCAGCGATGTGGAGGCGGGCGAGTGGGTGGGCAAGCGCGACCGCCATACCCGCCAACAGCGATGGGAGCAGCTCGACGAGGACCTGGAATACGGCGAGAGCGACCTCGACCGGCAGGTGCAGACGCCCGACCAAATCCGGCTGATCATCCGGACCTACCGCGACCAGCTCTTCAGCGAAATCTTTCCCGGCCGCGACGAGGTGCCCAAGACCCTCATCTTTGCCAAGGACGACAACCACGCCGAAGAGATCGTGCGCATCGTGCGGGAGGAGTTTGGCAAAGGCGACGAGTTCTGCCAAAAGATCACCTACAAAGTGACCGGCCGCAAACCCGAGGAGCTGATCAACGACCTGCGCAACAGCTACTATCCTCGCATCGCCGTCTCGGTGGACATGATCGCCACCGGAACCGACGTCAAGCCGCTCGAAGTGCTGCTTTTCATGCGCAGGGTCCGTTCGGCCAACTTTTTCAAGCAGATGCGCGGCCGCGGCACCCGGGTCATCAGCCAGACCGAGCTGCAAGGGGTCACCCCCAGCGCCCACTGCAAGACCCACTTTGTGATCGTGGACGCGGTGGGGGTGGTGGACCAGCCCAAGATCGACCCCGGCACCCTGGACAACAGACGCTCCATTCCCTTTGACAAGCTCCTGGAACGCATCGCGCTCGGCGTCCACAACGAGGACGATTTCGAATCTCTCGCCGTTCGCCTGGCGCGGCTCGAATCCCAGCTCACGGGTGACGAACCCGCGGCCGTGAAACGCCTGGCGGATGGCAAGTCCCCCCGCGACCTGGCGGCCGGTCTCCTGGAGGCCCTGGACCCTGACAACATCGCCGACCTGGCTCAGTCGCTGGCCGCCGATCCGGCCGCCGGCCCCACGGCCGAGGAACTCGCGACAGCCAAGATGCAGCTGATGGAGCGGGCGGCCGCCCCCTTTGACAATCCCGACCTGCGCCGGCAGTTGACCAGCATCAAGAGCCGCACCGAGCTCACCATCGACGTCACCAGCCGGGACGCCCTGCTGGAGGCCGGCTACAGCGCGGCCGACACCGAGCGGGCCCGCCAGATGGTCGACTCTTTCCAGGACTTTCTTGAGGAGAACCGCGACCAGATCACCGCTCTGCAACTGCTCTACAACCAGCCCTACCAGCGCCAGGCGCTGACCCTGCGGGAGATCCAGGAGCTCAAGAAGCGCATCGAGCAGCCGCCTCACACCTGGACCACGCAGGCGCTCTGGCAGGCCTACGCGCAGCTCCAGACGGACAAGGTGCGCGGCGTGCGGGCTGAGCGGGTGCTCACCGACCTGGTCTCGCTGGTTCGCCACGCCTTGCAGATGGACGACGAGCTGGTTCCCTACCCCGACCTGGTCCGGCAGCGCTACCAGGAGTGGGTCGCGGCCCAGGAGAACGCCGGCCGGGCCTTTACCGAAGCCGAGCGCTGGTGGCTGGACCGCATCGCGCAGGCCATCGGCGTGAACCTCAACGTGACCTTGCAGGACTTTCAACACGGCGCGCTGCGCGACCGCGGCGGCCTGGTCGCCGCCCGGCAGCTCTTCGGCGCCGAGCTCGACCGCCTGCTGACTGAACTAAACGAGACCCTGGCAGTCTAGAGGCGCACCTGTGACCGGGGACCGCACGCCCAACCGAGAGCGTTTGCCCAGTGGCTGGCTATGGACCACGATCGGCGAAATCACGCGGCCGATCGACAAGGTGAAGCCAGAGGACAGTCCGCAGGATCAGTTCATCTACCTGGACATTTCTTCGATTGACAACCAAGCCAACAAGATCGCAGAACCCAAGGTCTACTACGGGGCCGATGCCCCATCGCGAGCGCGCCAACTTGTCGAGGCGAATGATGTCTTGTTCTCAACCGTTAGGACCTACCTGAAGAACATAGCTTTAGTGCCAGAAGCCTACGACGGGCAGATCGCTTCCACTGGCTTCTCTGTAATTCGGGCGGAGCCCGGCGTATCTTCTAGGTACCTGTTCTACTACTCCCTCACAGACGAATTCCTGAATCAGCTGAGCAGTCTGCAGCGGGGTACAAGCTATCCGGCGGTTAGAGATGCGGATGTGCGGGCTCAGCCGGTCCCCCTGGCCCCCTTCTCGCAGCAACGGCGTATCGTCGCCCAGATTGAGACCCAATTCAGCCGCCTGGACGCGGCCGTCGCGGCCCTCAAACGCGCCCAGGCAACCCTCGAGCGCTACAAGGCCGCGGTCCTCAAGGCGGCCTGCGAAGGCTGCCTGCTGCCGGCCGAAGAGGTGGCGGCTATTCGGCAATCGTCCGATTACGAGCCGGCCGACCAGCTCTTGCAGCGCATCCTGGCCGAGCGGCGGCGACGCTGGGAGGAGCAGCAGTGGCAGAAGGAGATCGACAGGGCCAAGCAGAAGGCCGCCAAGGCGGCGCGCAAAGCGGCCGGCCGGCCGCTCCAGCGCGGTGAGAAGCTTGACCCGGCCGAATGGCGCGACCTTCCCCAGTCGGCCTACGCGGGATTCCTGCCCAAGGACAACCGGTGGAAACGAAAACACAAACAACCCGCCTTGCCCATTAGCGAGGATCTACCTGAATTGCCTGAAGGATGGGTGTGGGCAACAGTTGAGCAGTTGACAGCTCACGAGCCAAACGCTTTCACTGATGGGCCATTTGGCTCAAAACTGAAGACCTCCCACTACACAGACGCTGGCGCTAGGGTAATCCGTCTTCAGAACGTTGGCGATGGCGAATTCCGGGACGAAAAGGCACACATAAGTTGGGAGCACTTCGAAACACTGAGAAGGCACGAGGTCTTTGCTGGTGATCTAGTAATCGGTGCTCTCGGAGCTTCACTACCCAGGGCTTGCATCGTTCCTGGATACGTCGGCCCCGCCATTGTGAAGGCTGATTGCATGCGCTTCAAACCTCATCCTGAGCTAGGCGACGCCAAGTATCTCAATGCCGCTCTGAACTCGGAGGTGTTGAGAAAGATGGCAGCTATGATCATCCATGGGATCGGACGCCCCAGACTGAACCAGCAGGAAGTAAGATCACTGCCAGTTCCCCTGCCACCATTCGAAGAACAGGTACGCATATCTATCGAGAGCGACCGGCGCCTATCGATCGTGGCGGAGTTAGAATCTGCCGTCGAAGCCAACCTCACTCGCGCCGGCCGGCTCCGCCAGGCCATCCTGCAGCGGGCCTTCGAAGGCCGCCTGGTGCCCCAGGACCCGAACGACGAGTCGGCCTCGGCCCTCCTGGCACGCATCA
>JAUVHW010000081.1 GCA_030593075.1 Ardenticatenales bacterium
TCGCGCACGGTGCCCCGGCCGATGCCGCGGGCGGCGATGTGGAAGGCGCGCACACAGCGGTGCTTGGACCTCCGAGCTTGTGGAAGGTGAATCCCGGCGGCAGAGACACTCTCATCTACCTAAAGGCCGCCGAGCCGATTAGCCTGTACTGCATGGACGAGACTGACGGTGAGTCACTGGATGCATGCAAGATGGTGACCGAAGGTCTGTACAAGTACGATGAGTTCGGCGTGGCTCAGCCGACTCTGGCCACCTTGTGTGAGGCAAACGAGGACTCGACTGTCTGGACGTGCTATCTGCGCGAAGGCGTCAAGTTCCACGACGGTTCAACTGTGGACGCCAACGACGTCGTCAGGTCCTGGGAAGCAGGTATGAATGCTGCCAGCCCTTACCACATCGGGAACACTGGTGCGTTCGAGTATCCGTCCTACCTGTTCGATTCTCTGATGAATCTGGAGTAGTCGCTCTGTCGCTTGCGCTTGGCCTAGCCTGAGCGTGTGCTAACAATGCGGGATGGCGTGTCCGTCTGGATTGGGCAGAATGCCATCCCGCATTCTTGTGTTGCGCACTGGCTGGCTGCGACTTCTGCTTTAGGTTAGCCCTATGCTCAAATACGCTACTCGACGCGTTCTCGCCTCGCTACCTGTCTTGTTTGGTGTCCTAGTGGTCACGTTTGCCCTGGCCCGGGCGATTCCCGGCGACCCCTGCAAGGCAATCCTGGGTGAGAAGGCCACGGTAGAAGTCTGCGAGCGTTTCACCCGCGAGAAGGGACTGGACAAACCGGTCATGGTCCAGTTCGGCATCTACCTGAATGAGTTGGCGCATGGGGATTTCGGCAAATCGATTCGGTTCAATCGGTCTGTGGTCGAGATCCTGATCGAGCGTCTGCCCACGACGATCGAACTGGGATTCGCTGGTTTGCTCATTGCTTGTTTGGTCGGCATACCGCTCGGCATCGCTTCCGCCCTGCGTCACAATTCCGCTGTCGATGTGGCCACTATGGTGGGGGCCAACGTCGGGGTCTCGATGCCCGTCTTCTGGCTGGGCTTGATGTTGGCGTATGTCTTTGCCCTGTTGCTGAAGGATACGCCCTTCTGGCTGCCGCCCTCGGGACGGTTGTCGGCCGGAGTCGTGGCGACGCCATTCTATGAGGTCTTTGGCTGGGAACTGGCAGAGGACTCGTTTGCTTTCAACCTTTCGGAGCTCTTTGCCAACATGTTCATTCTGAACTCCCTGATTACGTCCAACTGGGCGGTTCTTAGGGACGCTGTCACCCACCTGATCCTGCCCTCCGCGGCACTCAGCACCATTCCTATGGCAATCATCGCTCGTATGACGCGTTCCAGCATGCTGCAGGTGCTGGGACTGGACTACATGCGCACGGCACGTGCCAAAGGTCTGACCGAGAGAATGGTCGTGATAAGGCACGCTTTCCGCAATGCGCTCCTGCCCATCGTGACGATAGTGGGGCTTCAGCTAGGGGTGGTCTTCAGTGGAGCCATTCTCACCGAGACCATCTTTAGCCTGGCAGGGGTGGGGAGGAGTCTGTTTGAGGCCATCACCGCGCGCGACTTTCCGATTATCCAGGGCTTTACAGTTGCGATTGCATTTGGGTATATTGGCGTGAACCTGGTGGTGGACCTCTCATACACTTTCCTTGACCCCCGCATAAGACTTGACTGAGAGTCAGCAGGACTTGTTTCGCGGGTTATCTTGCCTATGGCAGCAACAAGCGTGACTGCATCTGTGAGTTTCCAAGAGAGGGAGGGCCCGTCCGAGAATCTGTGGCTGGTGGCCCTTCGCCGTCTCTTTCGGCAGCGCTCGGGAATCGCCGGGATGGTTCTTCTTGGACTGCTTACCCTGGCGGCCATTTTTGCCCCTATAATCGCGCCCTATGATCCGATACAGGTGCTAATCGGGGTAGAGCCGGTCAGGAAGCGAGCAGCCCCGTGTGTTCACCTGCTGGGCTGCCCGGCCGACCAGCCTCAGCATCTGATGGGGATTGATGGCAACGTGCGGGACGAATTCAGCCGGATCATCTACGGTACCCGCATTTCCTTGTTCATCGGTTTTGTCACCATCGGTGTTGCAATAGTCGTGGGAACAATCCTGGGGGCGGTGGCTGGCTATGCCGGAGGGTGGGTGTCGGACGTGATCATGCGTGTACTTGACGTTCTCCTGGCGTTTCCTTTTCTCTTGCTGGCAATTGCCATCGTTGCGGTTCTCGGGCCCGGGCTGATCAACGCGATGATGGGAATCGCCGTAGTCAACATTCCGGCGTTCGCGCGGGTCATCCGGTCCAGTGTCATGGCGATCAAAGAGGAAGAGTACGTCTCGGCTGCCCAGTCGATTGGGGCCGGTCCGCTGCGCATCCTCTTCTTGCATGTCCTGCCGAACTCCATCTCCCCGCTGATCGTGCAGGGGACGCTGGGCATTGGCACGGCCATTCTAGAGACAGCTGCGCTCTCATTCATAGGCATGGGTGCCCAACCGCCGGACCCTGAGTGGGGCGCCATGCTGGCTTCCGAGCGCAACCAGGTCTTCAGTGCGCCGCACCTGGTCTTCTTCCCCGGTCTGGCGATAATGACAACTGTGCTAGGCTTCAACCTGTTGGGCGATGGTCTGCGCGACGCGCTTGATCCCCGGCTGCGTCTGTAGGAGCCGCTCTGGATTGGGGCTGGCACAGGTGCGCCGCCCGTCAATACTGAATGCCTGTGAACTGGCCCCTGGTGCAGGCCGCACTTGGTCTTGGTGCTGCCCAGCGCAGCGGCGCCAGCTGCGCGAGCGGCAGGATTCTGATACCACCGTGTAACCGAAGGCGTGGTGGTCGGGCGGACCTGTCCAACTTGACACTGTGAGCTGTTGGCTGATGCGGCCAGCGCATCGTTGAAGAAGTCCGTGTCCGATGGTAGCTGTGTGGTCGCTGTCTGATTCGCGCGGCCGGGGACACACTGTGTTGGCTGGCAGCGCCACCCATCACAGCTTCGTGGATGGCTCGCGGGCTGACAACATGATGTCTTGAGCGCTGGGATCTGGTCACAGTTCGTTGTTGCGCACGCACCATCAGCCGGATACAATGACCACTGGACTCGCCGTATCAACCCACACTTACGGGCCGGCCGGGAGGTAGTCACAATGAACTCGTCTGACGATTCTGTGTTCGAATCTGGCCCCAAACCGGTCAAACTGCTGCTCATCCTGGTTGCCATCACAGTCGGCCTGAGCTTGCTCTACGCCGTACAGCACTTCCTTGGCGGACCGATCCGGCTGGCGGTGGTCAGCGAGATCCTCGACCTGGTTCTTAGTCCCGGCGGTTCTCTGGTCGCCGCCGGCGCCAACGACGGGACGGTGCGCCTGTTCGATATCCAAAACGATTGGGCGATGACGACTCTGTCCGGCCACAGTGCGCCCGTCATCAGCGTCGCCCTGGATCGCGAGGGTTCAACCCTGGTCTCGGTCGGCCGCGATGGGGAGATCCGGCTCTGGGACGTTGCCAGTGGCCAGGCTCAACGAGTGCTGGATGCCGGCGGGCCCGTGAATGGAGCGGCGCTGGCGGCCGACGGCTCGGTACTGGCTGCGGTGCGCGAGGATGGAGCGGTTGTCCTGTTCGACCTGGCCTCGGGGGTAATGCTCAGATCGATCGGGCCGAACGAGAACACCAAGCTGGCTGTAGCCCTCAGTTCCGATGGCACGCTGGTGGCGGCCGACGACGGCGCTGGCGTCCGGATTTGGGATGTCCAGACGGGCGATTCGGTGCAGGCGTTGACGGCCTACTGCGAGGATGAGACCAAGACGACTCTGGAGGAATGTGACGAGGCCGAGAAGGACTGGTTGGGCCACGAGCAGGAGGTGACCGCCCTGGCCTTCAGCCCCGATGGCGACGTGCTGGCTTCGGGCAGCGCCGACACGACCATTACCTTCTGGGACCCAGAGACCGGCGAGGTGAAATGGGAGGCCGGCGGCCACTGGTCGGAGGTGACCAGGCTGGTCTTCAGCGAGGATGGCGAGGCCATGCTGTCCGGCGGCAAGGACAGCAAGGTTCGCAGCTGGCGGCTGCCGGGCGGCAAGGGCACCGCCTACTACGAGGGACACCTGAGCACCGTCAACGGCGTCGCTTTTGGCGCACAGCCGGACACTATTCTCACCGCGGGAGACGATGGGACCGTACGGCTGTGGGAGACTGCCAACCAGAAGGTCGTCCACATCGCGTGGTCTCGCAGCGGTCTCCAGTCGATGTGGGGAGGAGTGCTGCGGAACTGGATGTTGCTCAGCGGCCTCCTGGGCTTGGTCGCCCTGTGGGCTCTCTGGACAGCCCGTCCCTCGGGTCACTTGCTCCTCTTGGTGCTCTACGTCTTGGGACCCGTCGTCGTGCTGGGTCTCCCCCTGCTGGAAGCTCTCACCTATCCCGTTTCGGTTGGGGTTCAACTCCAGATTGCCTGGCCGTTGATCGCGCTGGCGGCATGGTATGGTGTAGTGGCGGTGACCGCGATGCGCGAACCCGTGGCCGATTACTACGATGCACCCAAGGGCCTGTCCCTGTCCGAAAGGCTGATGGCCGGCCGGCGCACCATCAAGATGCGCGCTGGGGTCTTTACCACTGCGGTCTGGTTCCTGGTCCTGGTCATCCTGTTCTCGGTGCTGCGCCGCTTCAATCTCGACATCGCCTTCATGGGACACTTTCTCTCGTTCGTCATGCAGGGCGCTGGCATGACCGTGTTCGTCTCTGCGGTCTCCATCTTGCTGGCTGTGGTCCTGGCCCTGTTGGGCGCTTTGGGACGGCTATCCAAGAGCTCTATTGCCAACGGTATATCCGGCTTTTACATCTCGCTGATCCGCGGCACACCTTTGCTGGTTCAGGTCTACATCTGGTATCTCGGCCTGCCCCGCGTGAACATCGTCCTGCAACCGGTGACGGCCGGTATTCTGGCCTTGGGTGTCAACTATGGGGCCTACATGACCGAGATCTTTCGGGCGGGCATCCAGGCCATCGGCAAGGGCCAGTACGAGGCGGCCGAGGCGTTGGGCATGTCCCAAGCGCAGCTTTTCCGCCGCATCGTCCTGCCTCAGGCGTTTCGCATCGTCATACCGCCCATCGGCAACCAATTCATCGCGATGATGAAAGACTCCTCGCTGGTGTCACTGATGAGCGTCTGGGAACTCTCGTACCGGGCACAGAAGGTCGGCCGCCAGTATTTCCGCTCATTGGAGACCCTTCTCATCGCCGCCGGCTTTTACTGGGGCCTGACGGTGGTCTTTCAGTCCCTCCAGGGCCAGCTGGAGCGATATATGGCGCGCAGCGAAAGGAGGTAGGATTATGGCGACCCTTGGACAGGCTGGGGACACCAAGCCAATCATCAAGGTGCGCGGCCTTCACAAGTATTTTGGCCCTCTGCACGTCATCAAGGGGGTGGACCTGGAGGTGACGCCCGGCGAAGTGGTCGTGATCATCGGTCCCTCCGGCGGAGGGAAAAGCACCTTCCTGCGCTGTCTCAATCTCCTGGAGGAGCCTTCGGCCGGCACCATTGAGGTCGATGACCTGGAGGTGAACGCCGCCGAGTCGCTCCGCATGCAGCGCAGACGAATCCGAGAGCTCCGTCAGAAAGCAGGGATGGTCTTTCAGGCGTTCAACCTATTCCCCCACATGACCACTCTGGGCAACATCATTGAGGGCCCCGTGACCGTCAAGAAGCTGCCCAAGGAGCAAGCCATTGCCAAGGCGGAAGAGCTGCTGGAATGGATTGGCCTTTCCGAGAAGCGGGACGAATTCCCTTCCCGGCTGTCGGGTGGGCAGCAGCAGCGGGTGGCAATCGCTCGCGCCCTCAGCATGGAGCCCAAGATCATGCTGTTTGACGAGCCCACCTCGGCGCTCGACCCGGAACTGATTGGCGAGGTGGTCGAGGTAATGGAGCGGCTGGCCAACGAAGGCATGACCATGGTGGTCGTCACCCACGAGATACACTTCGCCCGCGACGTCTCTGACCGGGTCATCCTCATGGCCGACGGCGTCTGGGCCGAGATCGGCCCTCCCAGCCAGCTATTCACCAATCCCAAAGAGGAGCGCACGCGTCGATTCCTTGCGCACATCCTGTAGAGTGAGCTGATGTTTACCGGCATCGGGTGGCCAAACCTCGCCAGCGGTTTGTAGCCTGGCGCACATCTGGGCCGGCAGGCCGGCGCTGAGATCTGGTCCGGCGCGCAGAGACTGCCCCCGCCAGCCTGAGCGAAGCAGTGGGCAGGCAGAGCAGACGTAGGCACGACGCTGATCTCGGGGTAGGACCAGGGCAGGAAACCCACGTCTTTCGGGCTTTCTTCAACAGGTCATTGGCCGCGCCTCTTTCCTCGCAGTCTGCGAACTTGACTGGGAGCGGGCCACGCCATCCATTGGCGTGCCGCCATCCACTATCGTGCGCAGTTGCTTCTCCTCTTCTGATGCTGGCAGCTCGCACTCCGACAGTCCGCCTCCCGGACCCATATCCAATGGACGTAAACATGGCTGGGGGCAAGGGTTCCCAGCCCATAAAGGAGTCCTAGTAATGAGACCAAAACTGAACATCCTGAGCAAAGAGCTGGTTGGCCGGATCATCGATGAGGGCCTCCAGCTCTTGATGGACCCTGGTGTGAGGGTCCACAACGACGATGCGCTCGGACTGCTGGCCCAGGCGGGCGCCGACGTGGACCAGGAGACACAGATCGCGCGCATTCCCGAGTCCGTCGCCCGGCGCGCCCTGGAGACCGCGCCCTCCGAGTTCGACCTCTACAATCTGGACGGCGAACCAGCCGCCCATTATGGCGGAGACAGCGTCCAGTTCGACCCTGGCTCGACAGCCATCACGATTCTTGACAGCGAGACCCAGGAACAGCGGCCGCCGGTGACGGCTGACTTGGTTGGGTTCGTCAAGCTGGTCGAGACCCTCCCCCAGCTGGATGCTCAGAGCACGGCGATCATCTGCACTGACGTGACGGAAGAGATCGGAGATCTCTACCGGCTCTACCTGGCGCTGAACTACATGCGCAAACCTATCATCACCGGGGCGTTCCGCAAGGACACCTGGTGGATCATGAAGGAGATGCTGTCAGCGGTGGCCGGTGGAGACGACGAGCTGGCGGCCAAGCCGATCGCTGTTTTTGACGTCTGTCCATCCCCGCCTCTGCTGTGGAGCGACCTGACCTGCCAGAACATGATCGACTCTGCTCGCCACGGCATACCGTCGGAGCTGGTGTCCATGCCGCTGGCAGGCGCCACCGCACCCGTGACTTTGGCCGGGGCGGTGGTGCAGCACACGGCCGAGTGCCTGAGCGGTGTCACCATCTGCCAGTTGGCCGCCGAGGGCGCGCCCATAGTCTGGGGTGGCTCGCCGGCCGCCTTTGACATGCGCGAGGGCACCACCCCCATGGGAGCAGTCGGCACCTGGATGATCGACTGCGCATACAGCCAGGTGGGCAAAACGCTGGGTATGCCCACCCACGCCTATCTGGGGATGAGCGACGCCAAGATAGTGGACGCCCAGTGTGGGCTAGAGTCGGCCGGCGGAGCCATCATGGCGGCGCTTGCGGGGGTCAACATGGTATCCGGCGCCGGGATGATGGACTTTGAGAGCTGCCAGAGCTACGAAAAGCTGGTGATCGACGCGGAAATCATCGGCATGGCCAAACGACTGATAGCCGGTGTTGAGGCCCGTGATGAGCCTATTGCCCTGACGCTCATGCGCAAGCTGGGTCACCGGGCCGACTACCTGGCACAACCTCACACTCTCAAGTGGTTCAGCAAGGAGCAGTACATCCCGTCCGAGGTCATCGACCGGGGTTCGCTGGAGAGGTGGAAGAGCAAGGGAGCCAAGACAGCCTTCGAGAGGGCCAGTGACCGCGTGAACCAGCTCCTGGCGAGCTACCAGCGGTCACCCATTTCCGACAAACTGCGCGACGAACTGCGCGCGATCACCGCCAGGGCAGCTCAGAAGTTCGGAATGGACGAACTTCCGGCTCTGCCACTGGACTGATGCGAGAGGAGCATTCACGATGTCAAACGACCTTTTTGAAAGGATCAGCACGAGTCTGATCGAGGGCGAACCAGACTCAACGGTGGAGCTAACCCGGCAGGCCATTGAGGCCGGGCTGGAGCCGCTTGACATAGTTGACCAGGGACTGGTACCTGGCATGGAGGTGGTGGGCGACAAGTTTCAGAGCGGCGAGTATTTCCTGCCGCATCTGATCATAGCCGCCAGCGGGATGCAGCAGGCGATGGAGCTGCTAGAGCCGGAGTTGCGCTCTCGCCAGCAGGTGGTAGAGGTCGCCGGCACTGTTGTCATAGGAACTGTCAGTGGCGACATCCACGAGATCGGCAAGTCGCTGGTGGCTACCATGCTGTCGGCCAACGGCTTCCAGGTGCATGACCTGGGGGTGGATGTGTCGACCGAGACCTTTGTGTCCAAGGTGAGAGAGACCGGCGCCAACCTGTTGGGACTGTCGGCGCTGCTGACGACGACGATGACGGTTCAGCGTGAGATCATCGAGGCCTTGGCGGAGGCAGGCATCCGTGACCAGTTGAAGGTAATCGTCGGCGGCGCGCCTATCAGCAAGGAATGGGCCGATTCCATCGGGGCTGACGGGCACGCCGAGGATGCCGTCGGGGCCGTCGAGCTGGCAAAGCGACTGGTTCGCTAGTCGCCGTCGTGGGCCAGTCCTGGAGCGTTGATCCGGCCGTCCGCGGTGTGGGCGGCCCGGTCCGGTCAACTTCCTCGGCCAGGCATCCTGCATAGCCATACAGCGTTTCACCAGGGGCTGTCCGAAAAGACCAATCCATCCTGGTCAGATCCCAGGTAGGGTGGTTCATGCGTCGATAGACGCCACATATGGGGGCAGAGGTAGATTTCGACGGGCTTTTGGGACAGCCCCCGCCGTTGCCAGTTGACGGGATATCTCAGGCAGCTAGAATTATGGACAGGCGACCGGTCGGCCGCCTGAACCTGCCATGACAAGCGAGACACTCCATCCACCCCGCAGCCGAGTAGGGGTCATTCTGTTGGCAATGGCCCTGGCTCTCGCCGCCTGCTCCCAGGGGGAGCAGGCCACAGCCACGGCCGAGGAGCCAGCAGCGGCCGCCACCGGCGAGGCTCCCTCCGATTCCACGCCCTTGCCCGAGATTCAGATCGTTGACCGGGATCGGCTTCTCGTCGGTGTGGACGCTGCCTTCCCACCCTTTGCTGATCTGGACTCCGAGGGCCAGCTGACCGGCCTAGACGTCGATGTACTTGATGCTCTGGCTGAGGTTGGCGGCTTTGAGTACCAGTTCGTCCCTGCCTCCTGGGCCACCATCTTCTCAGATCTCGTTTCCGGCCGTTTTGACGCCGTGGTCGGCGCGGTCACACCGGCCGAGGCTCCGGCTCAGCTGGTAGAACTCACCGAGCCCTATTTCGAGGTAGGGCAGGTTGCCGTCGTCCTCAGCACCGACGAGGAGATCCGGCAACTCGAAGACTTGCAGCGGGCTGTGGTTGGTGTGCAGCCTCTATCCTGGGGCGAATTCGCCGTATCCGGCGATGATGCCGCTGTCCGCGTTCCGGCCGGCAACGTGCGCAGCTACGACACTGCCAAAGCGCTGATTGAGGCTCTGTTTGCCGACCACGTGGATGCCATCATCACCCATCACACCGTGATTGAGAGCTACCTTGACGTCAACCCTGGCGATCTGAGGATTCTGGGTGGGGAAGGGCGGGAGGCGTGGCTAGCATCCCGCAGCTATCACATCGCCGTCCCCCGTGGCGCCGATAGGTTGCTCGCCTCGCTCAACGACGCCATTGATCGGCTCCAGGCCGATGGAAAGCTAGCCGAGGTGGTGCACACCTGGGGGTTCACTCCTGCCTTTGACCAGCGGCCCAAGTTCGTGCCAGAACCCGCTGCCGACTCCCTGGTGGCTGGCGTTGAGAAGGTGGATGACTGGACGGTCCGCTTTTACCTCAACCGGCCAGATCCCTTCTTTGACTACAAGATGGCGGCCCCTTCCATGGCCATTCACAGCCCGGCCAACCTCTTTGAGTTCGATGGTGGAGGCGAGCTGGCGAGCAACCCGGTAGGAACCGGGGCGTACCTGCTGGACTCCTGGGAGCCGGGGCAGGCGATAACACTGACCGCCAATCCCGACTACTGGGGCGACCCGCCGCTCATCAAGCTGGTGGTTCTCCGTACCGTCAGAGACCCGGCCGAACGCTACGCGCTCCTCAAGAGGGGTGAGGTCCAGCTAGTGGACCACCTGGGCGCAGAGGCCTTGGCCGACCTGGAGGAGAGGGAGAACAAGGACATTGCCGTCTATCCGCGCGTGCCGATAAACGTCGCCTACCTTGGCATGAACCGCAACCTGCCACCCTTTGATGATCGGCGCGTGCGTCAGGCGGTGGCCCTGTGCGTTGACCGGGCTGACCTGGTCAAAGAGGTCTACCCGGCCGGCACCCTGGCCGCTCACCAATTCCTGCCCCCCAACACCTTTGGCTTTACCCCGGGTCTGCTGTGGCCTCAGCGGGACACTGATTCAGCAGCTTCGCTGCTGAAGGAGGCGGGCCTGTCCAGCGGCGTGACCGTGACCTTGAGCGCCGCGGACCTTCCCACTGACTTTTTGCCTGAACCGGGCCGCATAGCCGCTGCCGTAGGGCAGCAGCTGGCGGAATGTGGGATTGCGGCCGAGGTCCGGCTGCTGGACGCCGACACCTTCGTGGCCAGGCTGGCGGCGGGCCAGCTCGGATTCCACCTCAGTGGTTGGTCGGCTGACTTCCCTGGGCCGATCAGCTTCCTTGGCTATCATTTCGTTGGAGAAGCGAATGGCCTGCAGTTTGGAGCACCTTATCCCGAGATCGTCGAGAGACTGCGAGACGCCGAGCAGATCGCCGACCGGGCGCCCCGGATGAGCCTGTACGACCAGGTCAACGAACTGCTGAGAGAGAAACTGGTCGTCGTACCCCTGGCGCACGGAGCCTCGTCGCTTGCGGCTCGCGCCGACCCCCTCCACGGTATCCCTACCAACCCGGTCCGCCGTGAGTCCTTGACCCGGATCAGGCCGATCACTGATACCACCGTCATTACTACTTTGGTCTATGCGTTGAGCAGTGCTCCTCTGTCGCTGGACCCCAGCGACGAACTGGATGACACTACCTATTTGGTCACAAACCAGCTGTTTGACACCCTGGTGGACTTTGAGCCAGCCACCACAGAGCTTAGGGCAGGGCTGGCGACTGAGTGGAGCGCCAATGAGGCTGGCGACGTCTGGGAGTTCTCTCTACGGCCGGGGGTTCGCTTCCAGGACGGGTCCCAGTTCAACGCTGACGCGGTGATCCTCAACTTTGAGCGTCTGTGGGACCCCGAGCATCCGCTGCACGTCGGCCGGTCTGGGGAGTTCCGCTACTTTCAGGCGATCTTTGGCGGTTTCAGGGGGTAATGCTTCCCCCTCGGGCGGGACGCCGGAATCAGGGCGACTGCTCTGACTGCCTCAGTCGCGCGCGGGCCTTTGCTCTGGGGCCTACCATTCGCTCCGTCCCCGCCTTCAGCCGCGCGATGTTGGGGCGCAGGGCGCTGAGAACCGCTATCGCCGTTGCTACTCCGTAGAGAGGGTCAGTCCACGAACCAACTCCAAACGCGGCGCGCACCGCTAGTCCAAGAGGAATGGCAGCGGCGGACGCCATCGACGCAACCGAGGCGTATCCGGTGGCGAACAAGACAGCAATCAGTGCCGGAATCAGCGCCAGCCCGAACGGCGGCCACAGGGCGATTGCGACACCCAAGTTTGGGGCGGTGCCGGCGCCACCCTTCCATCCCAGGAAGACGGACCAATTGTGCCCCACCACCGCCATGGCGCCTCCAGCAGCCACTGCCCATGGGAGCGCCGGCGCATCCGCTACCAGCGCCCGCACTATCCATACTGTCCCGGCTCCCTTGGCCAGGTCCCCGAGCCCGGTGAGAGCGCCGACACCCAGTCCGGCCGCCCGCATGGCGTTGGTGCCTCCCGTTCGTCCGCTCCCTTGCTGCCGCAGGTCCACTCCCTTGAACAGTTGGACGAGCACGAATCCAATAGGCAGCGCGCCCATTAGATAGCCAATGAGTGCTGCCGCTCCTATGTAACCCAGGTAGGTCATCTGCTCTCCTTGGTGGTCCAGACCCCGGCAATGGACAGAACCCCGCTACGGCCCGAGAGTTGCGCTGTGGGGTTGCCTACACAAAAGAAAAGAGAGTGATCTGCAGATCACTCTCTGTAGCACTCAGAAAGCGAATGAGATCGTATCGGGTCAAATCCCCGAAGGCTCCCCGCTATCGATGAGAGGGCTTGTCAGGCCGCGTCGTAGCCTGGCCCCTCCGAGAAGAAACGAGCGTTTAGCTCTGTGGCGTCCGCGTACTCCTCGGGGACCTCGTCGTCCGGGAAGATCGCGTCGGTCGGGCACTCGGGGACGCATGCCCCACAGTCGATGCAGGTGTCGGGGTCGATCATGTAGGTCGGCCACTCGTCCTCCGGCTCTCCAGGGACGATGCACTCTACCGGGCAGACCTCCACGCATAGCCCGTCCCGCTCGCAGAGAGAAGTGATTACGTATGTCATTCTGTCCTCCTTCTTGACCAGTGAGATCAAGCCCGTACTGGGCTATTGACATCGCGTAGAACTGGCGCCTTCACCACAGCGCTTGACCTATGTGCAGGCCGATGTTATGATGAAAGCCTAGTCAGTCCTAGGCGTTCCAGGGGAACATTCTAGTAAGAATCGTCCCTGTTGTCAAGGCGAGAACAAAGAGGGTGTCCAAGGCAAGTGGAACGCTATTCCGCCTGCGGTTCTGTGCGGTGGCGGGCTCCTTTTCAACACCCTCGAAGGAAGAGACCATGCAGGTGCGATGTCAGCGATGTGGGTGGAGTCTCAACCTCGGCCGCGAGTGGATGGCGGCTTCCCTGCAAGAGGCGGATGAGAAGAAGCTCAAGTATTGCCAGGTAGAGTGTGGCAAGTGCCGCCACAACATCAAGGTGCCGATCAAGC
Organism: Ardenticatenales bacterium; assembly: GCA_030593075.1. Classification (GTDB taxonomy): domain Bacteria; phylum Chloroflexota; class Anaerolineae; order Promineifilales; family UBA4811; genus JAUVHW01. Next base: position 12,998 of record JAUVHW010000081.1, read on the forward strand.
AGATGCGGCGCTTTGTCCCACGGAGCACACCGGGCAGCGGCCGTTAGAGCAGTAGCGGTCTCCTCTGCCGCTCGAGCGCCCCGCGAGCCCTCCTCGCTGTCCGAGCAGTCAGATCGACAGCGTCCGGACGGCAGCCTCAATCACCTGCATACTGGTGTCCAGCCCCCGGCCGTCAACGTCACGCGTGGGGTCAAAGCTGGCGACGCAGACGGCACTCACCGGCGCCTCGGCCATCACTGACTCTATGCCCGCGTTCAGCATCTCCGGGGTAAGGCCATCCGGCGCCGGATAAGCCACAGCTGGCATATCGCTGGGGTCAATCACGTCCAGATCGACGTGCAAGTAGAGGGGGGGCCAGCTCTCCACACTGCGCCCCAGTGCCTCGGCGCCTGCCACCATGAGGTCCCGCGCGGTCCAGAGCGTCGTCGCGCCGTCCTCCAGCGCGGTGGCCTCGCGTGGGTCTAGCCGGCGCGCGCCCGCCAGCATGATGTGCCATTCCGGCGTTGGCTGCTGGATTCCAATGTCCTTTGCCAGGCGCAGGTCCCCCCGGCC
>JAUVHW010000093.1 GCA_030593075.1 Ardenticatenales bacterium
GGCCGGGGCGAGTCGTCACCAGCTAGCCGGTCGCGCCGACTAGATCCACTTGAGAACGACTCCAAAGACAATGACGCAGGCAATGTCAAAGGCAAAGATGGCGCCCACCGCGACCGCCTTGTTCTTGAGCTTCTCCATGTCGTGGACCCAGAAGGAGACGAGGAAGAAGTGAAGGTAGCCGAAAAGAAGGATGAGCCAGGGGGCGCGGGCGTTCCACCACGGATAGTCCCAGGTGAGCGCGCCGGCCGAGTTCAGTAGGACCTCCACGAACACACAAAACGCAGAACCGGTGACGGCAAACAGCAGCCGGTTGGGCACCCCCAGCACCTTGAGCCTCGTCCCCTTGGGCAGCATCTTTCCAAAGGTAATCCCCGCGATGGCAAACATGAAGCATATCTCGATGTTCAGCCCGATCAGGATCAAGTAGGCGGTATCGCCCGGGGCACCCCAGACGGGAGCATACTCGGTAAAGTGGTAGACGAGCGAGTTCCAGATCTCGTTGAACCAATCCATCCCCCAGAACGCCAGCCCGGCGAACACCAGATTCCAGTTGCGCCGCTCAATCTCCACGGCATAGACGTAGACAACGAGAGCGAACAGAGGAATGACGTACCACTGGAACAAACTCCCATCTCGAAGTATCTTGGTGGCTTCCAGAGCCGAGTCGGTGGGCATGGAGTTCCTCCTGAATCAGGGAGTTGCTTTGCTGCCTCCGCGTTTGACCAGGCGCATCACCAAAGCAGCTGGCGAGAGCTAGCGTGACAGGCATTATACGCCTATTCACGCAGCCTTTCAAACACGGCCGGGGCAGAAGCCACTCCGCATCTGTCCACGCCGTGAGCGGTACCAGATGGTGGCGTCGGGCGACACGCAGGGTGGCGGAACACAGCGGCCGACCTTCACCCGCCTTTGTGCGCGCCAGTGGCTCGCCTGGGGGCCTGGCCGGAAACCTGCCTGCCGGGTCCCTGTGGGGAGCCGGCACTCTGCTGGACACGGAAGCGTGCCCCTGATGGGCCGGCCAGGCCTTACAGAAGCCAGCCCGCAGGCGCCAGTGGGTAGTGAGCCGAAAGGCCATCGTGAATTGGGGCTTTTCGGCCGGGCTTCTAGGCGTTGGCAATGCGTAGGAGATGCGGCCGATTGGCGTCCAGCAGCCCCGCGGCCGCTGAGTATAATGAGAGTCAACAGGGGAGCACCTCCTTGTCCCCCACTCCCCAAGAGAGCCGGATTAGGAACCCGGCTCTCTTAACGTCTACGTGCGCCGCCCCCAGCAACCTCTCGGCTCTCGCCGCTGAGTATCGCCGAGCGTGCTCGGCTGCACACGTGACGGGCAGCCTGACCGAATCAGACGCTCCGGTGCTCGGCGCCCGGCAGGTCGGCAACCACCAGCCCGCAGTGCCTTGGATAGAATACGCTGCAGCCCACCACCTGCGCCGAGCGCCACCCTACTCGACTCTCCCCACCGGAGCCACATAGATGGCAAATTCTTCCTTGCCATCCACGCCTAGAATGGGATCCATCTTTTCCTGATCGTACTCCCCAATGGCGCAGGTTCCAGCCCCAATGGCTTCACTGGCGAGATATAGATTCTGACACAGATGACCAGAGTCCTGTGCAATGATCTTGTGCGAGACTATGCTATACCTCCACTCGGTCCGGTACGGGATGACCGTCCAGACAAAGACGACGGCGCTCTCCTTCACGTATTGCCCATAGCAGGCGTCGTCTATCTTCTCCACCAACTGCGGATCAGCACACAGAATGTACAACTTGTGGTCCAGGGGCAGATACCTGTAGAGTCCCGGCTCAAGCCCGTCTACTCGGTTCACGAGCAGGTAGGTTTCAAAGGGATGCCGTGCGCCACCGGAGGGGACAGTCCGCAGAGTGTGGACTGCTCTGCCCTCATCGGATGTAATCACCTTGCTCACACCCTGGGTTGCCCAGAGCAGGAATGAAAGCTCCTCCAGAGTCAGCGGTTGGTCCGTGAACCTTCTGCGGCTTCTTCGGCGGCCAATCGCCTCGATCAGGGGCATGCCCCCGACCGTCAGGTCCTCTGCCGCAACCAGGTCAATCAGTGCAGCGTCCTCCGGGTAGGGTTTCTGTGGTGGAGGAGAGGGCAACCCCTTCCTCTGATCCGTCTCGAGTTCTCTCCACTCGTCCCACGAATCGGACTTGAGGAATCTACGATAGGTCTCCATGGAATCCACGTCTCTGCTCCTCCCAGCGGTATCTCCTGCCCACATCGAGACCACGCGCCCGGTGCCAGAACCGGGGCATGGCCCCAACACCCCCCCAGGGCCACGGCCAAGCGCGGACGGTATCATACTGTGAAAGGGTCGCAGGTGCAAGAGTCCATGAGAGGATATGCCACTCTAGCGCGAATACGTGCGCGAAATCGTGCGCGAATCCGCGGATTCGCGCGCGATTTCGCGGCCCCTCCCCGATTGTGTCATCCTGGTAAGCGAAGAGGGCCGCCGCCCGGGATGGCGGCCGAAGGGTCTGCTGTGACAAGTTGCGCACAGGCCGGCCGGAGGCGAGGCGCTCCAGTAGGCTCATCGGCGCCCGAGATGCATATCGCCCGGTGTGAGTTTCTGCTATAATGAGCGCCCGTGGTTTCTTGCCCATCAACGAGAGAGGGAAAGATGCGCAGACCGATAATCGCCGGAAACTGGAAAATGAACAAGACCATCCCCGAGGCGCTGGAATTCGTGGCGTCGATCAAGGATGGCCTAGAGGCTATTGAGGAGGTAGACCGGGTGATTGCACCGCCCTTTGTGGCCTTGGCACCGCTGGCGGACCTCCTGAAGGACAGCCAGGTCAATCTGGCTGCCCAGAACATGTACTCTGAGGAAGAGGGCGCCTATACCGGCGAGATTGCGCCGGGCATGCTCGCCAGACTTTGCCAGTACGTGATCCTGGGCCACTCGGAGCGGCGGGCGTGCTTTGGGGAGACGAACGAAGGCGTGAACAAGAAGGTCCACGCGGCGCTGGCCCACGACCTGACCCCCATTGTCTGCGTAGGCGAGAACCTGGAGCAGAACGAGGCCGGCATCACCGACGCGTTTGTCGCCGGTCAGGTGCGGGCAGCGCTGGAAGGCATCTCAGCCGCGGGCGCTGAACGCCTGGTGATCGCCTACGAGCCCATCTGGGCTATTGGCACCGGGAGGGCGTGCAGCCCGGACGCTGCCCAGCACGTCATTGGAACAGTGATCCGGGGGACATTGCGGGAACTCTTTGGCGAGGGCCCGGCCGAGGCGATCCGTATCCAATACGGTGGCAGTGTCAAAACAGAGAACGTCGCCGATTTCATGCGGGAGCCGGACATAGACGGGGCGCTGGTCGGTGGCGCCAGCTTGAGGACCTCCTGGGTGGATCTGACCCGCCGGGCGGTGCGGCCGGAAAGCGGAGAGTGACCCCCCATCGCAGATGCTCGCCTCCTTCGCCTGGGCGCTGGGCACTCTGATTCTCGTTCAACTCAGCGCGCGTTGGATCCACCGCCATCTTCAGTGGGTTGGCTACCGGCTCTCAGGTAGCCGGTCCGTCGCGCTGATCATCTATTCGACCATCCTCCTGCCCGGCGTGCTGCTACACGAGTTGAGCCACTGGCTCTCGGCCGCGCTGCTCGGCGTACGCACCGGCCGCATCTCGCTGTTCCCCTCTGTGAGACCGGATGGGCGCCTGCAGCTGGGCGCTGTCGAGTACTACCGGGCCGGGCTGGACCCCATCCGCGAGAGCATCATCGGAGCGGCCCCTCTCGTGGCAGGGTGTGCAGCACTGCTGCTGATAGCCGGCCATCTGCTGGGGTTCCCGGCCGCACAGGACGCAATTGCGGCTCAGGACCTCGGCGCGGTGCTGGGGTGGATGCAGGTCAGTCTGGGCACCCCCGATTTCTGGCTGTGGTTCTACCTGGCCTTTGCCATAGCCAACGCGATGATGCCCAGCGCGGCCGACCGGCGGGCGTGGCCCGCCTTCCTGGTCGTCGTCGGGGCAGCCACCGGCCTGCTGCTGGCGTTGGGGCTGAGCGACTGGATCGTGCTGGGCCTGGAGGGACCGCTGGCGTTGGGAGCCGGTTACCTGGCCTCTGCTTTCACGGTGACCATCATCATCAATCTGGTGATGATGGGGCTTCTCAAGCTGTTGGAGACCCTACTGGGCGGCCGATAGATATCAGAGCGGGGCCAAGTCCGCTCACTCGGATGTCTGCCGGGTTAGCCAGAGCATCACCCCCAGCACAATCAACGCCAACGTGCCCAGAGCCAGCAGCTTGAAGAGCCGCGAGGAGAGGGTCAGCGTCAAGACGCCGAATACGGCGCAAAACGCATAGTACGAGAGCACGATCCTGCGCTGCGATATGCCCAGGTCCTGCAGGCGGAAGTGGAGGTGGCCCCGGTCGCCCACCGTCGGGCTCCGGCGGCGGGACACCCGGTCTACAATCTGCCAGGCGACGTCGAGAATCGGTCCGCCCATCACCAGCAGCACGGCCGCCATCTTGGCCCCGCCGATAATACTCAGAGCCCCCAGCGTGAATCCCAGCCATTGGGCGCTCCCGCCGAGAAAGATGCGGGCAGGGTGGAAATTGAAGGGCAAGAAGCCCAGGCACGCGCCCAGCAGGGCAAGCGGCAGCAGGGCCACGCTCTCCTGGTGAGGGTCCAGCCGAAAGGCGGCATTGATGAACAGGACGGCCGAGGAAATCGCCGTCACCCCGACCGAGAGCCCATCCAGCCCGTCCAGCCAGTTGACGGTGTTGGTCATGCCAACCAGCCAGAGGAGGCTAAAGACCACGGTGAACCAGAACGGAAAGCGGGGGGTCCATTGACCGGTGAAGGGGTTGTTAAAGAGCTCGATAAAGATGAGGCATGCGATGGCGATGCCGGCCGCCAGAATCTGAGCCACCAGCTGGGGAAGAGGCGACATCTCCCTCCAGTCGTCAACCAGGCCGACCAGGAGAAGCAACGTCCCGCCTCCCAGCAGGCCGTAGAAGCGGACCAACTCGTTGGCGTCAGCTCGCTCGACGGGCAGGTACTGAGCCAGGATCACGGCCGCCACAAAACCCAGGTATATCCCCGCGCCGCCCAGTTTTGGGACCGGAGAGGGATGCTTGCGCCGGCCGCCGGGAATCGCCGTCACTCCCCAGCGCGCCGCCAGGCGACCCGACAGGGGAGTCAGCGCCAGCGCTAGAACAAAGGATACCGCGAAGGTCAAGAGGTAAACGCCGGTCATCTCTCCTCGTTCAGGTACCGATCGAGGTCAACTCTGCCGTACCGCACCTTCTGAAAGCCCGCCCGCTCCTTGTCCCAGGGGACCGTGGCGTCAAGCCCCATCTTGGCAGTGCGCGCCTTCTTCCCTGGCACGTGCTTCCCTGATGGGTCCAGGCTGCTGCCCGGCCGGTCCGAGAAAACCACCAGGTCGCTGTCCGCCTGAAAACGAGTGGCGATAGCCCACTCGACCTGGAGGGGATCGTGGATGTCCACGTCGGTGTCCACCACAACGACGTGTTTCAGCGAACCGTGCCCCCGGAAGGCTGCCTCGATGGCCCGCCGGCCGTCCTCGGGGTCCTGCTTGTCTATCTGCACTACCGCGTGCAACCAGCTGGCTCCGCCGGGGGTGACCAGTACATCCGTGCAGCGCGCCGCCTGGTTCACCTCTGCCAAGATGGTGGGTTCGCGCGGCATTCCCATCAGCAGCTTGTGCTCCAGTCCGCCGGGCAGCAATCCGTGGTAGATAGGATCAACTCGATGGGTGACGCAGTCGATCTCGATCACCGGTTGCTGCCGGACCACGTCCATGGTCTCCGTCAGGTCAGGGAACGGTCCCTCGGCAACTAGCTGCTTGGTGATGCGCCCCTCCAGCACCAGCTCCGCCTCGGCCGGCACCGCCAGATTCACCGTCTTGCACCGTACCAGGGGAGTGGGCGCCAATGCATGGGCAATGCTCAACTCATCGACGCCGGGGGGCGGGGACACGGCCGCCGCCAGGTTGACCTGCAGTGGCACACCGATGCAGATGGCGCAGGGCAGGTCCCCCTCCACCTTGCGCCAGGCGGACTCGGTGCCCCGGTTCTCGACCAATCGGGCGGCGAACTGGTTCTCGCCGAGACGCAACAACCGGTGGTAGGCCATGTTCCGGCCGTGCTCGGGGTCCTCGACAATCACTACGGCGGAGGTCACGTATGACCCGGCATCCTGAGGCAGGTGGCGTAGTACCGGGATCCAGCCGAGGTCCACCGCCGGCCGGATTACCTGCTGGCAGAGGGCGCTATCTACCTGGGGTGGTTGCTGCGGGTCGGCCATCGCTGCAGCCAGACGGGCCAGCAGGTCCCCGGCCGGAACACCCAGCGCCAGGGCAAAGTAGCGCCGGTCCGAGCACGGCCCGGTCACCACTCGCCACTCAGGGTGCCCCTCGACCGACTCAAAGAGCACCGGCCGCCCGTCCAGCGCATGAGCGACATTTGCCAGCTCAAAGCGAGGGGAGACCGGGCGGCTCACACGCACCAGGAACCCGGCCTTCTCGGCCTCTTCACAGAACCCGCGCAGACTCATTCTCTCACCCCGCGCCTGGCTTTCAGCATCGCCCGCTGTTCGGCGCGACAGGGGTCATTATAGGATAGCTGCAGCCGCAGCGCAAGCGGGCCAGTCTGAACGCCCCTTGACACCCGACTGGAGTCCAGATAGACTTTGCCGGCTCCATCCGGTGACGATGGCAACCATGAAGACGCGACTACTGACTCCTGCACTGGCTCTGGCTCTCCTTGCGGCCGCACTGTCGGCCGGCTGCACGCGTTCGGCGACCAAGCCCTCAGCTCCCGTGCCTACTCCGGTGCCCAGAGAAGTCGAGACCGTTGAACCGACGGCGCCGCCTGAACCGACCATTGCCCAACCTGCGCCCACGAGCACAGCGACGCCCACCCCCAGCCCCGAGCCAACGGCCGTGATCGAGCCGACGGCCACTCAGGAGCCTACCGAGGAGCCGACCAGTGCACCCACTCCCACCGAGGAACCCACGGCGGGGCCAGTGATCCACACCGTACGGGCCGGCGAAAACCTCTACCGCATCGGCCTCAAATACGGGGTGACCTGGCAGGCGATCATGGAGGCCAACAACATCGCCGACCCGACGGACATCTACGTAGGGATGGAACTGATCATCCCGGTCGGCCGGTAGTAGCCGGGCCGGTCGGCGGGTAGTAGCCGGGCCGCACGTCAAGTCCGCCGCAGCCAACGGCCATTCCCGCCGTGACCGCGCTTTCCCATGGAAGCTTGCCAACTGACATGAGCGACCGGGGACGGTGACGTGAGTTGGCTGCTCCTGATAATCGCCGTTCTGGGCGTCGCCGCGCTCCACGAGCTAGCCCACGTCCTGGTTGCCCGGCTGTTTGGCTACCGGCCGCTGGCCTGGGGACCGGTGGCGGGGGGCGGGTTCATCATCTTTGACGACACTTTCGAGCCTCACTGGTCCCCCTTCTACTGGCCCCTCCAACTCCTGGTCCCCTGGTTGGCGACATCGGCTTCGCTGCCCCTGGTCTGGCTGCTGACGTTCAGAGTCGCAGGATACGGTTGGGCTGCGGCCGCCCAGGCGGCGGCGACGCAGGCCTTCGTTCTGCTTTCACTGCTGATCAGTGCGGCCGGTAGCCTGGGAGACCTGGTTCTGGTGACTGCGATGCCGCGACTGGCCGCTAGCGAGCCTGACCTGACCTTGCGCGACATGAGACTCCACCAGGCTCTCCGAGCCCGGCCGTTCTTTACCCGGCACGGCAGAGAGGCGCTGCAGCGCCGCTACGGGGAGCCGGCCGAAGCGGTGTGGGAACGAGCCAAGCAGATCCCGTCAAAGAGCCTGTTCCGGCTGTGGCAGCGCACCAAGTGAACCGGCTCAGGTCACTATCCGGTCAGCGATAGGCCCCAGGCGAAGGTCTTCCAGGTGCAGCACGGGCTGTCCCAGCTGGCGGCCGGCGAAACCTCCATGGCTATCTGATCCGCCGGTGACCAGCAGCCCGTACCGGGCAGCCCACCCGAGGCAGCGCTCGGTCCACTGCGAGTCATGATGGCAGGCGTGACACTCTAGCCCATGGATGCCAGCCTCCACCATCCTCTCTACCACCGTTTCGTCGTCCTCGGGAGCGTATCCCTCAACCTTGCTCAGACTGTTGGCAGGATGCGCCCAGACGGAGACCCCACCGGCCTGGGTGATCACCTCCACGACCTCGGCCGGAGAGGGAAAGTCAGGAAAGGTGACCCGCAGATCACCAGTGAACAGCTTGCCGAAGAAGCTCTGTACGTCCCTGCAGAACCCCTTGTCTATCAGGAAGTTGAGGGACCTCCAGCCGCCGCGCCGGCGATCCCACGAGTACTCGGCGTACTCGGAGGAATCGATCTCATGGCCGGCGTCAATCAGCGATTGCACCAGGAAATCGTCATAGCGGTCCATCATGGTCTCGTTGGCTCGAACGAACTGGCGAAACGGTTCATTGCGCAGGTCGAACCCATAGCCCAGGATGTGAACCGGCCGGCCGTCGAGCTTGCTGGAGATCTCCACCCCCCGCAGGAAGGCCAGTCCCGCAGAGCGGGACAGCGACTCGGTCTGGGCGATGCTATCCACACTGTCGTGATCAGAGACCGCAAAACACGCGATCCCTGCCCGCTGGACCTCCTCGACCAACTGATGCGGCGACCAGCAGCCGTCGGAGGCGACAGTGTGAACGTGAAGGTCAGCGCGGGTGTGGTTAGATCGAACCATCATTGGCCTGGTCTGCGAACAGGATTCGCTCCATCTCCATCAGGCGCTCCACTCCCTTGATCTCCCACGGCCGGGCCGGGACCGACACGATTTCCATCCGGCCGCCGTACTCTTGGCTCAACATCCGGAGGTAGGGCGCCTGCATCGCCTGCCGCTGGCGATGGAACTCACAATCCGGCCTGGCGATGACGTGGTTGACTATCATGTGCCGAATCTCGATCCCCAGGCGGCCGAACTGCTCCACCAGCCGGCGGCTCTGATAAACGCCCAACGCCTCGGGGATGGTCACCAGCACAAAGGCCACGTTCTCGCGGTCCCGGAACCAGCTCGAGATCTCTTCCGAAAGCGCGCTCCAGCTCTCGATTATCGAGGAAAAGGGGACCTGGTCGAGCTTGAGGCCATCCCGCACTTGCAGATAGATGCGGGGAGCCACGCGCAGGTGACCCAGGAACTTGGCCGGCAGTTCCAGCAGGCGGAGGGTGTCCCCGGCCGGCGCCGTATCCCACACAATCAACTCGTACCGGCCATCCCGGACCCTCTCGAGGATGTAATCCAGCATGAACTCTTCCTGGATGCCGGGAGCCATGCCAACATAGTCCACTATTTCGTCGTATCCCAGATCCACCAGCGCCGAGGCGGCCGCATAGACCTCAGGCCCGAACTTTTCCCGCCAGCGGCTCATCACCTCCTCTGGCCCTATCTCCAGCCCCCACAGGTTTTCGACGGCGGGGATGGGACGTTCGGTGGGTCCAATCTCGGTCTCAAAGATATCGGACAGAGAAGGAGACCGGTCGCTGGAGATTATCAGCGTAGGCCGGCCGGCGGCGGCAAAGTGAAGCGCGGTGGCGGCCGAGGAGGTCGTCTTGCCCACCCCGCCCTTGCCGCCAAACATTATCACCCGCTGTTTACCGTTGTCGAAAGCGGTCAGAGACACAGAGACCTCATTCAGTACGTAGGCCCGAAGCAGGGGCGCCGCAGGCGGCACTTACTCCGCGCGCCGCGCGACAAACAGCGCGGTGGTCTTGGGCACCCGGAATTCGCCGTGTTCCGCGACAATAGACGATATCTGGCGGCCGAGCTGGTCAAGCAGCGCCGAGGGGTCGGGCAGCGCGGAGGTGTAGGCATGAAGCATACTCCCCACGTAAGCCACCGCAGGCTCGGCCGTGGGAAAGACCAGGGCGCTCTCCAGCCTGTGCAGTTCAACCTCGTCGAAGACCGGTTTGTTGCAGCTCCGGCCGTTCTCCAGACTGAACCGCCGCTCAGGTCGACCCCGCAGTTCGGCCGGCCACCCCAGGCGGCGGCAAGCCCTCTTGACCTCATCTGCCAAGGCCTGCATCGAGTGACACGAGTTGGCAGCAGCAAGGAGATAGCCGCCGGGCCGCAGCACACGATGCGCCTCCGAGACCGCCTGCTCTGTCTCTGGAACGTGGTACAGCATGTGGTTAGCCAGCACAACGTCGCAGCTCTGGTCAGGCAGCGGCAGATGCGCCGCGTCGGCATTGAGGAGGGCAACCTGGCTCAGCAGGGGGTGGGATGCCACGTCCCGCAGCATTCCAAGCGACAGGTCTCCGCACAGCAGGCGGCCGGTCCCCGTCAGGCGGTCGCAGACGGGCTGGAGGTAGGCTCCGGCACCGCAACCGATATCCAGCACGGTTTCCTCGCCGCGCCAGGGCACGTGGTCCAGGACCCACCCGACAAAGTCGGCCGGCGGCTGGGTGTAGAGCTCGTGAGTCTGGATGCGAACCGCCAGGGGTCCTTCGGTCGCGTACATCTGCGACGTCAGGGCACCGCGGTCCACAACGTGGTCAATGCTCACACTCGTTGCTCCATTGCAGCGGCCGAGATCGCGCGCGGCATAACTGCCCGGCTTGGTCGCCGGTTACCGCACCTGCGGCTACCCGGTCTCGTTGGCTATCCACTCCAGATAACTGTGGCTGCCGCCCTCGATGGGCCAGGAGATGATGCAGGGGCAGTCGTAGCTGTGCAGCGACTCCACCTTGGCCACCAGCTCCGGCAGCAGGGATTCCCTGGTCTTGGCTATCAGGACCGCCTCGCTTTCCTGATGAACCTTGCCCTCCCACCGGTAGATGGAGTTCATCCCGTCCAGGATGTTCACACAGGCAGCCAGCCGGTTCTCAACCAGCTCTCTGCCGATCCTCGCGGCTTCGGCCTTGCTACCCGCAGTCATATAGACAAAGCTCAGCTTCACCATCACTTCTTCGAGAGTCGAACTTGCCATCCAAAGGTCACCGGTTCCGATCCTCCCACGCCGGCACCTCCTCATCCACAGTGTACAGAAAGACAAATACTCCGGTTGGACCCAGGTGCTGGAACCGGCCGGTGAGATCCTTGCGCCGCGCCGGGTAATCCAGGTGGTCCAGGCTGCGCAGGTAGGCAAGGAAGGAACCATGTTCCGCCGCGAGATCACGGACTGTCCTCGCGTTCTGGATGGTGGCTTCGATCTTGCGCCCGTTGCGGACTATGCCAGAATCCGCCAGCAACCTCTCAACGTCGCGCTCGTCGTAGGCCGCTACCTTCTCCACGTCAAAGCCGTCAAAGGCCCGCTGAAAGTTGGGCCACTTGCTCCGTATGACCCGCCAGCTGAACCCAGAGCGAAAGATCGCCTTGGTCATTTGCTCCAGGTATCCGGCATCGTCGGCCGGCCGCTGGCGCAGTGGAATCTCTATGCTCACTGCTCACCTCACTTCAGGCCAAAGCCCTGCTCACGCAGCACGCGGCCGACGTCCACACGCAGCCGCTTGGGATCGGTGTAGGCCGCCTGCCGAGCGGCGCGGGCCATCCAGCCGTACACCTCGCCGGTCTCCATGTGCCGGAACATCTCCATGGTGACGATCTTTGCGTCGTAGGCGTCGAGGTGCGCATCCATCGCTTTGGCCTGGTACCGCTCCCGGTGCAGGACGGCCGGCAGAGGCAGCCGGGGCTTGCTCGGAGGATCTACGGCCGGGTAGCCCAGACACATGCCGACAATCGGGAATGTCAGGTTGGGCAGGCCCAGCTCGGCAATCACCTGAGCCGGCTCGTTGCGTATCGCGCCGATGTAGACCATGCCCAGTCCCAGCGACTCGGCCGCCAGCGCCGCGTTCTGCGCCAGCAAGGCAGCGTCTATCGCCGCAACCAATAACGATTCAACGTAGCCCGTCTGTATGAGCGTGCCCTCCCGGTCGCAGACCCGCTTCAACCGGTGCAGGTCAGCACAGAACACCAGGAAGGTGGGGCACTGGCGAATCTGGTCCTGATTTCCGCACAGTTCCGCCAGGCGGGCCTTTTTGTCCACCTCTTCCACCACCACCACGCTATAGTACTGCAGATAGGACGAGGTGGAGGCCATCTGGGCGCTGCTGACGATGGCCTCCAGCATCCCCTCCGGCAGTGGGTCCGGCTTGAACTCACGAATTGACCTGTGCCGGCGCATCTGCTCCATCAAAGAGGAGTCGAACTCGGTCATTGTCACCTCCGTCAAATCACAAATGGTTCATGGCGTGGGCTGGTCGCTACGCGAAGCGGGTCGGCAGCTACTGCGCGCCCGAGCACCCGCTCTCAAGCTCTCCCCGGCGTCGGCGCAGTTCGGCAAACATCAGGCGAACTGGTTCCAGACCATGGTCCTGCAGGGCACCCTCCCCCCAGAAGCTCTCCAGATCAGCGAATCCCGCACGCTCGTACTCGTAGGCCTGCAGCAGCATGTCCAGCTTGTCGGCCGCTCGCGCCAGTTTGGCCTCGACGCTCTGCCCGGCCTCGAACTCCTCCCACAGCGCACTCCATTCCT
>JAUVHW010000305.1 GCA_030593075.1 Ardenticatenales bacterium
CCGCAACGCGGAGAGCATGGTTGACCTGGTCTCGCGCGAGATCAACGGCTGGGCTGAGGCTACCATCAAGAAGGACGATGGCTCGGTTCAGTACGAAGAGGGTCAGTTGATGGCCAGCTTCGGCCACCTGAAGGCCGACGGCAGCTCGTCGTCGTCCAACTGGCTCTATACCCACTCGTACACTGAGGCTGATGGCAACAAGCAGATGTCGCGTGATAACACCGACTATCATCCAGCCGGCATCGGCCTCTATTCCAAGTGGTCCTGGTGCTGGCCCGTCAACCGCCGCATCATTTACAATCGCGCCTCGGTGGATCTGGACGGCAACCCGTGGGATCCGGAGGACTTTGTCATCCGGTGGACGGGGTCAGAAACCAAGTGGGAGGGCGACATTCCCGACGGCGGCTGGGCGCCGATGAACATGGAGGGCACCCGCTATCCGTTCATCATGAAGCCGGAAGGCTTTGCCCACATCTTTGGTCCCGGCCGGGCCGAAGGACCGTTCCCCGAGCACTATGAGCCGGTCGAGAGCCCGCTTAACCCACATCCGTTCTCCAAGACCCAGAACAACCCCGCTATCACTATCTGGCGGCCGGACGAAATCGGCACTCCTGACGACTTTCCGATCGTGGCGACCACCTACCGGGTCACCGAGCACTGGCAGGCGGGCCAGATGACCCGCAACCTGCCGTGGCTGGTCGAGCTGATGCCGCAGATGTTCGTTGAACTGAGCGAGGAACTGGCCGAGGAGAAAGACATCCAGAACGCCGACTGGCTCACCATCAAGTCCAAGCGTGGATCGATCCAGGCAATAGCCGTGGTTACCAAGCGGTTCAAGCCCTTTGATCTGGACGGCAAGACAGTGCACCAGATTGGCATGCCCTGGCACTGGGGTTTCCTGGGGCTCTGCGTGGGGGACAGCGCCAACAAGCTGACTCCGCACGTGGGCGACGCCAACACAATGATCCCCGAGTACAAGGCGTTCCTGGTAGATGTCGTGAAGGGAGGTGAATAATGAGCCGCGCTGTACTAGTTGACCTAACTCGCTGCATGGGGTGCCGCGCGTGCCAGGTGGCCTGCAAGGCATGGAACGATAACCCCGGCGAGCTGACCCAATGCCTGGGCTGCTACGATAACCCTCCACATCTCTCCGCTGACACGTGGAGCCTGATCCAGTTCAACGAAGTTGAGTGGGGAGGAAAGCTCCACTGGGTGTTTGCCAAGCGACAGTGCATGCATTGCGAGCACCCCGGCTGCGTTTCGGCGTGCCCTGTGCGCGCCCTCCAGAAGCTGGAAAGCGGGCCCGTGGTGTACGAATCCCGCAAGTGCATCGGCTGCCGCTATTGTATGATGGCCTGCCCGTTCTGGGTTCCCAAGTTCGAGTGGGACACACCCGTGCCATATATCCGCAAGTGCACCTTCTGCCTTGACCGCGTGGAGGAAGGACTCGAACCCGCCTGCGTCAAGGCGTGTCCCACCGATGCGCTGACCTTCGGCGGCCGAGACTACCTGATCAAGGAAGCGCACCGTCGCATCAACGCGCGGCCGCACAAGTATTACGGTCACATCTACGGCGACCATGAGATCGGCGGCACGTCGTGGCTGTACATCTCGCCAGTTCCATTTGACAAGCTGGGGTTCCCAGACCTCGACACGCAGCCGGTCACGGAATGGAGCGAGATCGCTATCCTTGCTACCCCCAGCGTGATCGTAGGCGCTGTAGCTCTTCTGAGTGGCACCTACTGGCTCACCAAACATCACAGCGAGAAGCAGGCAGAAGAATCTGGCGCACCTGGGAAGGAGGAGGAATAGCATGTCCGAGATAGCATTGGAGAGACGCCGCATCCCTGTTGGCACCATCATCCTGTTGATTCTCATGGCGCTCGGGCTGGTCGTCGGGATCGTGCGCTTCACCAAAGGGCTGGGGGCGACAACCGACCTGTCGGATTTCTACCCCTGGGGGTTATGGCTCGGCTTCGACGTCATCAGCGGTGTTGCCCTCGGTGCTGGGGCCTTCACCATAGCGGCGGTCGTGTACATCTTTAACCTGGAGAAGTACCGGCCCATCCTCAGACCGGCCATTCTGACCGGCTTCCTGGGGTACTTGCTCGTCATCATGGGCCTGCTGGCAGACCTGGGGCAACCGTGGCGCCTGTGGCACGCCATCATCTACTGGAACCCCCACTCCGTACTGTTCGAAGTGGCCTGGTGTGTGATGCTCTATACCACAGTGATGTTCCTAGAGTTGCTACCGCTCGTTTTTGAGCGTTTCAACAAGCCAAAACTGCTGCGGGCAGCCCACGCGGTGACGCTTCCGCTGGTGATCGCTGGTATCACCTTGTCAACGCTACACCAGTCCTCCCTGGGTTCGCTGTTCATGATCATGCCCGACAAGCTACACCCACTCTATCTCTCGCCGGTCCTGCCCATCTTCTTCTACGTTTCTGCCATCGCGGTGGGGCTGGCAATGGTGATCGTCGAGTCCTCTCTCAGCGCAAAGGCGTTCAAGCGCGGCCTGGAGATGGACATCCTGTCCAATCTTGGTCGGGCCATCCCCTACGTGCTGGGCTTCTACCTGGTGTTCAGGTTGGGAGATCTACTCATTGCTGGTGAGCTCTGGCTGATGTTCAGGGGCACGATCATGAGCAACCTGTTCCTGGTGGAGATCGTGGGCGGGGTGGTCCTGCCCATCGTGCTCTTCTCTATTCGAAAGGTGAGGGAGAGTCCTGCCGGGCTTTTCTGGAGCGCAGTGATTGTGATCGTGGGACTGGTTCTCAACCGCATCGTCATGACCTTGGTTGCACCCCAGGCATCGGTTGAGACCACCTACTTCCCCACCTGGATGGAATTCGCCCTCACGGTTGGCCTGGTCTCTACCGGCGTGTTCGCCTTTATGTTGGCATCTCGCTTCCTGCCCGTGTTTCCAGAGGAAGCGGGATCACACTAAGCAGGCTACCGCGAGTTCGGTGCATGAGCTGAGCACCGGCGAAGCCTAAATCAAGCTGTATCTATAGACACAGGCCGGGGATCCAATCTCCGGCCTGTGCTTTTTCGCCGTCTGCCACTGCCTCTAGCAGACCGTCGCGACGGCGCGTCCAGCCGGTCCGAACACGCCGCTGGTAGACGTGCAACCTTGCCGTAATCCGCACAGATCGGTATGATCCGTGCGAATCTACGAAACCTATGTTAGTAGACAGGAAACTCAATGCCACTAGACGCCTCTGAAAAACGAATTCTGGAGCAGCTACGCCTGGCGCAGGAATCAATGCCCGACTGGGCCGAGGTGTTGGACCTGCAGATCGCGCTGCTGGAAGCCCAGATAGAGATCGATATTGCGCCCGTGGAGGTCAAGATCGGCGCCGAGGAAGCCACCGATAGGCGGCGGCAGGGCATCCCACTGGTCAGCGCCAGCGAACTGGAGCTGGATTGGGACTCGTTCACTGCGCTCTACCGCCAGGTCTGCCAGGTGGCGGCCGAGCACCGGAGCGACCTGACCCAAGCGTTCGGGGCCTTGGAAAGGGCGGCCGAGGACGATCCAGCGCAGCTCAGATCCGAGGTCTCTGGCTTTATGATCGAAGGCGGGGGCCGGGGCTCCGAGGCCGAGGGAGAGCCGAGCCTGCGCGGGTTTGCCCTCACCCACGCTCTCCGACCCTTTCTCCAGCGCTACGCCGAGGCATACGCCGGGCTGGTGGGCGAGAAGGGGTGGCGGCGCGGGTACTGCCCTATCTGCGGTGGAGAGCCCGACCTGGCTTCCATTGGCGCCAACGAGGAGGGGATGCGCCACCTGCTCTGCTCTCGGTGCGACAACGAGTGGCCATTCGCCCGGTTGACCTGTCCCTTCTGCGAGAGCGCTGATCACAGCCAACTCTCCTACTACCCAGAGCAAGATGGACCGCACCGGCTCTACGTCTGCGGCAACTGCAAGCGCTACCTGAAGACCATCGACCTTCGGGGCGCCGCCGGCCGGGTTCTCCTGCCGGTGGAGCGAGTTCTCACCACGGCGATGGACGTGGCGGC
>JAUVHW010000079.1 GCA_030593075.1 Ardenticatenales bacterium
GCGTTTCCCTATCACGGCGCAGTGCTGGCTGTGCACATCGTCCGGCTGCTAAGCGTGCTGTGGGGAGCAGGAACGGTGGCCGGCGCATTTCTCGTCGCGCGCCAGGTCGTACCCGGACGGCCTGGTGTGGCTCTGGCGGCCGCTGCAATGACGGCGTTCAATCCGCACTTTGTCTTCATCAGCAGTGTGGTCAACAATGATGTGGCGGCCGCCTGCCTGTGCACGGTTGCCCTCTGGCTCACCATCCGGTTGGCTGAAGAAGAAGCCACCCGCGGGTTGGAACTCGCGCTGGGCCTAGTGCTCGGACTGGCCCTACTGAGCAAGCTGAGCGCGCTGGCACTGCTGTTCCTGGTAGCGCTGGCCCTGGGGCTCAAGTGGGTGCGAGATCGAGACTCCCGGGGGCTGGTGGTGCGCGGCTCCATTGTCTTTGGCGTAGCCGCCGTGATCGCGGCCTGGTGGTACGCGCGCAACTGGATGCTCTATGGCGACCCCCTTGCGTGGGACGTCTGGCTAGCCGACATTGGGGTGCGCGGGATCAGCCTGCCTGAGCTGCTGACGCAACTCGGCCACGTGGCGACTTCATTTTGGTCACCGTACGACGGGCTGTTTCCCACACCGGTATTCTGGGGACTCGGCCTGCTCGCGGTGCTGGCCGTCGCAGGTTGGGTGAGGCTGATTGCCGTCCGCAGGGCGCGTGCCGGGGTAAGCACACCGGGTCTACTGCTGGCGAGCGCCTGGTTCGTGCTGCTCTTTGCCAGCCTGGTGCGCTACATGACCACTACGCCTTCGGCCGAAGGGCGTCTGCTCTTTCCCGGAATTGGGGCGTTCTCACTGCTGCTGGCGCTGGGACTGGATGCGGCCGTGCCTCGACGCTGGTCGACTGTCACGCTGGGCGTGGTGGCGGCAAGTCTGTTCACCCTAGCTGTTGCCAGCCCATTCTACGCCATTGCGCCCCGTTTTGCGCGGCCGCTCGTCTCGCCGATGGAGGCGGCCGCGCTGGGGATACCCCTTGACAACGCGGCCTTTGGGCAAGTGCGTCTGCTGGCCGCAGAAGTGGAACCGCGTGAGGTCGAGAAGGGCAGCACTGTCAACGTAACGCTGTTCTGGCAGGTGGAGGACACACCGCCGGCCGACTTGAGAGCCGTGGTGAGACTGTGGACGGTGGGCGGACGACTGGTGGGCCAGCGGGATTCGAGGCCGGCCGGCGAGATCTACCCCCCGGATCTGTGGCGCGCGGGCGACGTTGTGCGCGACGAGTACCAACTTCGGGTGCAGGAGGGAGCGCCAGCCCAGTGCCGCGTCTCGGTCAGTGTCCTGGCAGGCAACATTCCTCTGGGCGAGGTGTCGACGCCGGCGGTGCTCAGGCTGGCGGCCGCCCCGATCTCGATAGAGCAGATCCCTCATCCGCTGAGTTACACGCTGGGGGGCAAGGTCCAACTAGTCGGTTTCGATATGGCGCCCAGTCCCGAAATACGCGGCGAAGCTCTGGAGGTCACTTTCTACTGGCGCGGGCTGGGGGAACTCGATGCGGACTATACGGCGTTTGTCCATCTGCTCGATCAGCACGGTGATCTGTGTGGTCAGGCCGATGGCCCACCACTGAATGGTCACTACCCAACCTCCTACTGGGCGCCAGGCGAGGTGCTGGCTGATAAGCACAGTGTACAGCTGCAGGGTTGCGCTTCCGGGGGCACTCATCTGCTGGTGGGTCTATACCGGCCTTCGGATGGCACCCGCCTGCCAGCGTACACGGCCGCGGGTGAGCGCGTCCCGGATGATGCGATCGTGATCGACCTGGGCACGACAGCGCCAGCTCCGGGAGCATTGGAGTGAACTGCCCCTAGTTGGCTGCGGTCCATCCAGCCGGACCCTGCCGAGACAAGCGACTCGCGCCGTTTCAGACTCTGCCCGCACAGCGACGGTAAGAGGCGCCTGCGTGGCAGCCCCCCGATCCTACTGCTGCCTGGGTCTTTCACACTGCCAACCCGGCCCGCCAAGGCCAGCTTTTCATTCCGGCGCGCACATAGTAGAATATCGAACTGGACAGCACTGAACACCATGATGCCGCTCAGCGTTTCTGACTCGTCGTCCACGCTGCCACTGCCTTCTCCGGGCCAGAACGGGACCGGGCTAGCCTGATGGCGGCTGAAAGCAGGACGGAAACCGCTAAGCGTTGGCTGCCACGGGATGACACGCCTGCCCGGGCGCACTGGTACTGGTCGCTTACCTGGGCAGCCTCGGCCGCACTCCGTTGGACACTGTTGTCGTTGAGCCGCGGCCGGACATCATGAAGCCTCGACCTCCGGGTGGCACGGCGCGGGAAACCGTAGGAGGCTTGCCGCAGGAAGACAAGAGCACTCGCCTGCACCGCTGGCTGCTGGCGGGACTGATTCTGATTGCCTTTGGCCTCTACGTCTCTACATTGGATGTTCAGAGCATCTGGCGCGACGAGGGGCTGACCATCGTCCGGTCGCAGCAGTCGCTCCCAATGACGCTGGCCAACCGGAACATCGTGCAGGGAGTACTGTCTCCCGACCTGCACCCTCCGCTGTACTTTCTGCTTTTACACGGCTGGCGCCTGTTGGCGGGTAGCAGTGAGTTTGCCTTGCGCTTCCCTTCAGCAGTTGCCATGGTGCTTGCACTGGCAATGTTTGCCTCGGTCGGGTCACGCATATGGGGAGCCGAGTCCGGGTACTGGGCGATCGCACTTGCCGCGCTATCCCCTTACCATTTCTGGTACGCCCAAGAGGCGCGCATGTACGCATGCGTGTTATTGGAGACCCTGGTGCTGCTGGGAGCGCTGTGGCAGCTGCTGTACAGAGCCTCTGGGTCATCTGCCCACCGAGGAACAGGCTGGCATAGGCACATTGCGCTAGGTGTAGCGGCGGCAGTGCTAATCTACACCCACTACGGAGGCGCTTTTGTGGTGGGATTCGCGGTCATCGCCTACATCGCCGCCCGGACTGAGAGACGCGCCTGGATACCAATAATCATCCTGATCAGCGCAGGCCTAGCTGCCATTCCCCTGTATCCATACATCCGCGAATTGATCACCGCACCCGGTTTCCTCTTCTTTTCTCGTCCCGCGCCGGGCACGCTGCTGAGGCAAGCCGTCGACACGTTCTCCCTCGGGTCCGCCGACCCAATGCCCAGCGCCGGATGGCGGCGTGTTCCCTTCCTGCTCTTGATCATAGCCGGCGCGCTAACCCTGGACGTAGCGCCCCGGACCCGGCGCTGGAGGGCCGGGCTGGTGGGTGTTGGCGGATTCCTGATTACGATAGCCCTCTACTCTCTGGCGTCCTGGCTGCAGGCCAACTACTCCAACCCCCGTCATCTCATCATCGTCAGTCCGTATTGGTTTCTGCTGATGGGGCACGGCCTGGCGACGCTTCGCCGCCGCTCGTGGCCTAGTGCAGCGCTGGTGGGCCTGGCTGCGCTGGTTTCCGGCGGATTGGCCCTCTGCCAGACCGTGGCCGACCCACCCATGGTGCGCGACGACGTGCGCGGGCTGGCGGACCACATTGAGGAGCGTGCCCGTCCGGGGGACGCCGTGCTGTGGCATAACGCAGTCATGATGACGACCTATGAGTACTATGCGCTGGACTTGCCGTACACCGCTCTGCCAAGATACGGCAACCGAGACCAAGCGGCCGCGCTGCAGGAGCTGGCTGCGTGGACCCAGCCTCACCGGCGCATTTGGTTCGTGAGCCACCCCACGCCAGATTCCTTCGACGAGAGAGTTGTGCCAGAATGGATGAAAACACACATGGTACAGCTGGACTCGGTCAACTTTCCAGCCAGCTGGGCGACGCTCTGGCTCCGACTCTACCAGCCACCCCAAATGCCAGCCAGTCTACCAGCCGATGTGCCGTCGCTGGAGTTGCGCGAAGGATCATATCAGGTCAGGGGAGTCGGGACCGAACCAGAAGCGGTCGCAGGCGCGGGTACCTGGCTGACGGTGTTCTGGTCAAGGGACGGCGAGCCAGCCGAGCAGCCACCATCAGCCTGCGTGCGGCTGATCGATTCAAGTGCCACTCTCTGGAGTGAAGGATGTACTGCCCTGCGGGTGCCGCCATCGCTGGAGCCTCCCTATGGCACCCTGATGGAACAGCAGCTCTGGCTACCACTTCCCATCGGGTTTGCCCCCGTGCCGTACACGATGGAATTGGTCCTGGGCAAGCAGGTCCAGCCTGCCGGCACACTGGATGTCCAGCGGCCGGAACTGCCACAGTCGCTGCCCATAGTCGCGCGATTCGATGGTGGCCTGGAGCTGGCGAGACTGGAGTGGGCGGCCGAGGAGTTCAGGGCCGGAATGTGGGCAGTGGGGCATCTCCTCTGGCGTGCAGGGCCACCGACACACGGCAACCTGACAGCAACGGTGCGACTGGTGGACTGGTTGGGCCGCACCGTGGCAGAGCAAGCAGCGCCCCTGGGCCCTTCTGACTACCCGCCGCAGCAGTGGCAAGGGGGAGAACTGGTGCGTGACAGGATAGCCATTGAGGTGCCTTTCCACACCGAAGGCAGTTATCGGGTACAAGTCTCGGTACGTAGAGCAGATGGTGCCAGCGCGGAGCGCCAGAGATGGTCCAGCGTGGGCAAAGTGCGCGTGGCAGACTGGCCCCTGGTGCGAGAGCTGCCGGACGACGTTGAGCACCGCTTGGACAACATCTCCATCGACTCCTCGATCCGGCTGCTCGGATACAGAGTGAAGCGAGAGGGAGACATCGTGACGGTCGATCTGTATTGGCAGACCGAGCGCGAGCCGACCGCAGATTACCACGTGTTTGTCCACCTGGGGCGCCCAGGTGAGGCGCCCTTGGCGCAAGCGAGTGGCGCACCGGCGAACTGGACCAGGCCGCTGGAGAGTTGGCGGCCGGGAGAGATCATCGTGGACTCGCACGCGATTCAGCTGCCTCCCGACCTGGCGACTGAAGGGCTGTACCTCACGGCGGGCATGTATGATCCGAAGCAGCCCGACCGTCGGGCCCCTCTGGCTGTCGGCGGCGTGGCGGTGCCCGACGGCGCACTAGTTCTTCGCCCACTGCCGGAGTAGGGGTCTGGCCGGAAGCCCAGCCCACCAGCCTCCGCTGGCGCAGCGCGGCTTCCCTGTCATGCCGACCAGAGTGCCTGGCCGGAAGCCCAGCCCACCAGCCTCCGCTGCCGCAACGCGGCCTCCCTATCATGCCGGCCAGGCATTGCAGAAGCCGGCTCGCAGGTACCAGTGGGTAACGCAGCGACAGGTAATCATGAATTGGGGCCATACCGACGGGCTTCTGGATTGCGCCGGCCTGTCGAGCGGTGCAGAGTCAGACCGCACGTCATCGCACCGTACGTTGGGAACCCAATTCCCTCCAGCGTGACTCGGAGCCCGGCCCCACGCTGGAGAACAGGTCGTGGCCTGGCCGATAGCTCCGGGCGCCTGGTCGCCTTGACTGCGGTGCCATCAATCAGGGGACGGTGTTGGGCTTCGGAACGTCGGTCGCTGCCGAATCGGACCGTGTGGCAGCATGCTCCGCTACCCATTTCAGCATCCCTATAGTAGAATCCTGAAGCCACTGAATGGACGGCCGCCAGGGATATGGTGCCCGGATATGAGCTTGGTCACCAACCGACCTCTCTCCCCAGGTCGCTCGGGCGCTCGGCCTGCCGGACACCGGCAGGCTGCGGGAGACTCTCGAGCGGAAGTCCTGACAGGGTGCAGTCGCCATGGATCGCAGGACACAAAAGTGGGCTCTGGGCGCTATTGTCGTCGTGTATCTCGGGCTGGGTCTATCCTATAGCATAGTCAACCCGATACTAGAAAGCCCCGACGAAGTGCTGAACTATGAGAACATCCTCTTTCTCGCCTCAGAGCGGCGCCTACCGATCCTGGAAGAGGACGAGCTCTCCAAAGCACACCACCCACCGCTCTACTATGCCATCGGTGCCTTACTGATCGGCCGGGTGCCCAGCGATCGCCTGCAGACGCTGGTTGAGCAGACCAACCCCTTCTGGGCCTACCGGCTGTGGGAGCCAGGCGTGGACAACAAGAACCTCTACCTGCACAATCCCGCGGTAGAGGGCTGGCCTTACCGCGACGTGGCGCTGGCGGTGCACCTGATGCGATGTCTGTCGCTACTCATGGGTGTAGGCGTTATCTGGATTGTCTTCCGCCTTGCTGACGAGCTGTTTGCCGACGAGCCGACGGCCGGGGTTGCCGCGGCAGCTTTGGTCGCATTCAACCCAATGTTCCTGTACATCCAGAGTTCGGTTCACAATGATGCACTGACCAACCTCTGGGCCGCGGCAGCTCTATGGGGTGCGGGGCGCTACTGGCTCCGAGGCCCATCCCTCCGCCGGGCAGCCTTTCTAGGCGTGGTCTGCAGCCTGGGTGCGCTGACCAAAATCACCTTTCTGTTCCTTGGGTCGGCAGTCGCGCTGGCCGTAGCCTGGCGCAACTGGCTGGACAGGCGCACCAGCCCCCACTGGCGCCGGGATATTGGCCGTTCAGTACTGGTCGTGGGCGGTCTGATGGTCGCACTCTCTGGATGGTGGTTCGTGCGCAATCAACTGATCTATGGCGACCCAACCAGCATGGGTGCCCAGGCGGCAACCTGGGGCATTCGTGAGAACGCGCCAGACGTGACGGCCGCGGTCCGCGAACTCGGCTTCTTGCTCGATTCGTTCTGGGGCGTGTTTGGCTATGGTCAGATCCCGTTGCCGCCGTGGGTCTACGCTCTGCTCCGTACGCTCATGCTGGCCGCCGCAGGCGGGCTGGTGATCTGGTTGGTGCGCTCGTGGCGCAGCAACTGGCACTACCGCGTCCCGGCCGCCCTACTGGCAGCACTGGCAGCAGCTCCCCTGACAGCTTTTGGCGCTACGTTCGCCCGGATGACGGTCAGCGCTACTGCCGACTTTGGCCGCTATCTGTTCACTGCCTACGCAGTGATCGCGCCTGCGCTCCTGTTGGGAATCACAGAGTGGCTGCCTGAGCGCCACCGATCTGCTGTGCTGGTGCCGCTCTCGTCCGCTCTCTTGCTCCTCGCTGCAGGTGCGCTGGTCGGAGTGTTGGCCCCGGCCTACTCCCCGCCGCCGATCCACACCAACGCTGACGAGGTCGAAATCACACACCCGCTTGAGGTGGAGTACCCGGGGCTGGCGCGACTGTTGGGGTACGATGTAGCGCCTGGCTCGGCTGTGCCTGGTGAAAGGCTCGACGTGACACTATACTGGCAGGTCACCGGAACCACCGAGAAGAATTATGTCGAGTTCGTTCAGCTGGTCAGAGCCGACGGGACGCGGATTGCCGGCCGCGACACGCACGCGGGCCTCGGACGATACCCAACCAGCCGCTGGGAGCCAGGACAGATCATTGTCGATACAGTACCCCTCCACATTGATCCCGATGCGGTGGGTCCAGACGGTCTGCGCCTGGATATGGGGCTCCATGACGAGGAGGGGCGCCTGATGACCGAGGAGGGACACAACACTATCAGCGCAGGCGAAATCCGGCTGGCAGCCCTTGAGCAACCTGCTGCGGTCGGCGACCCCCTGGAGTATGACCTGGGCGAGTACGTCGAGCTGATCGCAGCTCAGCCGGGTCCGCCGGCCGTGCTGCCTGGGAGTACTGTGCCTTTTACCCTGACCTGGAGGTGCGTACAGCAACCAGATGGGGACTATATGGTCCTCGTGCACGTGCTCTCCGAGGGAGGGGACATCATCACTCAGGGTGACGGTCCTCCGCTCGCGGGGTCCTTCCCTACCCGGCTGTGGGAACCGGGCGATGTGGTGATAGACGGCCGCCGGCTGCAGCTCCCAAAGGACGTGCCTCCCGGCGCCTACACCGTGGTGGTCGGATGGTATCGCCTGGACACCATGGAGCGGCTGCCCGTGCGCGACGAGGCCAATCGACCGGTTCCTAACGCAGCTATCCGTCTCTTTACGTTCCACGTGCCGCCATAGGGCTACTGTGAACGAGCACTACTACCGTCGTCTTCTGGCAGGGATCCTGGCCGTGTACTTGCTGCTCTCCTTGGGCTATGGGATCGTAGTTCCGCTGTTTGAGGCACCCGATGAGGACAGTCACTACTTCACGGTGCAGGTCATTGCCGACACCAGCAGCCTGCCTCGAGTCGGCCCCGAGCCTGACCGGTGGATGGGACAGGAGGCAGCCCAGCCCCCTCTCTACTACTTCCTGGGTACACTAGTGGTCAACGCCATCGACACCGACGGCGCGCGTGACCTGATCTGGCGCAATCCGTTTGTGAGACGGGGCGACGCCAGTTCCCCCACCAACATCAATGCATTCGTGCACGGACTTGTAGAGGCGTGGCCATGGCAGGGCCACGTGTTAGCCGCCCATCTACTGCGGGCGCTGTCGGCCCTGTTCGGCGTGAGTACCTTGTTATGCATTTTCGCTAGCGGCCGGCTGTTGTGGCCGAGTGAGCCTCATTTGGCGCTTCTGGCTGCAGCTTTGACCGCCTTTCTGCCTCAGTTCGGCTTCCTGCACGGTGCCGTCAGCAACGATCCCCTGATCATACTGCTGAGCACGGCCGCGCTTTGGCAGCTCCTCCGGCTCTGGCTGGATCATGTCAGCTGGGTACGCCTGCTGGGACTGGGGATCACAACCGGTCTGGCGATCCTGACCAAGTCGGTCGGGTTGCTGCTCCTGCCTTTCGTTGTTGGCGTCCTTTTCTTGCTGGCCGTTCGCGATAGTGACTGGCGACTGCTATGGGAGACCGCCCTCCTTGTGGCTGGCGCTGCCCTGCTCGTCTCGGGGTGGTTGCTGTGGCGCAATTGCACACTCTACGGCGACATCACTGCTGCCACTGCGTTCATCGGCTTTTTCGGGGGCGACCGTGGCTATACCGTTTCTCAGGTCCTAGCTGAATCGACCGGCATCTGGCCATCGCTCTTCGCTGTCTTTGGATGGTTCAACGTAAGAGCGCCGGACTGGGTGTACGGGGCATGGCATGCTCTGACGCTGTTGGCTCTGACTCAGGCTGTCTGGTCCAGCACTGCTGCCTGGCGCCGGCGGCCGGCGCGCTCCTACAGGCTGCGGCCCCGCCAGCTGCTGCAACAGCCCTGGATGCCAGCGTTCTTGCTGGGCGCCTGGCTGCTACTGGTTCTAGTCGGACTGACGAGTTTCATGCTGCAGACTCCCGCGGCTCAGGGCCGGCTGCTGTTTCCAGCACTGACGCCAATGGCTTTGGCTCTCGCCTGGAGCCTGGGGCGGTACAAGTGGCGTGGAATCCGTTGGCTCTCCGTCGTGCTGGCGTTGGCCACCAGCCTGTGGAGTCTCCTGGTTGTCATACCAGACGCCTACGCTGCTCCCCTGACCGTGGCGCAGCCTCCCTCCAGGGCGGTGCTGCTCAACCATGACATGGGGCAGAACCTTACTCTAGTCGCGGCCGACCTAGAAACAACCGAGACCCGAGCCGGCGACACCGTCTGGCTGACGTTGTATTGGCGAGCCCGCGCAGTTCCCGATAGAGCGCCCCAAATCGTGCTGGTCCTCTTTGGCCGGCAGAGGGAGTTGGTGGGCAAGCTGCAGAGCTACCATGGTGGAGGCCTCTATCCGGCCAACTTGTGGCCAGTCGGCGAGACGGTTGCAGACAGAATCGGTGTTAGGCTATCACGGGACATCCTCGTTCCAGCGCGAGTGCAGCTCGACCTGGGACTGGTGGGTGGGGCACACACCGTGAATGTTGGGACTCTGAAAGTGGTCCCGGCCAGCTGGCCCGCCGCAACGGAACCAATTCTGGCCCAAATCGGCACGGACATCGACCTCGCAGCGGCGACTCTTAGCTCCCACACAGTCCGGCCGGGTGGATCCGTAACACTGCTCGTCCGCTGGCAGGTCAAGAGTGCGCCCGGGATGGATATGACCACCTTTGTCCACGTGGGCGATCCCTCTGACCCCCCATTGGCGCAGGCCGACGGAGTCCCCCTCAGCGGTGACTATCCAACCTACTTGTGGGCGGCCGGCGAGGTAATCTCCGATACATATACATTGCGGCTGCCTTTGGAGGTGGCTGGCGGCCGCTATCCTGTCTGGATTGGCCTGTACGATCCGTCAACGCTCGTCCGCAGGCCATTGTCTGTGAAGGGTGTGCGCCAGCCCCACGATGCCTATCGTGTGGGCTGGCTCGACGTGAGGGGATAACTCTGTGCTGACGAGCAGACGGTACCGTTGGCTGTTGACCGGCATTGTGCTGGGTTATCTCGCGCTAGGAACTACCTATGCCCTGGCGACTCCCCCGTTGGAAGCCTCCGACGAGTACAAGCACTACCCTGTGGTTCAACATGTACAGACCCAGCGCTCGCTACCGGTGCTTGACCCGGCCGATCCGGGCCTGTGGCTCCAGGAAGGTGCTCAGCCACCACTCTACTATCTCCTTATGGCTGCACTGACTGCGCCAATTGACACAAGCGACCTGACAGAACTGCACCACACGAATCCCCATGCCTTCAACGGCATTCCGGGCCAGGTGGCAAACAAGAACCTTATCATCCACAATGCGCAGCGGGAGGCCTTTCCGTGGCGCGGGTCAGTGCTGGCTGTGTACCTAATCCGGTTCGCGTCCATAGGACTAGGCGTGGGAACAGTGCTATTGGCAGCCCGGTTGGGGAGCGATCTTTTCACTCACCAGGTGGGACTACTGGCGGCCGCCCTGACGGCGTTCAATCCCATGTTCTTGTTCGTCAGCGCGGCCGTCAACAACGACTCGCTGGCCATTTTGGTGGGCCATCTCAGCCTCTACCTTCTGGTAAGGATGTGGCAGACTGAGCTTGATCCACGTACCCATTGGCGACGCTGCGCGACTCTGGGCGCGGTCCTCGGACTCGGAATGTTGACCAAGCTAAGTCTCGGGAGCCTGCTGGCATTGACTGGGGTGACGCTGGCCTGCTTGGCCCTGCGGCGAAGGGCATGGCGCCTGCTGTTCGTGGGCGGGATCACTGTGTTGGTAGCGGCCCTGGCTGTCAGCGGCTGGTGGTTTGTGCGTAACGTGCACACATACGGTGATCCTACCGGGTTGGAGGTGTTCATTGCGGTGCAGGGCACGCGAGAGGCGCCGATGACCTGGCAAGACTGGACCGGCGAACTCGGCACCTTCTACCGGAGCTACTGGGGATTGTTCGGCGGGGTCAATGTTCCTGCGCCAGAGCCCTTCTACGTGGTCTGCAACCTGGCAGCGCTTGCCGGTGCGGCCGGGCTGCTGTTCGGTCTCGCCAAGAAGCGCCTGCCAGCAGAGGAAGGAACCTGGTTGCTAGCAGCGTGGGCCTCCGTACTGTTTCTGCTGGTGATTCGCTGGAACATCATCGACGTGTCATTCCAGGGGCGGCTGATGTTTCCAGCCCTGGGCGCTCTGAACGTTCTGTGGGCGGCCGGTTTGCTAGCGTGGGCAGGCGAGGGCAGAAGGCCGGGTCTCGCGCTGATGACCTCCGGCTGGCTGCTAGGCTCCGCCCTGCTAGTACCGTGGCTGGTCATCCGGCCGGCTTATGCATTCCCCGCCCCCGCGCCGGCTGTCCCTGCGTCGGCGGAGTTCGGGCCTGTTGCCTTCTCCGACACAGACGGAGCCGAGATCCACCTGGTGGGAGTCGAGATGCCCGACGGTCAGAGTGTCAGTCCGGCCGATGCCCCAGTAGAGGTGACCCTTTACTGGCAAGCGGCACGCCCCGTGCAGCGCGACTATGTTAGCACGGTCCACCTGCTGGGTCGCGAGTACGGATCAGTGGGGCAGGTGAACCGCTACCCGGCCTGGGGGATGATCCCCACCAGCCAGTGGAAGACCGGGCAGGTGTGGCGCGACACCTACCACGTATACGTAGCCAAAGATGCTCCAGCTCCGGCGGTCCTGCGGGTGAGCGTGGGCCTGTACGACACAGAAGCCCAATCAACGCTGCCCGCCAGCAGCCCAGATGGCGCGCCGATGGGTTTGGTTCTGGTTGGGGAGGCCAGGTTGAGCGCCGGCCGGACAGACCCGCCGGTGCCGTCCCGGCCCCTGGAGGCGACCATGGGAGACAGCATTGCACTGGATGGGTATGACCTGGACCAACGTGCGCTCATCCTCACGCTCTATTGGCACGCCACCGGTGCGCCCTCGGATGACTACACAGTCTTTGTCCACTTGCTAGACGAGTCGGGGAACTCAAGGGGGCAGGGGGACGGACCGCCCGTGGGCGGGGATTATCCTACCTCTTATTGGCAACCAGGGGAAGTGGTAGTGGACGAACACAGTATCGCTGTTGATGGCGCCCTGCCACCGGGCACGTACAGTGTGGCAGTCGGCCTTTACCGCTCGGCCGATGGCCAGCGCCTGGCAATATGGGACGCGGTCGGAATGCCTGAGCCGGAGAACCGCCTAATCTTGCCCGACCTCATCGAGGTGCGCGACTGACACAGTGCGAGAGTTGACTGGTCTTGATGGCCGATGATCCTCCGCCTCCGGTACCCCAACACACTCGGCCCCTCGGGGAGCGAGACACCCGGAACTGCCCGGCCAGTCATCTTCTGGTGGGATTAACGAACCGAGAGGACCCTGCACTGAGGGCGGGACCAGGCACTCAGGTCGCTGGGGCCGGAATGCGACACCTCCGGCGGGGCTGCCAGGACCACGCCGGGCCACCTGTAGCTGATGACAGTGATCCAGCGAGTCTCTAGGCACAATCGGATGGCGAACCATCTAGATCAGCTGTCCCGCCAGACTGCGGAGAAACGGAGAAGCCCGGCAGGGCGGGCAGCCATCTCGGTCCGTACCGAGACGGTCCTGCTGGCAGCCGTCCTCCTGCTGGGCGGGGTGCTCCGCATGGGGTGGATCGGATTGGCCGAGTTCAAAGCCGATGAGGCCCGTCTGACGGCGCTAGCCCTGGACATGGTCGAGGGGAAGGCTTTTCCCCTTCGCGGGATAAGTAGCTCGGTCGGCCTCCCCAATCCGGCCATTAGCGTGTGGCTGTATGCCCTGCCGCTCCTGGTCTGGAAACACGTCTACTCGGCCACGCTGTTTACCGGCCTGCTCAGCACAGTGGCAGTGCTGAGCAGCTGGTAGTTCGTGCGGCGCTACTGAGGACGTTCTGCAGCTCTGGCCAGTGCGCTCATGTTCGCGGTCAGCCGATGGGCGGTCATCTTTTCACGGAAGATCTGGGCTCAGAACCTGCTACCGCTGTTCGTAGTCGCCTGGATTGCCAGCGCCGGGCTGGCCTTTGTCGAGCGGCGGCCCCGATTCATCGTCGTCCACCTGCTGAGTCTCGCCATTGCAGCCCAGATCCACCTATAGGCCGTCACGCTGGCCGGCGGCACGATTCTTCTCTTCCTGCTCTTCCGGCGACGGGTAGACTGGCGGCTGGCGCTGCTAGGCGCCGGCGTGGCCGTCCTCACAGCACTGCCGTTTGCATACTATGCGACTACCGCCCAGATGGGCCTTGATGAGTTGCTGGCGGTCACCCGAGGAGGGCAGCCGAGCGTTGATCTGGACTCAGTTGAGTACACGTGGCTGATCAACGTCGGCCCCGACCTCCACTCGCTTGCTGGTCCCACGGCGTTCACCGGTTTTTTGTCGGTCCTGGCCCTCGCAATGGTCCCGCCCCTCTCCTTCGTGCTTCACGGCACCCCGGTGTTCCCTCACTACTTTATCGTTACCTACCCCGCCCAGTACGTCGCCGCAGGGGTTGCCCTCGCGGTAGT
>JAUVHW010000380.1 GCA_030593075.1 Ardenticatenales bacterium
TGATTCAGGACATCGGCGCGACGGAAATCGCGGAACTGGAACAGAACCTCATAAATGAAGGCATGCCGGAGGCGGAAGTGAAGCGGCTCTGCGATGTCCACGTCGAGGTCTTCCGCGAGTCGCTGGACGCCAAAGTGAGCAGCCTTCCCGATACGATCCCCGGTCATCCGGTCCACACCTTTCGAGCTGAGAACAGCGTCGCGAGACAGGTGCTGGATGCATTGCGGGCGGCGCTGGATGAGTGCCAGGCGGAGCTGCAGGGTGACCGGCTGGAGAAGGCGCGACAGGAATTGGCCCACTTGCGCGAGTACGAGAAGCACTACCTTCGAAAAGAGAACCTGCTGTTCCCCTACCTGGAGCAGCACAACTTCTCGGGGCCCTCTGCGGTGATGTGGGCGATTCACGACGACATCCGTGCCGGATGGAAGACGCTGGACGGTCTACTGGCGGCGGGCGCCGGCGATGACCCGGCCGGGTTCAAGACTAAGATTGAGCAGACGTTCTCGCCGCTCAAGACAGCCTTGAGCGAGATGTTCTACAAGGAGGAGAACATCCTCTTTCCCGCCGCGCTTGAGAGGCTGAGTCAGGAAGAGTGGGCTGAGATCCGCGCCCAGGAGCCTGACATCGGCTACTGCTACGTAGAGCCTGGTCGGGGCTGGCTTCCTGTCTTGGAGGTAGAGCCCGACGAGGGGGCGCTGCTGACCGTGTCGCCAGAATCTGAAGCGGTTGACGGCCGGTCAGCAGCGACCGGGACCGCGCCCAGCGAGCTGGTTCTGGACACCGGCGTCCTCACGGCAGAGCAGGTAGACCTGATGCTCACCCATCTGCCCGTCGAGATTACCTACGTCGACGCCGAGGATCGGGTTCGGTACTTTTCGCGGAGCCGGGAGTTGATCTTCTCGCGTTCGTCGGCCGTCATCGGCCGCAAGGTGCAGCAGTGCCACCCGCCGGCCACCGTCCACCGGGTCCAGCAGATCGTGGACGACTTTCGCGCTGGCCGGCGCGACGTGGCAGAGTTCTGGATCCACTTCAAGGGGATGTTCGTCTACATCCGCTACTTTGCCATCCGGGACGAGGAAGGCAAGTACCAGGGAACGATGGAGGTCACCCAGGAGATCAGCCGCATCCGCGAACTGGAGGCGGAGCGGCGTCTCGTGGATGATGCGCAAAGCGAGTCCAGCACGCCGATAACGACGGAGGGGCGGGGATGACGCGAGCTGTGAGATCCGGCCTTGGTTCTGGTGCTGAGCAGCCCCTGGGTTGCCGTCCTTCGGCAGCTGGCGAGCTGGGCCCATGCGGATTCTAGCCATTATCTCAGGCGAGTACGGGCAGCGCCACGTGGACAACATCCGTGCCCACGGCCCGGCCGGCTGGGGCGTGCAGACCTGGCGAGCGCCCGCCGTGCTCCCACCGGTCATAGACTACCCCGAAGAATACTTGCCTGACGAGCTTCCCCCGGCCGACCTGGTTCTCTCCTTCGCCGAGCACAAAGGAGTGGCAGAGCTGCTGCCCGACATCGCCCAGCTGACGGGCGCCCAAGCGGTGATCGCTGCTATCGACAACGAGGCCTGGTTGCCGCGGGGGTTGGCCCGCCAGCTGCGTGGTTGGCTGGCAGACATGAACGTGGCCTGCGCCACTCCCAAGCCGCTCTGCTCGCTCACCGAGACCCACTACCGCACAGCCCGGCGCCAGCAGTCCGAGGTCAGCAGTCCCCTGATCGCAGAGTTTGCTCGCCATTTTGGCCGGCCGGAACTCGCCATCACCGTGGACCCAGAGACGGGGCGGATCACGGCCGTTGAGACAAAGCGCGACGCGGTGTGCGGGTGCGCACGCTACGCGGCGGAGCGTCTAGTTGGTGTTTCGGCCGACGATGCCGGCGAGAAAGCCGGCCTGCTGCATCATCATTATCCGTGTCTCGCCAGCATGGGAATTGACACAGACTATGGCGACACGCTGATGCACGTTTCGGGCAACCTGCTCAAAGACAATGTAGAAGAGCAGGTCAAGCCCTTCAAGCAGGCGCAGCCTATCACCCCGGAGGGGCTGGTGGCGCCGGGCTGAGACCGGCGTCGCCCTGGCATCTCGAGACGCGGCCGCGGTGTTGAGGAATGCAGCCGGCGGTGGGGGGCGGCCGATGGCTCACAGTAGGCTTTCCAGCCCCGGCCGGTCGACGATTTCGATACGATGCCGGTCGAAGTGGATCAGCCCGTCCTTCTCCAGGTTGCGCAGGGCGCGACCCACCATCTCGCGCACCGTCCCGATATGTCCTGCAATCTCCTCCTGGGTCCACCGCCGGCGATCGAGGCCCGATTGGGGCTGGGGGGCGGTCTGCTCGAGCAGAAAGGCCGCCAGCCGGGCGGTGACGGAGCGGAAGGAAAGACTGCCAATCCTATCCACCAGTTCCCGGCACCGGGTGGCCAGGCTCCGGATGATGGCTTCACTCAGGCTGGGGACTGCTGCTCGAAGGCGGTCCATCTCCTCGGCCGTCCAGATCCAGACCGTGGTCGGCTCCACAGCAGTGAAGGTGGCTGGGTTGGCACCGCCGTCTACCACCGGCACCTCGTTGCACGAATCCCCCGGCTTGAGCAACGTCAGCACCTGCTCGCGGCCGTCGGCCGAGAGGCGAGCGACCTTGGCCTGCCCGCTCACGACCAGGTGGAGACCGGAACATGCTTCGCCCTCCAGGAAGCCGATCTGTCCGGCATCCAGGCGGCGTTCCACCAGGCTGGCGGCTGCGGTGGCCAACTCCCTCGGGGAGAGCTCGGCAAAGTATGGTATCGAGCGGAGCAGACGCGCTGTCTGCTTATCGGCGAGTCTGGGCAATCTATGTCCTCTGAGACTAAAGTCGTTGAAGCAGCAGGTCAGGAAGGGTAGAATGCTGCTATCGTGGAACGGCGTTCTCCCAACTATACTGGATAAGCAGAGTCTGTCCAAGAGTCAGCCGGCA
>JAUVHW010000290.1 GCA_030593075.1 Ardenticatenales bacterium
AGACGTGGTTGGAGGAGCTAGGGTACGACGGGCCGCCGGCGACGCCGGAAGAGTTCAAGGAGATGGCGTGTGCGGCTGCTGAGGCCAAAGGGGATGGCACAGGTGGTTACATTCTGCGGGACGACGCATCGGCGGTGGCGGCGTGGACGATGGCCTTTGGCGGGAGTATACTGGACGACGAGGGAACCGGTTACGCTTACAACGGAGACGCCACGGTACAGGCGATGACCTTTCTGAAGGAGATGAACGACGAGGGTTGTGCCTACCTCTTTACGGAAGGGTATCCGAACCCCGAGTTTGCTGCCCGCCGGGCGATCTTTACGCAGGGGTCGAGTTCCGGCTTGCCGTACTACAAGAGTGACGTTGAGACGGTGGCAGAGGAGGAGGGGCGCGATCCAGATGTGTGGGGTGTGACGGCGATTCCGCACACCACGGCCGACCCGGTGCAGAACATCTACGGCGGCGACATGATGATCCCGGCGACGACGCCGGAGACAGAGTTGGCTGCCTGGGTCTTTCTAAAGTGGTTCACCTCGCCGGAGATACAGGCGGAGTGGGTGAAGATCAGCAACTACTTCCCGACGCGCGCCGGGACGGCTGAGCACCTGAGCGGGTATATGAGCGAGAACCCGCGGTGGGCGACGGCGCTGGAGTTGCTGCCCTACAGCAGCTACGAGCCACAGCTGATTTCGTATCAGTCGGTGCGCGACGCAGCCCAACAGGCGTACAACGAGATCATGCAGGGTGCTGACATCGCTGCCACCCTCGATGCGCTGACCGAAGAGGCCAATGAGCTTCAGGCCGAGTTGATGGGCGAGCTAGAGTAGCTCGACCCTCTTGACAGAAGCGGCGGGCCAGGGAGAGCTCTCTGGCCCGCCTTTTTTTGTGCGTGGGGCCGCAGAGAGCGCAGCTTGCCGCCCGAACGACTGGCTCCTCTGCCCTGGAGTCTGCCTGTGGATG
This sequence comes from Ardenticatenales bacterium, assembly GCA_030593075.1. GTDB lineage: Bacteria > Chloroflexota > Anaerolineae > Promineifilales > UBA4811 > JAUVHW01. The sequence goes on from JAUVHW010000290.1 coordinate 961, forward strand.
CGCAACCGCGAAGCCATTCGGCAAGTGACGCGGCCGGGCAACTGCTGCCCAACCTGCAGGCTGTCCAACTGCGTTCCACTGGAAACTCTGACTGGAGACCTCGCCGCCGGTGGCCGGGACGACCGACCGGCGCGAAACGGCAGCCGTGCGGGGTCGGCCGGAGTGCTCGGCGGCCTGGCACCGCAGGGTGGGCAGCCGGTAGGGGTTGTGTTATAAATGGTGCTGTGAAGGCGCGAGGTTGATCGTCTGGTTGGCCGGTGTGCGGCATCGACCGGGCTCTCTGGAGTGTTCACAAAGCTCTCGGGTCGGTCGGAAGCAGACCGAGCCTCGGGTTCTACCCGAGCTTCGGGTTCTACCCGAGCCAGGTCCAATGCTAGTAAGGGATGAGTGCAATGTCTCGTAGAATCCTCTGGTTGATCCTTGTCATGCTTGTTCCGGTGCTGGCACTAACCGCCTGCGGTAAGGAACTCCCTTTTGACCCGCCGGCCATTGGCCAACCCACGGCCGAACCCGCAGAAGAGGTTGCCGGCCCGTGCGCCCCGGCAGACGATGGCCCTATGGCCGGCCTTGATCCGCGCGGTGCGCAGGTGGTATGGTGGCATTCGTACTCCGGCGCCCGCGAGGACCAGTTGCTCGCGCTGGTTCATCAGTTCAACAGTGGGAACTACTGCCGCATCTCAGTAAGCGCGGAGAATCATGGGAGCTACGAGGAACTCCGTGACAAGATGAACGTCGGTACTCTCTCGGGAGACCTGCCGGGGTTGGTGGTGGGCTACCAGCGCGACCAGGCGCTCTATGGTCTGGACGGCGGACTGGCTGACCTGAATCCGTACGTGAACGACGCGCGCTGGGGGCTGACCGGGGAGGAAAAGGCCGATTTCTACTCACTGGAGCTGGGCGTGCATCCGAGCCTGGACAACCTGCGGCTGGGATTCCCGCTGGAGCTGATGACAATTGCCCTGTACTATAACCAGACCTGGCTGACTGAGCTGGGGTACGAGGGACCGCCGACCACGCCGGAGGAGTTTCAGGAGATGGCGTGCGCAGCGTCCGGGAGCACGGAGGATGACACCGGGGGCCACGTGCTGCAGGGCGACGCCACGGAGATGGAGACCTGGACGCTGGCCCTTGGCGGTTCGGTGCTGGACGGCGCAGGGACCGGATACGCGTACAGCGGCGAGCCGACGGCGCAGGCCATTACCCTGCTCAAGGGGATGTACGACCAGGGGTGTGCTCACGTGATCACGGAGACACATTCCAGCCGTGTGTTTGCTGCTCGCCAGGCGATCTTTGCGCTGGGGTCCACCTCTGAGTTGCCCTACTATGAGAGTGACGTGAACGAACTGGCCAGGGAAGCGGGGCGTAATGCCGATGAGTGGGGAGTGGCAGCAGTTCCGCATGCCACGGCCGAGCCGGTGCAGCTGGTCTACGGCCGGGACCTATTGATCCCGGCGACCACCCCCGAGACGCAGTTGGCTGCCTGGATATTCGTCAAGTGGCTCACGTCGCCCGAGAACCAGGCTGCCTGGGTGCAAGCGGGTCACTACCTCCCCGGCCGCGTCAGCGCCAGCGAACACCTCATCGACTATATGGGGCAGAACCCCCGCTGGGCGATGGCGCTGGGGCTGCTCCCACACGGTGCCTACGGGACGGAACTCATCTCCTATCCCTTTGTCGACGGTGTGATCGAGCGGGCGTACGGCGCGATTCTGGAAGGCGCGGATATGGCGGCTACACTTGACGTGATCACCCTGCAGGCCAACCAGCTTCAGGCCGAACTGATGGTCAGGCCAGAGTAGCTGCGCTCCCCGGCAAACCGACCAAGCGTCAACAGTCGGCTCAAAGTCATCCTTCCACTCACCCTCGACCCGAGCCCGACCCTAGGAAAAGTCAAAGGCGCCAGGTGCCAGGCGCCTGCAAAGCGCCTGGCACCTCAGGCATCCTGAGTCTTCGGGCCGGACACCTGGGCCGAGCCCGGCGGAGCACGGCCTGAAGAGACTCTTAGGATCCCCTCCACCACCTGGCCCAGCAATCTGTTGACGAACTGCCTTGCGAAGGCTGCGGACCGAGGGCTTGGCACCTTGGCGAGGCTTGCACCAGCCCCGAAGGCTCAGGGTGGTCTCTCTCCCGACCCGAAGAACGTCAAAGGCTGTCCGGGCAGCGAAAGGCGCAGTCCTTGACAACCGTAGCGCGCTGCGGTAGCGCCCCCTTTCTACGCCCAGGCCACCTGGAGGGCATCCAGCAGGGCGACGATTCCGGGCGCCAGCACCAGGGCAGGCAGAAGGTTAGCCAGCCGGATCTCCTTGATCTCCAGCAGCAGCAGTCCGATCCCCAGAATGAGCAGCCCGCCGACGGCCGTCATCTCTCCTAACATGGCCTCCGTCAGGTAGGCGCTGGCCTGAGCCGCCAGAAGCGTCAACCCCCCCTGGTAAAAGGCAACGGTCAGGCCGGAGAAAACGACGCCAATCCCCAGCGTCGAGGCAAAAGCCAGTCCGGCAAACCCGTCCAGCACCGACTTGACTGCCAGCAGCTTGATCCCCTGGCCAAGCCCGTCCTGGATGCTGCCGACCACCGTCATGGGCCCGATGCAGAAGACCAGACTGGAGGAGACAAATCCGCGGACAAAGCGGGCCGTGGCATCGGCATCGTCGCCGCCGGTGACCCTGGCTTCCAGCCAGCGTGCTAGCTGCTTCAGCCGGCCGTCCACCCGCCACCACTCGCCCAGCAAGCCGCCGATCAGCACTGCTCCCAGCACCACCAGCAAGTTCTGGCTCTCCATGGTGAGGTGCACGCCCATGACGATGGTAAAGAGCCCCAGGCTGTGCATGACGGTCTCTCGCAGCCGGACCGGCAGCCGGCCGCCCAGCAGGGTCCCCAACACACCACCTATCAGCACAGTGATGACGTTGAGGATGGTCCCCAGTCCGATCATCGTTCGTCTCCTGCCCCCGGTCCGCTTGGATGCAACCGCGACGCCTCAACCACCGCCAAGCCCTGCTCGCCCTTCTTTGCCGGTGTGAGCCCGCTGCCGCCGGCGGCATCCTTCATCTGGGCCAGGTCCAGCGCCGCGCTGGCTTTATCCACTGTGCCGTAGGCATCCGGCTGCGGATAATACTTGGCACCCGCTCGTCACCCAAGAGGCCGGCGGTTCCGTCGTCACCGGAACCGCTGTAGCAGGAAGACGATTCGGCCGGATTGCTGGGCATCGTGTCGGCTCCAAAGGTGGCGCACTGGACCGGAAATATACCAGAGTTCTCCCAGACGCAAAACGAGCCGGCC
>JAUVHW010000155.1 GCA_030593075.1 Ardenticatenales bacterium
GTGAGTGTAGATCCCATCTCGCTGGGGGTGCTGGCGCCGCCGGCTGACTATGGCGCCGACATTGTCTGCGGCGACATCCAGCCTCTCGGCATGCACATGCAGTTCGGCGGCGGCCAGGCGGGATTCATCGCCACCCGCGACGAAGTTGAGTACGTGATGGAATACCCCTCCCGGCTCTTTGGCATCGCCCCGACCTCTGTCGAGGGGGAATACGGATTCGGCGATGTGGCCTACGAAAGGACCTCCTTTGCCGTGCGGGAGCAGGGCAAGGAGTGGGTGGGTACCGCGGCTGCTCTCTGGGGCATCACGGCCGGCGTTTACCTGGCGCTCATGGGTCCTCGCGGTATGGTCGAGATCGGCAAGGGCATCATGTCCCGCGCGCGCTATGCCATGCTACTGATGGACCAGGTGGAGGGCATCCAGGCCCCTCTCTTCCAGTCGCCCCACTTCAAAGAGTTCGTGATGCGTTTCGACCGGCCGGTTGCAGACATCAACCAGGGGCTCCTGGAGCGGGGCATCTTTGGCGGCAAAGACCTGACAGGCGAGTTCCGTGAGCTGGGCAACAGCGCCCTCTACTGCGTGACCGAGGTTCACACCCGGGATGACATCCACCGGCTGGTGGAGGCGCTGAAGGAGGTGGTGGAGAGATGAGCCAGAGCGCGACTCAAACAATCGTGGCTGGATCTGCATCCGGCCGCCAGCCAGCCCTGAGGCGATTCCACCAGGCTCGCTGGGACGAACCCATCATCTTTGAGTTGAGCCGTGAGGGCCAGCGCGGCATCCTGGTGCCGGAGGTAGAAGCTGAGATCAGAGAGCAGGTTGGCGATGTCCTGGCGACAGTGCCCGAGCAGATGCGCAGGAAGCAGCCCCCGGCGCTGCCCGAGCTTTCCCAGCCCCAGGTGCTGCGCCACTACCTCAGGCTCTCGCAGGAGAATCTTGGGGCCGATCTGAACATCGATGTGGGGCAGGGGACCTGCACCATGAAATACAGCCCTAAGGTCAACGAGCAGCTGGCCCGCATGCCCCAGATGGCCGACCTCCATCCCTTGCAGGACGAAGAGACGGTCCAGGGAATCCTGGAGATCATGTATCGGTTCGAGCAGATCCTCAAAGAGATCTCTGGGATGCACCAGTTCTCGCTGCAGCCTGGCGCCGGCTCGGCCGCCATCTATACCAACGTCTCCATCATCCGCGCCTATCACCGGGCGCGGGGCGATGCGGAGCAGCGGCGCGAGATCATCACCACCATCTTCTCTCACCCCTCCAACGCTGCCTGCGCCAAGACGGCCGGCTTTGAGGTCGTCACGCTCTACCCCGACGAGGACGGCTATCCCGACCTGGAGGCGCTCAAGGCGGCGCTTTCCGAGCGGACGGCCGGGTTGCTGATAACCAACCCCGAGGATACTGGGATATTCAATCCCAGGATCCAGGAGTTCGTGGACCTCGTCCACCAGGCTGGCGGGCTCTGTTCCTACGACCAGGCCAACGCCAACGGAATCCTGGGGATAACCCGGGCCCGCGAGGCCGGGTTTGACCTCTGCCATTTCAACCTGCACAAGACCTTCTCGGCGCCTCACGGGTGCGGAGGTCCGGCCGTGGGCGCTACCGGCGTCACCCAGGAGTTGGCTCCTTTCCTGCCGGTCCCCGTCATCGAGTTTGACGGGAGCAGATATCGCCTGAACTACTACCGGCCGGCGAGCATCGGCAAGATAGGACCCTTTTACGGCGTCGCTCCGGTGGTGCTGAGAGCCTATGCCTGGGTCATGAGCCTCGGCGCCGAAGGCCTGCGGGAGGTCGCCGAGACCGCCGTCCTCAACAACAACTACCTGCTCAAGAAGGTGCTGGAGGTGCCGGGCGTCAGCGCGCCCTATGCCAGGGGCAAGCGCCGGATTGAGCAGGTCCGCTACAGCTGGGAGCAGCTGGCCGAGGACACCGGGGTTCACTCGGAGCAAATAGGTCTGCGGGCGGCCGACTTTGGCGTGCACTACTGGACGAGCCACCATCCCTACGTCGTTCCCGAGCCTTGCACCCTGGAGCCGACCGAGTCCTACTCCAAGGACGAGCTGGATGAATACGCGGCGATCCTGGCTCACGTGGCCCACGAGGCGTACACGGATCCCGAGGTGGTCAAGACCGCTCCGCACAACAGCACCATCCACACCATCGACCATACCCCGCTGGACGACCCCTCTCAGTGGGCGATAACCTGGCGGGCCTACCTGAGAAAGGTCTGCGGGCGGGACAAGTGAGCAGGGCAGGCGGAAAACGGCTAGGCCTGATCGTCAACCCGGTTGCTGGGATCGGAGGCCGGGTCGGGCTCAAGGGCAGCGACGGCCGGGCGATCCAGCAGCAAGCCCTGGAGCTGGGCGCGGTACCCGAGTCGCCTGCCCGCGCCCGCCAGGCACTGGAGACCATTGGAGCGGCCGAGAACCAGCTAGAGCTGATCACCTATCCCGGCGAGATGGGCGAGGATACAGCCCGGGAGTGCGGCCTGGAGCCCACGGTGATTGGCGCCATCGAGCGGGGCGCAACGACCGCCGCTGACACCATAGGCGCCGCTCGGGAGATGCAGCGGCTGGGGGCAGACCTTCTGCTATTTGCCGGTGGAGATGGCACGGCTCGGGATGTATGCAAATCAGTCGGAGCCGAGGTGCCAGCTCTTGGCATCCCGGCCGGGGTCAAGATCCATTCGGCCGTATTTGCCACCAGCCCCCGGACTGCGGGAGCGCTCGCTGCCCTCTTTCTGGCCGGGCGCGTGACCCGCCTGCGAGAGGCGGAGGTCATGGATGTGGACGAGGAGGCCTACCGGGGCGGCCGCGTCTCGGCCAAGCTCTATGGCTACCTCCGGATGCCCTTTCGCCGCCGGCTGGTACAGGGTCAAAAGACCGCCAGCGGCCCCGGCGAGGCGGCCTCCATGCAGGCCATAGCCGCCTACGTCGCGGAGAAGATGGAAGACGATTGCCTCTACGTCATCGGCCCCGGCACCACCACTCGGGCCATCACCTCCCGGCTGGGCCTGGAGAAGACCTTGATCGGCGTGGACGTGGTCAGCAAGGCAGAGCTGGTTGCGGCCGACGTCAACGAGGCCCAACTCCTCAAGCTCTTGGAGGGGCACAAGGCCAGGATAGTCGTCACTCCCATCGGCGGGCAAGGATTCATCTTTGGCCGGGGCAACCAGCAGATCAGCCGGCGTGTCATTGAGGAGGTGGGCAGAGAGAACATCATCGTCGTGAGCACCCCAGAGAAGATTGGCTACCTGGCCGGGCGGCCGCTCTGGGTGGACACTGGTGACCGGTCGGTGGATGCGATGCTGGCCGGCCATATTCGCATAGTGACGGGCTACAACCAGCAAATCATCTACAAGGTGTCGTGCTAGGGGCTTGGCCGGGAACCTGGTGAATTGGGCTCTGCCTGCCCGGTGGCGCTCTCACGGCACGCGGGCCAAGCCCTGCAGGCTTGGGAGGAAATCATGGCTGTATTGAAAGGCAAGACGGCTCTCATCACCGGCGGTTCCTCCGGCATCGGCCGGGCCACCGCCCTGCTGTTCGCCCGTGCGGGCGCGGCCGTAGCGGTCGTGGACTTGGACGAGTTCCATGGGGAGCAGGTCGTTCAGGAGATAGTAGACGCTGGCGGGAAGGCAACGTACGTGCTCTGCGACGTGTCGCAAGCGGATAGCTGCCGGCGCGCCGTGCGATTCACGGCGGAGGAGCTGGGAGGCCTCGACATCCTCTTTAACAATGCTGGCATCATCCGGCGTGCCACAGTGCTGGACACCACTGAGGAGGAGTGGGATCAGGTGATGGCGGTGAACGTCAAGTCGATCTTTGCGTTCAGCAAATACGCCATTCCCATCATGGCGCGGGCTGGAGGCGGCGTCATCATCAACACTGCCTCCGGCTGGGGACTGGTCGGTGGGCGGCGAGCCGTATCCTACTGCGCCTCCAAGGGAGCGGTGGTGGTGATGACCAAGGCCATGGCTCTCGACCACGGGGAGCAGAACATCCGAGTGAACTGCGTCTGCCCCGGCGATACCGACACCCCGATGTTGCGCAACGAGGCGCGGCAATTGGGGGTAGCCGAGGAGCGGTTTCTGGCAGAGGCGGCCGCACGGCCGCTGCAGCGTATCGGCCGGCCGGAGGACGTGGCTCAGGCGGCGCTCTATCTGGCGAGCGATGCTTCGTCGTTCGTCACCGGCACCTCCCTGGTCGTCGATGGCGGCGGGCTGGCAGGCTGAGGAGGAGGGCATGCGCGGACTGAAAGGCAAGGGTGTACTAATCACTGGGGGAGCTGGGGGCATCGGCGCGGCCACGGCCGCGCGGTTCCTGGAGGAAGGCTGTCGCGTGGTCGCGCTGGATCGGGATCAGGAGGGACTTGAGCGTCTGCGGCGCGAGCTGCCCGGCCTGAGCGGGTTGATCTGCGCCGACGTCTCGGACCCGGATGCCGTCGCTCAAGCCTTCCAGGAGCTGGACGCCCTACTGAGTGGGCTGGACATCCTGATCAACAACGCGGGGATCAGCCTGCGCCACCCGTTCCTGGAGATATCTCCGCAGGAGTGGCGAGAGGTGATGCAGGTGAATCTAGATGGCGTCTTTTTTGTGGCCCAGCAGGCGGCGCGGCGAATGCTCGCGGACGTGTCCCAGTCCGCGGACGTGTCCCAGTCCGCGGGAGAGGGCGGCGTCATACTGCAGATGGGCTCCACCAACGGCCTGATGGGTTATCCCTACTATGCCGACTATAACGCCTCCAAGGCCGGCGTCATCGAGCTGACTCGCTCCATGGCGTTGGAACTGGCCCCCAAGGTGCGGGTCAATGCGGTGTGCCCCGGCTTTATCCTGACGCCGATGCAAGAGGCCGAGTACACACCCGAGATGCGCTCGGCCTTTGAGAGCAAAGTACCCCTGGGCCGATTGGGCCGGCCGGCCGAGGTAGCTGCCCTATTTGCCTTTCTCGCTTCCGACGACGCGTGCTTTATTACCGGGCAGTACTTTGTGATTGATGGAGGAGAGATAGCGGGGGGACTGGCCAGCCAGCCGTAGCGCGCTGGTCGCAGGAAGGTGTCCGGCTACTTGGCCTTGCTCTCCGGGTTCCTCGGCTCCCCGTTATAGACGGGCCAGCGCAGCACCAACCGGCGACCGGGATGGCGGCGTAGTGCTTGCCTGGCAGCAAGAGACCGCGGGCACCTCTGCTGGACTGGGTGTGTCTGCACAGATGACCCGACGACTCATGCAGTCAGATCAGGTGCTCAGGAATACGAAGGACTGAACCTCTGTTCGAGGCTTGTTGTTTTTGTGCCGATCATGTACCATAGGCCAGGGATCCTCCATTCGCATCCATTTGACCCAGGAGCCAGTCGAGCGGCGCCACCACCAAGGCGCGCATTCGAGACCGACCCCCAGCACGAAGCATGGTGGAGGGCGCGAGGAAGATGACGGCAACCGGACGTCACAGCGGAGAGACGGCATGGCGCCTCTGGTCTGGACCCGCTCACGCCGCTGAGTTCTTTTTTGCCGTCGTTCTGTTTCTGCTGGCCTTTCTGCCCAGGGCTATCTACCCAGTAGCCCGCTCGACGAACTGGCACCAGCGGGCCAGCACGTTCGTCCAGGCGGTGTCGCAGCGGGACTGGGCCGCCACGCTGCTGGCTCCCCATCCTGGTGTGACAGCGATGTGGCTGGCCGGCATAGCCAATTGGCTGGGGAGTGCTCTCATTCCCGATTTCGACCAGCAGCTGTTGCATCGCAGGATGGCCGTCGAATTGCTGCCGCTAGTCCTGATCATCTCGCTGGCGATCGTTCTGGCCTACTTCCTACTAACCCGTGTCTTTGACCGGCAGGTAGCTGTTGTTTCGACTTTGCTGCTGGCGCTCGACCCTTTTCACATCTCGATCTCCAAGACGGTTCACGTCGACGCTCTGATGAGCGTCTTCGTTATGCTCTCTGCCCTCTGCATGCTGGTGTTCGTTGGCGAAGCAAGGTTGAACCGCCGGCGTTACATTCTGTTGTCCGGCACCTTTGCTGGTCTGGCAGTGCTGTCCAAGGCCCCGTCACTGTTCCTTGCTCCCTACATAGTTCTGTGTCTGGCTGCCTGCAAGCTGAGCGAATGCCTACAGGCGGCGGATCGGGTGGCACCATCGCTCTCCAAGTGGCGCGGCTGGGTGAGACCGGCCGGCCGGTTCCTGAGCATTGTCTCTCTGTGGGTTCTGGCTCTCTCCGCTACCTATTGGCTTCTTTACCCATCCATGTGGGTTCAACCTGGCAAGACGCTGAACATGTCCTTCAGTATGATTGGGAGGTCGGTCCAGTCTCCTCACAGGCACCCCATCCTTTTCTTGGGCCAGGTGACGACGGAAGATCCGGGTTCTCTTTTCTATCCGGTCAACCTGTTGCTCAAGACTACTGCGATCAGCTTGCCGTGCTTCTTCGTGGGCCTCGTTTTCCTCTTTGACCGGAGACTTGACCGCCGCCAGCGCCTTGCACTCCTGCTCGCGGTCGCCTTTGTCGTTCTCTTCACCGTGCAGATGACGATGGGCCGGAAGAAGGATGTTCGCTACAATCTGCCAGCGTTCCAGTTCGTCGATGTGGTGGCGGGCTTTGGTGCGGTCCACGCTCTACGCTGGCTGATGCGCGGTCGCCGCTGGCTGCTGAACGTGGCGCTGTCGCTGGTCGTTGCCGGTCAATCTGCTGTGTCCATTCCGCGCCATCCCTACTATGGCACCCACTACAACCGTATCCTCGGCACACCAAGAGCCATATTGGAAGGCGGCACTGTGCCTGGCCAGGGGCAGGGGGAAGGACTGGACCTGGCCGCGGCCTACCTGAACGAGCTACCGATGTCACCATTGCTGGTGGTGGGAGCCCAGGTGAGCCGGTGCTTCTCGCAGTACTTCGAAGGCGAGACTGTGCGCATGACTGATGACAAAGCGGACTACCTGGTGTTTGCCAGGAACTGGGTAATGCGAGGTGTGGAGGCATCGCAGTGGGAGAGCCTGTGGGAGACCTACAAGGAACGGCGACCCAAGTTGGTTGTTGAGTTCGACGACGTGCCCTACGTTTGGGTGTACAAAGTGAGCCCGCTGATAGACGAGACCACCGTCGCGCGTCCGGTAGATGCACTCATCGGCCAGGATTTCCGTTTGCTAGGATATGATCTGGAGCCGGGAGAACCGCAGCCGGGAGAGACCGTTCACCTGTCGCTCTACTGGGAAGCGATACAGAAACCGACGGGCGACTATACGGTGTTTGCGCACCTGCTCGATCCGAGCGGGCATATGCGCGGACAGAAGGACAACCAGCCGCAGGGCGGGATGTACCCGACCTACCTCTGGGACGAGGGAGAGCGAGTTGAGGACAGATATGAGTTGGTCATCGCGTGCGATGCGCCGCCGGGTGCGTACCAGATCGCAATGGGAATGTATTACCTGCCGACTCTTCGGCGGCTGCCTGTCACGGATGACAGCGGCTCACCATTGCCCGACGATCGTGTCATGCTTCCCGGGCCGGAGGTCCGTGAACCCTCGGAGTAGCAGCTCTGAGGTGGCAGACGTCCCGATCCGGGCGACCGGTGTCCGCTGTTGAGCGGCCGGGTGCGGTGGGAAGCCTGAGGCAGCTCGTGTCCACGCCAGGTCTCGGTGCCGACGGGTACGGCCCTGTCTGCGCCCAGGCGGAGAGCCGAGGGGACTCCGCCACCTGGGTCGCAGGCCGGGGGCAGAAGATGGCGTTTCCGCGCTGGCTCACCGGCTGGAGGGCGGCCCTCTCGCGGGTGCAGTAGGCCATCTGATGCGCGAGCGGGCGCTGTGCCGAATGGCAGGTGACCCAAGGAACCATTTCGACATGCCACCTTTGCTCAAGAAGCTTCGGGGACGCGGTGGCGCGTCCTGCACCGGGAATCCAGGAGAAGCGTGATGCCGTGTATTATCCGTCGCAAAGGCGGCGGCTTTGTCAGAGCTGTTTGGCTGCACCGGGGCACCCTGTTGGCTCTGCTGGCCTATGGCTTGCTCTCGGTAGTGATGACGTGGCCGCTGGCCGCCCAGCTGGGGAGCCGCATACCGGTGGGGCATAGCACTGACGTGTGGACCCACCAGTGGACCTTTTGGTGGGTGAAGAGGTCCCTGGCAGAGGGACACAGTCCCTTCAGAACCGACCTCATCTTCCACCCGCACGGTGTGTCACTGGCCACTCACAACGTAGCCTGGCTCAACATCGCACTGTGGCTGCCTTTGCAGGCGATCGTGGGGAGCAATGCCGCTTACAGCCTGATCTACATCGCCGTGTTCGCTCTGAACGGCTTTGCGATGTACTTGCTGGCTGCCGAGTGGACGGGCTCGCGGCCGGCAGGCTTCGTCGGGGGGTTGATCTATGGTTTCTGGCCCTACACGATGTCCCAGTCCGGACGCCCAAACATGATCATAGTGTGCTGGATACCTCTGGCGCTCATCTACCTGCGGCGCAC
>JAUVHW010000286.1 GCA_030593075.1 Ardenticatenales bacterium
TTGATGTTTTTCACAACACCTGGTCTACCTGGTGGGCCGAGAAGGCTATTCTGGAGGGGCGGAGTCTCTACTACACCCGTTTCATGTTCTTCCCGCGTGGTACCAGCCTGGCCTTCCATAACTCCTCCTACGCCAACAGTGCGCTGGAGCTGCTTTTCCGACCGTTGTTGGGTAGTCTGGCAGCCTACAACGCGACGGTCATCCTGGCCCACGCCTTGAGCGGGTTTGGGATGTACTGCCTTGTGCGGTATGTCAGCGGCGACAGCACAGGAGCCTTTCTTGCCGGTCTGGCATTTGCCTTCTTCCCGTACCGCATGAACGAGAGCGCTCACCCGAATGTTGTCAGCACGCAGTGGATGCCGCTCTATTTGCTGTTCCTGCTGCGGCTGCTGAGAGAGGGCCGGAAGCGATACGCGTTTCTGGGGGCCCTCTTTTTTGTGCTGAACGCACTGTCCGGTTGGCATCTTATGACCTTTGCCATGCTTCTCACCGTGGCCTATCTTGCCTACAGCCTGGCCTTTGAACGGGCAAGCTGGAGCTGGGCGACCGTGCGCAATCTGGCAATGGTGGCTGGGCTGATCAGCCTAGTCCTCGTACCTTTGCTTTATCCTCTCGCGCAGGAGCTGCTGACCACGTCAGGTTCCTACTTTGGCGTGGATCTGAAGGACGGGCGGGGGAACGACCTGCTCTCCTTCCTGCTCCCGGCAGAAGCACACCCAGTGTTGGGTCGCCTGGCTGAGCCACTTTACGCGAAGATCAAACCAGGGCGGGCTGCCTATCTGGGGGTCACGGTCCTGGCGCTGAGCCTGGCGGGCGCCCTGGCCTGCTGGCGACACTCCCGGTTCTGGGTGCTGTTGGCGTTGTCAAGCGCCCTGCTCTCACTTGGGCCACATCTGACAGTCGATGGCCATGACCTGGGAGTACTGCTGCCCTGGACGGTGGCGGTTGTGTGGCTCTTTCGCAACCCTTTCCGACTCGGTCTGCTGCTGGGTCTTGCCCTGGCAGTGACCAGCGGACTGGGTTTGTCGGCTGCGCTGCACCGGCTAGCCGGCCGGCGATCGCGATGGCGCTGGCCTGTGGGCGCGGGCGTGACGGCGCTACTTCTGTTCGAGTATCTCTATCTACCTTTTCCCACTACTCCAGCGGTTGCTTCGGGCTTCTACGCTGACTTGTCGGCCGTACCGGGGCAAGGGGCTGTCCTGGGGCTGCCTATGGGCCGTCACGCATCCAAGCGCTACATGTACTATCAGACGATCCACGGCCGGCCACAGGTGGAAGGTATGGTGTCCCGTACCCCTTCCGGGGCCTATGCCTCGATAGAGGCGGCGCCCGCACTCCGATCGCTGAGGCGTTGCGGAGAGTACGCTCTGCCGCCTGCCGGTCTCTCGTCGGTTCTGGATGACCTGTCGGAGCTGGGCATAGAATATGCGATTGTGCACAAGGATTGGCCGGCGCAGCCGTCCCTTGACGTGTGGTTGAGCGCGAGAACGGCCGCCCCTGAGTATGAGGACGAGCAGATAGCAGTGTACAGGACCCGGGAGAATGGGCAGAACTCGGCCGGCGAAGCCCAGCTGCTAGAGTCCTGTGTTGCCGTCCACCACGCGCTCGATAGCCCGGTCTTGGCCTTGGCGGGGGAGACGCTGGATGTGCCGCTCGAGTGGATGTTTGGCAGCACTCCAGGCAAAGAGTATGCGCTTGACCTCGCCCTGACAGATCAGATTGGTGAAACGTTGCAGCGCCAGCGATTCAAAGTGTTGCCTGGCACCCGTTTTACAGCCATACAAGGGGGATCCCGGCACAGGGTAGCCTATCCTTTTCCTGTGGATCCCTATCTTGCACCAGGTCCGCACCGTCTGCAGGCCCGGCTTGTGCCGGTTGACTGGGGAGGGGAGGCTCTCCTGTCCGCGGATTTGCTTGATGTGGAGGTACTGCCGGGGTCGGAGATCACCGGTACCTCGCTTTTGGAAGGCAGCACAGCTCCCACTTTTGGGGGCTCGCTGCAGCTCTTGGGATACGAGCTGGATCAGGCGGAGGAGGCGATCGACCTGGTGCTCCATTGGCGGCTGCTCCGCCGGATGCACACGGACTATAAGTTCTTTGTGCATCTCTACGAGAGCACCGGCGATGTGATAGTGAGCCAGAGAGACGTCATGCCTCATGACTGGACCCATCCCACCAGCAATTGGGAGATGGGTGAAATGGTCAGAGACGTGATGGTGGTTCCGTTGGAGGGTGTACCGCCGGGGAGGTATTGCCTGGCAGTAGGTGTATATGACCCCGCCACGGGTGAACGCCTTCTGCTGGGTGACGCGGAAGGAGCATCCAAACCTTTGGACAGACTTGTACTGGTGGAGCTGCTCCACTAGGGGCCTGGCCCGAAACCCAGCCCGATGGCTCGCAGTGGGGTGCCAGCGGTCCCAGACATGGGAAGATGCCCGTGGTGAGCCGGCCAGACCCCCAACTGATAGACGAGAGACGTTGGCATTCAGCGTGACCGCTGTGCTGGGTTGTCCCAGCCACCTGGGCCGTCTGCGCCCGGGGAATCCTGGAGGCTGGTGGCTCTTGGTGCTTGAAATCGCGGCAAACGGGGCTATACTCTGGGTGCCTGGATTCCGACGTAGTCATACCCGACGGAGGTAAGAGATGGACCGGAACCTGTCATTACTTGGTGGTCTCGTGTTGGCGTTGCTAGCTGCTTGCACTGCACCTGAGCCCATGGTCACGGAAGTCCTTGTCGAGAAGCAAGTGCCGGTCACGGTCGAGATTCCGGTCACGCGGGAGGTCGAGATCACCAGAGAGGTCGAGGTTGAGCGGGAGGTAGAAGTCACTCGGGAGGTAGAGGTCACTGTCGTGGTCGAGCGGGTAGTCACGGCGACTCCATCTCCAACTCAGAAACCACCGGCCGCACAGCTAGCCATAGCTCGCCTCACCGGCGGGCAGCCGGTGACCATTACCTCTATCCACATGGTTGGCACCGCCGAGGGCTGGGCGGCGGGAAACGCGGGCGATGCCAGTGACCACGTCCTGCGCACTAGAGACGGTGGTGATTCTTGGCTGGATGTCACGCCGCCCGAACCTTCGACAGCAGGGGACGGAACATCGAAGAGGGCATCGTTTTTCTTCCTTGACGCCGATGCGGCGTGGGTCACGTACACCACCCAACGGAGTGTCTGGCGAACGCTCAATGGGGGCCTTTCGTGGCAGCAGAGTGAGGTATCGTTGGCGGGCAGCTTTGGGTCATACATGTGGTTCGCAGATCGTGACCATGGCTGGCTCATGAAGGTTCTCGATGCTGGCATGCACCACGTATACGTGGCGCTTTACAGGACCGCCGACGGTGGGCTGTCCTGGGAGACTGTGGTAGACCCGCATGCTACGACTGAGCTCCAGAGTTGCGGAAAAACCGGCATGGTCTTCATGGCCGACCAGACTGGCTGGGTCACGTATGATTGTGGTGGTGTCTATGACGTGCCCTTCATCGACTGGACGCCAGATGGTGGATTTACCTGGCAGTCCGTGCAGCTCCCCCCACCCCCTGATGAGCCGGACCTTTTCGGCCGAACCATGGCCTGCGGGATTCACTGGCCCACCATGTTCTCGTCAGCCTCGGGAACCATGGTGCTGGAGTGTGTTCGATACGAGGGGGACGACAGGATTGAGGAAGCTTATCTCTACTCCACCGGTGATCAGGGCCAGACCTGGCAGTCCTTTCCCTACCCTGGTGGTGAGTTACAGTTCATCGACGCCAACGTAGGCTTGGCGTTGGGGCGCGAGATCCACCACACGCGCGATGGCGGCCGAACCTGGACCCAGATCAGTTTCGTCAACTGGGACGGCCAGTTCAGCTTTGTCGATGATCAAACGGGCTGGGCGGTGGCGCGATCGGGCGAGGAGATCGCCCTGGTCAAGACGATGAACGGAGGCCAGACGTGGGAGCAGCTGGACCCGCGGGTGGCGTTCCCCTGAGGCGAACACGCGCCGTTCAGCGGCCCGTGGGTGGAGCGGCGCGCCCCAAGACGGCCGGTAGCATAGCCCACACGGCGCGCTCCTGAGAAGCGTCGCGTGTTCCCGGCGGAGTCGTGGGCGTCGTGCTTCTCAGCCAGGTGTGGGAGACACGGCCCGCGCGACGATAGGCGGCGGAGCGCGCAAACACCTCCACTGTAGCTCGGCCGCTCGTATGCGTCGTGCTTTTCGGCTTGTGGTATGAGAGATGGTGCGTGGGGTGGTACCTGTGGGTACAGCTAGACACCGGTCCCCTAGTCCCCCGTGGGCACTGCCCGCGGGCGGCGCAGCCACTAGGGACTAGGTTTCCGGTACTTGTTTATTGTGGAAGAAGCAGTATTAGATCTTG
>JAUVHW010000216.1 GCA_030593075.1 Ardenticatenales bacterium
GGGATGCGGCGCACGGAGCTCCTGAACATGGAGCACGAGAAGCTCGACCTGTCCGGCCGGAACGTCATCATCCTGGGCAAGGGCGGCTTCACGCGCATCGTGCCCTTTGGCCAGACAGCGCTGGGCGAGCTCCGGCGATACCTGGGGCGGCGGGCACCGGCGGGGCACGGCTATGTCTGGACCGAGGAGGACGGAGAGCGCATCACGCGGCACAAGCTGCAGGAGATGGTCAGGAGAAGCGGCCGGCGGGCTGGCGTCCGCGGGCTGCACTGCCACACCTTCCGGCATACGTTCGCTCACATGTGGCTGGCGAGCGGAGGGGAGGAGGTCGACCTCATGAGGCTCGGAGGATGGCGCACTCGGTACGCGCTGCGGCTGTACGGGAGGGCGATGGCGCAGCAGAGGGCCATAGCCGCACACGAGAGGCACGGGCCCGGGGATAGGGTGAAGGCATGAGCGATCTGAACGAACTCGCAGCCGAGATTCACCAGACGGCCGTAGAGAAGGGCTGGTGGGCTGACGGAGACCGCAACTTCGGGGAGATGATCGCTCTGGCTCACAGCGAGCTCTCCGAAGCCCTGGAAGCGTGGCGAACGAGTGAGCCGTGGTTCATTCAAGTAGGGCCAGAGGGTAAGCCCGAAGGCGTCGGTGTCGAGCTGGCCGACACCCTGATCCGCATCCTCGACATTATGTACCAGCACGACCCTGGCGCTCTCAGGACTATTGAACACATCATCCGCGCCAAGATGGAGTACAACAAGACGCGCCCACACCGCCACGGAGGGCTGAAGGCATGAGGATCGGCTGCGGGGAACGCGATGCCTGACCCGCCAGCAAGCTGCCTAAGCGAAGGGCAGCGGAAAGTGTTCGTCGATGTCGTCACGGCCCTTGGTGGCGGTTGGGACAACGCATTCGAGGTGTACTTCGACAACGAGGAGGACGAGCGGCAGGCGGAGGTGATGTTCCTCGCCGGCTGGATCGCGGCTGTCGAGGCGCAGCAGGAGAAGCGCGATGCCTGAGCGAGCCTACATGCCGCAAGCAGCCTCGACGGACTGGGCGACCCCCGAGGACTTCATGGACCGGATATGGGCCGAGTTCAGGCCAGACTTAGACCCGTGCGGCCAGCGCGAGCACCACTACTCGGCCTGGCTGATAGAGAAGAACGGCGGGCGCTTCATGGACGGCAGCACCGAGGCGCTGGACGGCCTCAAGCAGCCGTGGCATTGCCGGTGCGCCTACGTCAATCCCCCCTATGGCCGCGGGATCGCTGCCTGGGTCGACAAGATGGTGAGCGAAGTCGAGTGCGGCAATGCTGGGCAAGTCGTGGCGCTGCTGCCGGTGAGAACCGATACCAAATGGTGGCAGACCTATGTCGTGACGGCCATGAATCGGTGTGCGATGTACGGGGGTTCGGCTCTCACGTCTTCTGTCACCTTCCTGCCCGGCCGGCTGAAGTTCGGCGGAGCCAAAAACAGCGCGCCGTTCCCCAGCGCCCTCGTGGTGTGGGGGAGGCCATGACGAGCCCGACGGCAGCCACCACCTGCCGCTGCTGTGCGGCTGCATTCCAGGCACCCCAGGGTGACTACCGGCCCAGGCGCTGCTTCATCTGCCGCCAATTCTGCGGCACAACCGGGATCGGCGGGATGGTTTACGTCCACAAGGAGGAGGTGATCGGGGAGAACCGGCAACATCCACAGAAGCCGCCCAGGGAGGATATTCGAGCGAAGGAAGGGAGATAGCCATGCCACAGACAAGAACGGACGACCTGCCGAAGTGTGTGGAAACCGGCCAGACGGAGGTGACGAGGCTGCTCAACCGGTTGTTCTCCGACATCGAGGTGGTGGAGGAGCACCCGCACTGGAATGCGTTCAAGGAACCGGGCCATCTCCAGAAGCTGGACGCCGGCTGCGTGGAGTTCCTGGGCCTGGAGCCCAGCGTAGAGCTGGTGGAGCACGTTAGGCACGTGTGGCCAACGAGCGGCATGTTCGCGGCCCACCTAGCCATCGTGAACGCTGTCCTGGATAGGGTCCCGGTACGCTTTAGCTGGAAGCCGGCGAGGGGGCCGGAGACATCCATCTCGGCGAGCGACACCGGAGAAGAGCTCGTCGTGAAGATCTTCAGCCCCGCAGTAGTCCGGGAACCGGCGCTAGTCTGAGATCCTGTGCCGTGGCGGCGGCAGGCGGGAAGGAGGTGATGCCTGTGACTAACTGCGACTGCGCTGGCTGCTACGTAGCCCGTAGACAACACGGGCCCCCGCGCCGTGTCGGCGGCGCGGCTCACAGTATCCGCAGCGACGTAAGAAGCTCCAGCGCACTCTTCCGCCGGAGCGTCAAAATCTGGGCGGGCAACCCAGCCCAAGCGCTCATGTACCTGGTGATCCCGTCAGTCTTCGGCACCATCGCCTTCGTGTTCTGGAACGATGCGTTTGAAGTGCTGGTAGCCGTCATGGCCACTAGCGGGCAAGGGCCGGAATTGTCCCCTGCTCAGCAGTTGATCCCCGGCCTGACCCTCATCTTCACGATGATGTCAGCGGGTACTCTCGCGATGCGTATTTGCAGGGAGCAGGAAACGGGGAGCTGGCGCCGGTTTCTGGTGGCCCCCATCTGGCGGCCCGCGTTGCCGCTGTCTTGGGCGCTGGCTGCCTACATCCTCTTTGCCTGGGGTCCCCTGGTGGTGATGTTCATCTACGCTCGAGTCGCTTTCGGCATGATGCTCGGCGACTGGTTGGGCGTTCTACTGGTAGTGGGCGCCTTCTCGCTTGTGCCGATCGGCCTGGGGCTTCTGCTCGCGGGCTGCTTCAACACCGAGAGCCTGCTTCAGATGTTCGCGGTCCTGATCTCGGTCCTGCTCGCATCCGTCGGCGGCGCCATGGTCCCCGCTGCGCTCTTCGGGCCCGGGTGGAAGCAGTTCGTCGCCCATCTGACGCCGCACTACTGGTATCTCGATTCGGTGCAACGCCTCATGACCCAGGAGAGCGACCTACTCGACGTGCTGCCGGCAACGGGGATCCTTCTGGCCTACGCCCTGGTTCTTGGAGCGGCCGGGCTCGCAATTTTGCACCGACGGGAGTACCGTTGAAGGGAGAGTGACCTCGTGTACGGAGACATGCGGCAGTGGAAGCGGCGAATGGCTGCGGCGAAGCGTGATGGCACGGGCATCGCGGGCGTAAACTGCGAGCACGAGCCTGAGTTGCAGATGTGCCCTGACTGTTTCGTGGTTTTCCTGGATGTGATTGACTGTCACCCGCCGTACCCCTGGGGGCAGAGAGCCCGGCCGCGGGTTGTCGGTGCGCAGAAGCTGGCTGGGCTGTGAACTGCCGGACCTGCGGCCAGCCGGCCAGTTCCTAGACGAGCTCCTGCTGCTGCGGCCCACGCACGGGCTCGCCGGCCGGCCGCTCCGCCTGCCGCACCCCATAGAACGTGAACTGCCCAGTCTTGCCCAGGTTGACGAACTGCGAACCCCTGAGCACCTTCGAGATGACGGCCCGCCCGTGCCCGGTGTCCCTGGCGATCTGCGTTGGGGTCGCCTTCCCGGCCTCAAGAAGGTAGTCGAAGATCTCCCCCGCAACGTTCAGCGCCTGCGGCGGCACCAGTTCGGGGAACTCGTTCTCGCCCGCCTCCCTCATCTCGGAGAGCCCGTATTGGTCGAAGCAGAGGGCGAGCTTGCGGAACGGAGCGCGGGGAATGTCGTTCGCCTTCGTCATCTGCAACCCGATCCCCAGCTTCTGGTCCCCCACCCGCTGAGTCTTCACCTGCAGGATGACGTCCGCCGCGGCATCGAACATCTGGCTCCCGAAGACGTGCGTGCTATCCGCGCGGCTGGTATGACCGATGGCAAGCCAGGTCCCGACCATCTGATTCAGGGCGTCCATCGCCTCGTTGGCCGGCATGTCCTCGGTCAAGCTGCCCATGCCGACTCGGCTCAGCGAATCCAGGATGATGACCCCGACGTTCTTCTCCCGGACATCCTCGCGTATCGCTTCTATGAGGTCGCCGAGCTTCTTGCCGCGCGCGTTCATCACGAGGAGTGGGCGCTCCGGCGGCAGGCCCAGCGCCATGTTGACCTTCGTCAGGCGCCGCTTGATGGAGTCCTTTGACCTCTCTAGGTTGAGGAACATGACCTTCTTCGGCTCGCATTGCCAGAGGTAGTCACAGCCAGCATCGATGCTGATGGCCATCGCCAGGCAGATGTAACTCTTGCCCCTCTCGGGCGGGCCGAAGGCGATGGTGCCAGCGCCCTCGACGACATAGGGGGGGAGCACGTATTTGGGGGGGGGCATCATGAGGTCTCCTTTCGTTTCCTCCGCTCTGGAACGGCCGACCCACAGAGGCCAGACGTTGCCGCAGAAGTCGTCGACGTCCATCCGGATCTGCTTCTCGAGGTATATCTTCTTCTGGTTCGGCCCAAGGCGGGCATGAGCCTCCCGGGCGAAGTCACCGCGGGCCCGCAGGTTCTCGAGGAGCAGCGTATCGAAGACCATCGGGAGGCCATGCTCGTCAAGGAGTGAGACGCGGGCGGTGAGGCCGATGGGTGTCCGCTTGATGGCGTCCGCCCGGTACGTGTAGACGACACCAACCTCGACCTGACGAGGATAGCTGACGCCCGACTCGTCGACAGTGAAACTATCCGGCATGTGGTTTGGCTATGCGTGGCCTTACCTCAGGGGTCCGTTGCGGTTTCGCCGGCTGCTTCGGGGGCGCCGGCCGTTGCTGCATCTCGCATGGATAGAAGGGGTGGGTCTTCTGGCACGTCTTGCACGGGTGGTACATCAGCGACCGCTCGCTCACCGGGCAGATGCGTAGCTCGTGACGCTCGCCGCAGACGGGGCAGGGCTCGACCATGAGCGCGTCGCCTGCTGGGCCATCGCAGGCGCAGTCGCTGTCCCAGGGGTAGACGGCCGGGTAGTCGCGGATGCCTACGGGGCGGCCGCAGTCCTGGCAGGTAGGACCTGCTCCGGGCGGTCCATACTTGCCCAGCCGGCGAGCCTCGGCGGCGTCGAGGCACGACCTGTGCAGCGGCATCCCGAAGTAGCTTTCTTCGGGGGTGACGACATCGCTGCAGATGGTGCAGTTCACAGGAGAACCGCCTGGGCCATGCGCTTCGCGGCGATCTCGCAGTAGCGTTCTTCGATTTCGATGCCGATGGCACGGCGCCCTAAGTCCTTGGCGGCGCGTAGGGTGGTGCCTGAGCCCATGAACGGGTCGAGGATGGTGTCCTCCTCGTCGCTCCAGAACTTGACCAGCCAGCGGGTTGCTATCAGGGAACGCGGCCCCGGATGTCCGTTGACGCGGTCGCTCGCAACGTAAGTTATCTCCATTCCCCCGGGTATGATCATCCGCCCCTTCTTGGGTGCCGGCCACTCTCCGAGCGCGTGGATCATCTCGCCATCCAGCAGCACTCGGCCGAAGTAGCCCGGAACGGCACGGCGCAGGAAGATCGCGCGGAGGTAGGGCCAATCCGCGAGGGGATTCAGGTAATCGCGGGGGTCGTTGTGGATGGCGTGCCAGACAAGCAACCGCTTGGCGTCAAGGAAGGGCACAGTCGCTTCCCACAGGCGGATCGCGTCCAGGCTGCCGGCCATGACTTCCTTCGTCTTCATCGGCCAGGGCGGGTCCGTCAGCACCAGGTCCACCGGCCCCAGCGTAGGCAACACCTCGCGGCAGTCGCCGTGGTAGATCGTCACCGCGTCATCTTCGTAATACGGCCTCACGGCGTCCCCCCGTCGCTCTGCGCCCGCGCTGCCACGGGCTCCGTGGCGATGAGCGCCGTACCATCGCAGCCTTCGCAAACAACGCCTTTCCTAAG
>JAUVHW010000388.1 GCA_030593075.1 Ardenticatenales bacterium
GCTAACATGCCCGAGCTGGGCTATGCGGCTATCCTGACTGCTTTCATAATCGCTGCCTATACGGCGGTGGCTTCCTTTGTGGCAGCCAGGGGCAGAATCCCCGAGCTGTGGCTGAGCGCTAGAAGCGGCGTGCTGGCCTCGTTCGGCCTGATCACCATCGCCTCGCTTGCCCTGCTCTATGCCCTGGTGACACGCGACTTCAGCGTTCGCTACGTGGCTGCATACACCGACTCTGACCTCTCTCTTCCCTACACCCTTGGTGCCTGGTGGGCGGGTCAGGAAGGGTCTCTCTTGCTGTGGGCATGGCTGCTCTCGCTATTCGCTGTCATCGTCGTCATCCAGAGGGACCAGCGCGACCGGCAGTTAGTGCCCTACGTCACGGCAGTCATGATGGCCGTGCTGGCCTACTTTCTAGGAATGATCGGCTTCACCTTCAATCCTTTCGAGAAACTGCCGCTGACGCTTGCCGACGGACAGGGGCTGAATCCTTTGCTCGAGAACCCCGGCATGTTGTTCCATCCGCCCATGCTGTACCTGGGCTATGTGGCATTCACTGTTCCTTTCGCTTTCGCTATCGCCGCCCTGATCACCGGCCGTCTGGGGGACGAGTGGCTGCGGGCCAGTAGACGCTGGACTTTGTTCGCCTGGGTGGCTCTGGGTCTGGGGAACCTGCTTGGTGCTGAGTGGGCCTACACAGTCCTGGGTTGGGGTGGCTACTGGGGCTGGGACCCCGTGGAGAACGCCGGCTTCCTGCCCTGGCTGGCCGCCACCGCCTTCCTCCACTCGGCGATGATCCAGCAGAGGCGGGGCATGCTCAAGGTATGGAATATGATCCTGATCATTGCCACCTTCGCCCTGTGCCTGTTCGGCACTC
Organism: Ardenticatenales bacterium; assembly: GCA_030593075.1. Classification (GTDB taxonomy): domain Bacteria; phylum Chloroflexota; class Anaerolineae; order Promineifilales; family UBA4811; genus JAUVHW01. Next base: position 875 of record JAUVHW010000388.1, read on the forward strand.
TGGTGGCTCGAAGCGGCATACTAAGCTCCGTCCACTCATTCGCCGCTGGCCCTATAGGGCCCCTCTTGCTAGCGCTGTTGATAGTGGTCCTTGTCGGTTCCTTGTGGCTGCTGTGGGTTCGCTTGCCCGCCTTGCGCAGCGACCATGAACTAGATTCGATTGTATCCCGCGAGGCGAGCTTCCTGTTGAACAACCTGCTGCTGGTGGGGGCAGGCTTTGCCATTTTCTGGGGCACGGTCTTCCCACTGGTGTCTGAGGCCGTGACCGGGACCAAGACGACGGTGGGCCCCGCCTTCTTCGACCAGGTCGTTGGGCCCATTTTCCTGGCCCTGATCGTGCTGATGGGCATATGTCCACTCATCGCCTGGCGAAAGGCCTCCATCGATAGGTTAGCGCGCAACTTCGTCTTTCCTTTGCTGGCTGCCCTGGTGGTGGCGGCCCTCCTTTACCTCGGCGGCCTGGACTCAGGATACGCCCTCCTGGCCTTCACCTCCCTGGCCTTTGCGAGTGTCTCCATCCTCCTGGAGTTCTATCGCGGACTCCGGGCCCGACACCGCAGCCGCGGCGAGAGCTACCTGCTAGCTTTGCCCCGGCTTATGTGGTCTAACAAGCCGCGCTATGGAGGTTACGTTGCGCACGCGGGCGTGATCATTATGGCTCTGGGCATCGTCGGCTCTCAGATGTTGTCCACCAGCGCCGAGGGCACCCTGGCACCGGGGGAGAGCATGCAGATCCGAGACTACGCCCTCACTTTTCAGGGGTTAAGCTCCCGCATGGATGGCGACGCCGAGATAGTGGCCGCTTCCCTGCAAGTCTCTAACGATGGGAGCTCCGCTGGGACGATCGTGGCCAGCAAGTCCTTCGTGGGCGACCGGGGGGAGCCAGTGTCCAATGTGGCCATTCGTAGCACGCCCGTGGAGGACCTGTACGTGATCCTGGCCAGCTGGGATGAGGACGGCAAGGCAACCTTCAAGGTGCTGGTCAATCCGTTGATGATGTGGATATGGATTGGTGGAGCAGTCCTGGTGCTGGGAACGGCTCTCGCTTTCTGGCCCGATGCACGCGCCGAGAGTCGCCTCCCGGTCTCGGGGCAAGCTTCCGCTGAAGGGATAAAACCTGGTCATGCCTAGATGGAGCGTCGTCGCCCTGCTCCTTGCTTCTGTCGCTCTCGTCGCTCTGGTCGCCCGGCCGAGTGAGGTGGGCGCAGATGGGCCTCCGACGGCCGATGACGTGGGGAGCGAACTCATGTGCCAGTGCGGCTGTAGCATGACAGTGGCTACCTGCATCCAGGCCATGACTTGCGACGTGGCGGAAGGCATGATGGCCGATATCCAGACGCAGATAGACGCCGGAAAGAGCAAGGGCGAGATCTTGGACGACTTCGTCAGCCAGTATGGTGAGAGCATTCTGGCTACCCCCAGGAAGAGCGGCTTCACTCTCACAGCCTGGCTGACGCCCTTCGCCGCGCTGATAGTTGGAGCAGCGGTGGTCTCCTGGGCGGTGTGGGCCTGGACCAGACGGCGCTCCCTCAAGCCACAGGAGCCAATGATAGCGGATAAGGAACAGCTGGACGCCTACGAGGAACAGGTCGAACGGGACCTAAGGCTGCTGGAATAGGACGTGGAGCGATGACCTACTTAGTGATTCTAGCCTTGATGTTGACGGCGTTCGCGGTAGTGAGTTGGCCTCTGCTGGATTCCGCGAAGGGCTCGGCCAGTCAGGATGCCGAACCTGACGCCGAACGGGAGGAGTTGCTCAACGAACGCGACTCCATGTACAGGGCTATCAAGGAACTGGATTTCGACTACGAGTTGGGCAACCTCTCCTCCCACGACTATGAGAGCCTGCGCGAGCGCTATCGCAGCAGAGCCGCGGCCGTCTTGCACAGCCTGGATAGACCGGCCGGCCCGCAGCGAGCAAAGAAAGCGCCTACTGCTACTGGCGAGCCAGCTCCTATCCCAGAGGGCAGGGCCACGGCGCCGACCGAGGCTGAACCGCCATCTGC
>JAUVHW010000138.1 GCA_030593075.1 Ardenticatenales bacterium
CTGCCCGCCAGGTGATTCCTACCCTTCCTCAGCAGAGTCATTGGTGGGAGGGGGGGGAGCAGGTGGATGCCGGCGAGGAGTTCGAAGCTCGGAGGCTAGACACCCCTCTCGACAGGCTGGCGCGCAGCAGCGCCGGCCGGCGCAGCCAGACGCGCACCATGCGCAAGCGCGGCCGCTACGTGCAGGCAGAGCCTGCCCGTGGAGACACCAGCGACCTGGCCTTTGACGCCACCTTTCGCGCGGCCGCCCCCCACCAGATTCACCGTGACCGATCCGAGGTCGCCCTGGCACTCCGCCCCAGCGATCTGCAGCGCAAGATCCGCGTGCGCCGGGCAGCCAACCTGGTGATGTTTGTGGTGGACGCCAGCTGGAGCATGGCGGTTGCAGAACGCATGGAAGCGACCAAAGGGGCCATCTTCTCCTTGCTCACTGACGCCTACCAGCGGCGGGACCGGGTCGGGCTGGTTGTGTTCCAAAAGAACGACGCCACCCTCGTTCTGCCCCCGACCAACTCGGTTGACCTGGCTCGCCAGGCCCTCATCGACATCCCAGTCGGCGGCAAGACTCCACTGGCGGCCGGGCTCACGCTGGCACTCAACGTGGTGAGCCAGGAAAAGCGGGTCCACCCCGACGTCATGCCGCTGGTAATCCTGCTCACCGACGGAGCAGGCAACGTCAGTATGACCGACCTGCCTCCGCAGGAAGAAGCCTACCGGGTCGCCGAGCTGTTCACGGAGCAGCACATCCGTTCGGTGGTCATCAACATGGAGCATGCGGCCTTTGACCAAGGGCTGGCTCAGCAGCTGGCCGACCGGATGGGAGCGCCCTGCTACACCCATGCCCAGCTCAAAGCAGAGATCCTCTACCGCACGGTGCGGGAGGAGCTGGACGCCAAGTAGGTGCTGAGCGCAATGGAAAAGACCGCGTCGACGAGTTCTGTAACAGGCTACGCAGCCAGCGTGCCGGCACCGGATGCCAGACGACCCTGGCGAAGGCGCGCTCTGGCTGCAGCGTCGCTTACCATCGTCGTCTCGTACCTCCTGCTGACACCCGGCGGCGTGCTCAGCAAAGCTGATATGGTGGCATATGCCATCTGCCACCGGATTCCCAGCCACTCGCTGGTAGTCAACGAGCGGCCGCTGCCGCTCTGCGCCCGCTGCACCGGCACCTACCTAGGCGCCATGTTGGCGCTGGGGGCCCTGTTCCTCACCCGGAGGCGGTTCAGCGAACTGCCGGCCCTCCCCGTCCTGCTCGCGCTGATTGGCTTTACCGCGCTGATGGGCGTGGACGGGCTGAACTCCTTCCTGGCGCTGCTCCCCGGCCGACAGGCTTTCTACCCGCCACAGAACTGGCTGCGGCTGTTCACCGGCGCGCTCAACGGCTTGATGATGGGCAGCATCATATACCCCGTGGCAATGGGCACTTTCTGGAGGGACTACCGGCCGGAGCGAATCCTGACCAACTGCCGGGAACTGGGCGGGTTAGTACTGCTGACGGGGCTGGCTACCGGTCTGGCGCTGACGGGCTGGCCCGCGGTTCTGTACCCGCTGGCGCTGCTCAGCTCGGCCGGGGTGGTGGTCATGCTGACGCTGGTCAACACGGTGGTGCTGCTGATTCTGGCGCGGCGCGAGAACACGGCCGAGAGCTGGAGAGACCTCGCATTGCCCCTTCTGGCCGGCCTGGCCGCCAGCTTGGCGCTGATCGGGTGCATTGACCTGCTGCGCTACGCATTCACGGGCATGTTGGCGGGGTTACCCGGACTGCCGCAATAGGAGAGAAGCAAGACCTGCCGGGGCCAGACCGCGACCGGACAGAGCCCGCACCAGAGCCGAGCGACAGCGTTCTGCCCTGCGGGCAGGCAGCGCGCTAGGCCGCTGTCAAGCCTGCTACGCAGGCAGCAGCCTCACATTAATCGACCTCGGGTTTTCTGATATAATGGGGCCAGATCAGTACCCATAGTACCAGGAGGTAGCACGATGGGTGAGTTCCTGGCAGGCATCAGTGGAATCGCGGCCGCCTTTGGCCTCTCTACCAGCGCCGGGCTCAACGCATACATACCGCTGCTGGTCGTGGCGGTGGTGGGCCGGCTCTCCGCGATCACGGGCTGGAACCTCATCAATCTGCGCCAGCCGTGGGATACTCTCACCAGCTGGTGGATAATCGGCCTTCTCCTGGTGCTGATGGTGATCGAGTTCACCGTGGACAAGATTCCCGCAGTGGACACTGTCAACGACGTGATTCAGACTGTGGTCCGACCGGCGGCCGGCGCGGTGCTTTTTGCTGCCAACGCCAAGGTCGTCACCGACGTTCACCCTGTCCTGGCGCTGGCATGCGGGCTGCTGCTGGCTGGAGGCGTCCACGCGGTCAAGGCGACGGTCCGGCCGGTGATCACTGCGAGTACGGCCGGTACGGCGAATCCCATCGTCAGCGTGGCGGAGGACGTGCTGGCGGCCGTCATCTCCATCCTCTCGGTCGTCGTTCCCATCCTGATGGCGGCAATCCTGATCATCGTGCTGACCACGCTCATCTGGCTCATGTGGCGAAAACGCGCGCGGGCGGCCGCCTGAGGACAGTTGCACCGCTGCGGCAGCCGCCGGCGGCGCGCTACAGTCCACAAGCAAGCAGAAGGCAGCCAATCAAGCCCCCAAGCACCCAGCCGGCGGCGATGTCGCTGGCGAAATGAACCCCTAGCGCTACCCGGCTCACCCCGACCGCTAGTCCCCAGACCGCCAGCACCACTCCTACCCAGGCAGTTGTCGTGGCTCCCAGCACCACGGCCATCCCTGCGGTCCGTGCGGCGTGGCCCGAGGGGAACGAGTGGCGATCGAACTTTAGATACAAGAAGGACTGGCTGGCTTGAGGCCGGGGCCTCCTGACGAGTCGTTTGACGATTCCAGTTCCCAGCGCGCCCGACAGCGTAACAGCGAGCAGCCGAATCCCCACCGCGCGCCAGCTATCGGCGGCGCGCCACCAGAGGAGAACCCCGCCCGCCAACCACCACTGGCCATCGCCCGAATGGGCCACCAGCAGCGCAGCCCACCGGCCGAACGGGGATTGGACCAGACCATGGATCCAGTCTGTAAGCGCCTGATCCAGCTCCGCCCAACGGGACAGCCGCTGGTTCACCGGCCGGCCAGTTCCCGCCGGCAGATCTCGAGCTGGAATGGTTTGTCCACGTCCATCCCCAACTCGGCGTAGCGCACAGGAACCGCGCGCCCGGTCAACTGCATAGCCCTGGAGGCCCTTTCCTCGGCCTCAGCCAGGCTCAGGCGCCGCGATACCAGCCTGATCAGAGTGCCAAAGCCTATGCGCCGGGCCAGCTTGATCACACTCTTGCGGCCGCCCATCAGGTCCTCCCACAACTTCCGATTGGTGTAGGCAATCCGCGGGTCAATCACAAAGATGTCGGCACCGGCAAGATCGCCGTCAGTGAGACGGAGGTAGGTGCGTCGAGAGCCTGGGAAGCGGCTCTCCATGACAGTCCGCTCCACGGCCGCGTAGTAGAGGTCAATCGCCGGGTCGGCGCACTGGTCGATCAGGTCATCCACCATCTGGGGCGTTATCAGTGGGATGTCGGCGCAGCAAGCCACCACCTGCTCAGCGGTCGAATCCAATTCCAGCAGGCGCTCCACGCCGGCGATGGCGTTGCGGAGCAATGAACCCTGATCGGGCACAAAGGCCGCCAGCTTGGCAGAATGAATCCCGGCTTCCGGATCCAGCCCGACCATGACGATCCGGCCAACCTTCTGCGCCCTGGTCAGCGCGTCGACCACCCACTGAACCATGGGCTTGCCCGCGATGTCCAACAGCGCCTTTGGTTTCCCCTGCGTCTGCTCGAACAAGAGATCCCCCTCTTGCGGAATGCCACCAGCCAAGACGAAGCAGTCCATGTTACACTCCGGCACCAATCCTTCCACTGGCTGACGCCCCGCTGGTGCGCCAGCCTTCCGTTCGGCTCCCCTACTCGTTCAGCGGCAGGATGTGGGGGCGCAGTTCCAAGCGTTCGATCATCTCACCAAGCTCCTCCTGAGTCAGCGGCCGTCCTTTGCCCGCCAGCGCCACCAGAGCCGCTTCCATCATGTTGGTCCCAAACGAGCGCCCGTCGAGCCGGGGTGTGGTGGTCACCAGGTACCGCACCCCAGCCCGGCGAAAAGTCTCTACATCCTGCTCGGTGGTCGTGTTGGTCAGGATGGTCTTGCCGGTCAGGTCGGCCGGCATGTGACGCTTTATGTAAAGACAGTCGCCGGCAATGACCGTCGCCCAATCGTACCATCTGCCGAACCTGGGGATGTTCTCGTGCTGCTTCTCTCCCGTGGGATAGAGGATGCTGATGGGCAGTCTGCCGACGATGGGTCCCAGAAAGAACGCCAGCACCTCCACCTGCCGGAGAGACTTGATGGCTATAGGCACCCCCAGGCCAAACATCAGATCCCCGAAAACGACCTCGTACCCGGCCTCGACCAGCCCCTGGCTCATGCCGTAGCGGTCCAGGGCCGAGGTGGTCATTGCTCGTTTGGGCTGGATTTCGGCCCCTATCTCGGCTTCGACCGCTTGCACACTGAGGCGCTCCAGAGTGTTCTTCAGTCCACCTCCGTCCACGACTGGAGTCTCGCGCACTCCGCGCACCAATTTGTGCCCGGCCGTCAGCGGAAACCTTCGTTTGGCGGTTCCGATCCAGAGATCAATGCCCCCTACTCCTAGCGCGTCTACATTCCCGTCCAACTCCTCGTAGAGCTGGGCCGCCCGCTGGGCGTCCCCATTGGTCCCGATCCGTTCAATCACGATCCTTTCGCCCAGCAGCTCGACTTCCACCCGCTTGTCGCGCGCTGTGCTTCCCAGGCTAACGCTGACCGCTCGTTTCACCGCTCACCTTCCTTCCCCTCACCGAGACCCATCCGATCACCAGCGCGCCCGCCGCCGCGAGCGACCAGTCCAACACCACATCCAGGCGCCACGCTCCCCAGTGGGGGACGGCGTCCCCGCGGAAGCCATCGACAAGCCCGAGTCCGGCACCGTAGAGCAAGAAAAACAGGCCCAGACCTACACCAGATGGCGCTCGCCTGCTGGCCGCCCACAGCGCCCCCGCTACCAGCAGGCTCACGCCGGCCGCCGCCAGCTGCACGTTGGCCCGCACGGCCCACACTCCAAAGATATCAGGCAGATCGGTCGCCAGCCAGTGGGAGTTCGGCAGTGGAATTCCGTAGGCGCAGCCGGCCAACCAGCAGCCGACCCAGGCGGCCGCACCCGTCAGCGGGGCCACCAGCGCCAACCCGTCAGCCACCCGCAGCAGAGGCAATCTGCGCCAGGCACAATAAGCTGCCAGCCCAACCAGCGCCCCAATCAACCCGCCGTGCCACGAGAGGCCGCCCAGCCAGAACTGAGGGATATCCGCGAGTCTTTCCTGGTAGTAGGGCCAGTGGGCCGCAACGTAGCCAAGTCTCGCCCCGACCACCCCCACCGCCACGGCCGCCAGCGCGGCATCCAGCCAGGAATCCGGATTGTCTACCTCGCGGCGTGCCCGCCAGTAAAAGATGCCAAGCCCTGCCAACAGACCCAGGTCCAGCATCAGAGTGTAGCTGCCTATGACGATGGGGCCAAACTGGACTAGAGTGGGATGCATGGCGAGCCTCGGCGCTGCAACATCTTACCACAAGGAAATGGAACCGCAAGGAATTGCACCACTCGGAGCACTATGCTATACTGCTGGTGCTCTGCCAGGCGGGGCGGTCGACCCGCTGCTTGCGCCTGGAAGCTGCGGCCGCCGGGGCTGCCGTGCGCACCGCCAAGACAGGGACGTCAGCTTGTCAATTAGCCAGTCCACATTCCCGTCCTCAAGGAGTGACTAGCCATGTTAGAGATATCCTTGGAATACTGTGCACCTTGAAGGTACACGCCGCGCGCCGTCAGTTTGGCGGGGCAGGTACTCAACACACTCGAGAAGCAGATCTCCTCTTTCGCCCTCGTGCCAGCCGACGGAGGTCGCTTCGAGGTGGCGGTCAATGGAAAGCTGGTCTATTCCAAGCTGGCTACCGGCCGGTACGCTGAGCCGGGCGAGGTGCTTGCACTGATCAGGAAAGAGGTGGAGTAACCATGGAGATAGCATTTACCAAACAGCGCGCCCTGGCATTGAAGGAGACCATCACCTGGGAGGAGGTCAAGGAGCGCGCCTGGGATAAGAAGACCACCGTCTTTGGCTCCAAGCTGGGCAAGATCTTTGCCCGTCCCAAGCCGGACGACGTCAAGGTTGCCGATCAAGGGAAGCGGTGGATACCCTTCTGGCACGTGCGCTGCTCCGTTGTCCACGAATACACCCGAACTCGCCACTACCAGGTTCCGATACCCCAGCCCGAAGTGCGGACCGTAGTGATTGACGAACGGGAATACATCCCCAGCGGCGACCCACGCGGCTTTACCCTGGTCGGATTGGAGAAATGCCGCGAGCTGGCGGCCGTTGAGCGGACTGTGAACGCTCTCACCAGCGAGGACGAGGACTGGGCACACTACCTGGAGTTTGCGGCCGAGGCGATCGAGGACCTGGCCGGCTGGTACCCCGCAGAGAGCAGTGTGATCCCGGCTCAGGTCCGAGCCTCCTCCGTCGTGCGCCAGGCGATCGCCCAGCTGATCAAGCAGGTGGACGCGGACACTGTCCAACAGGATCTGATAACTATCGAGCGGATAGACCTCTACTACCGGCCGGTCTTCGCCTTTGAGTTCCACTGGACCCTCAAGGACCGCCGCACGACAGGCGAATTCGACGGGCTGACCGGAAAGGTCCTGACCGACGATAAGTACGCCGGCGAGGCGGCCGCCACTGCTCTGACGCCGGAGCAGGTCTTTGACGTAGGGGTGGAGACGATTGATCTTCTGGTCCCCGGCGGATCAGTCGCCATCAAACTGGCCAAGAGCGCACCGGATCCCAGCGAGTGAGCGGCCGGCCAACGCTGACTCTAGAGGACCTGCGCGACCAGGTCCGCGCCTTTGTGGCCGCCAGGGACTGGCAGAGATTCCACAGCGGCAAGAACCTCAGCATCTCGATTGCCATTGAAGCGGCTGAGCTGATGGAGTGCTTTCAGTGGCAGTCAGACCAGGAAGCTCGGGAGTCCGCGGTGCCCGACGGAGCGCTGGCATATGCGGTAGACGAGTTGGCCGATGTGCTCATCTACTGCCTTGCTATGGCCAACGCTCTGCAAGTGGACGATCTGGGCGCTGCGGTGCTGGACAAGCTCGAGCGCAGCGGAGACAAGTACCCGGCGGACGTCTTCTGGGGCCGGTTCAAGTGATTTCCACATTCAGCCAGCAATGAGGCTGGTGATCCAGCGGGTCAGGCGAGCGGCCGTCACGGTGGACGGGGAGACCGTGGGCAGCATCGGCCGGGGATTCGCGATTCTAGTCGGCGTGACCCACAGCGACACCGAAGAACAAGCCCGCTGGCTGGCCCGCAAGGTGGCCGGGCTGCGGTTGTTCGAGGATCCGGACGGCAAGTTCAACCTGTCGCTACGCGAGGCGGAAGGCGCTGCGCTGGTAGTCAGCCAGTTCACGCTCTACGGCGACGTGCGCCGGGGGCGACGACCGAGCTTTACGGACGCGGCCCGGCCGGAGAGAGCCGAACCGCTGATAGCCCGCTTTGCCGAGCTGCTCCGGGCGGAAGGGATCGGCGTCGAAACCGGCGTCTTTGGGGCCAGGATGCTGGTGGAACTGGTCAACGATGGGCCGGTGACGCTCATCCTGGAGCGGTAGTAGGCCCGCCGCTGCCCACGAGACGGGCTGGGCCATTGGCAGTTTGAGCCGGCCCATCGTTGACGGTGCTGCTCACGCCATCTCATGACTCCTCCAGGAAACGAGATCATTCTTCGCAGAGATTGGGGAGATCGCCAAGTTCTCACTCCGCCTTGAGACTCCGGTGGTTGCCTGTGAGGCTCTCAGGATATGGCACCTGATCGTTTCTTCCCTCTGCGGTCTCTGCGTGCTCCGCGGTGAATTCAGAGCTTCCAGTCAAATCATGCCATGGAACTTCGCCCCTCCCAGCAGAGAATCCTAGAGTACCGGTCCGGACGACTGGCGATAAGCGCAGTCCCAGGCAGCGGAAAGACGTTCGTCCTCAGCCAGCTGGCCGCGCGCCTGATTGCAGACCGCCTGTTGGACCTCGACGCGGACCAGCAGGTGCTGGTGGTGACATACCTCAACTCCAGCGTGGACAATTTCAAGGCCCGCATAGCAGCTCAGCTGCACAACCAGGGTCTGCCGCGCGAGGGCTACGACGTGCGCACCTTGCACAGCCTGGCTCGCGAGATCCTTCTCTTCGAGCCGGTCGCGGCCGGCGTGACTGCAGAGTTTGTCATCTTGGACCAGGGACAATCGTCGCTTTACGTGATCCGGGCGGTTGACGGCTGGATCAAAGACAATCCCGGCACCTGGCACTCTCTGCTGCCTCCAGGAACGCCGGAGGGGCCGGCAAAGTCACGTGAGCACAGGCGCTGGCGCAACATCGTCGAGAAAGCCGCGAGTGGCTTTGTCCGGCTGGCCAAGAACGAACGGTACCCCCCGGCCGCCATCCTAGACCAGATCGCCGGCTCGCTGGCGGAACGCGGCCAGAGGACTGATTCAGCAGGATACGAACCCCATGAGGCCGGCCGACTGGTGTCTGGGACCTTCCTGCCCATGCTGGCCGGCATCTATGATCGGTACCAGTCGATGCTGGAGGCACAAGGGGCGCTGGACTTTGACGACCTGGTGTGGAGGGCGGCCGATCTCTTGGAGCGGAATCCCAGCCTGGTGCAGGAGCTGCGCCGCCGCTGGCCCTTCGTGCTGGAGGACGAGGCCCAGGATAGCGTGCCCCTCCAGGAACAGCTTCTGGAGACGCTGACGGGGCCCGCGGGCAATTGGGTGCGGGTGGGCGACCCGAATCAGGCAATCATGTCCAGTTTCACCTCGGCGCACCCGCGGCATTTCCGCGCCTTTCTTACACAGCCGAACGTGGTCCAGCTGCCGCTGCCCGAATCCGGCCGCTCGTCTCGCAAGATCATCGACCTGGCCAACCGGCTGGTGGCCTGG
>JAUVHW010000223.1 GCA_030593075.1 Ardenticatenales bacterium
CCCCGCGTCACAGCGGCGGGCCAGTTCGGGATCCAGCGGCAGATGTCCCAGAAGCGGCACCCCCAGTTGCAGCGCCGTCTGCATCGCCTGGCTGGGGCCAAAGACCTCGATTCGCTCACCACACTTGGGGCAAACGACATAGCTCATATTCTCCACCAACCCGACGATGGGCACATTCAGGTGCCAGGCCATCCGCGCCGCCTTGCGCACCACCATCCCCGCCAGGTCCTGCGGAGAGGTCACCAACACCACCCCATTAAGGGGAATAGACTGCATCACCGTCAGCGAGGCGTCAGAGGTGCCGGGGGGTAGGTCCACTATCAGGTAATCGAGTGTGCCCCAGGCTACTTCTTGCCAGAACTGCTTGATGGCATTGCTGATGAGAGGCCCACGCCAGATGACAGCGTGGTCCTCACTGGGGAGCAGCAGATTGATGGACATCACACTGATGCCTCCCTTCGTCGCTACCGGGAGAATGCCAAGCGGCCCCATTTCAGGCGTTTCGTGCAGGCCGAACATCATAGGGATGCTGGGTCCCGTGATGTCGGCGTCGAGCACGCCCACCTGCTTCCCCTGCCGGCTCAACGTCACCGCCAGCAACGCTGCCACCGACGACTTGCCCACGCCGCCCTTGCCGCTCAGCACGGCAACCACGTGGGCAACCCTGTTCGCGGACTGGGCTAGCTTGGGACCGTCTCCGGCCGCAGCCATGAACGCCGCGCGCTCCTGCTGGCTCATCTCGGCCAGATTCACCGTGACCTCAAGGTCGGAGTCCACTCCTGCCACCGCCTCCCGCACGCTGTGCACCAGGTCGTCCTTGATGGGGACCTCTTTGAAAGGCAAGGCCAGAGTGAGGGTGACAAGGCCCTCCCGAACAACGACGTCCTTGATCATCTCTAGTTCAACCAGATTCCGCTTGATCTCCGGATGCATCACCTGGCGCAGCGCGTCAAGTACTCTTTCATTTGTGACTGTCATTCTTCTTATGCCTCCGAGTTGATGACCCACCCCGCCAAGAGGACCGCGCCGCCGTTGTCACGGATCAGGAACAGGAAGGGGTGATCCGGTTTCATTGGCACGGGTTGATCGGCAGAGGCCGCCAGTTCCATGATCACGGCGGTGGCCGTGGCTGCTTCCGTGCCTCCTTCGTCGACGAGCACAACGGCTTCGTGCAGGACGTCGCCGATGAACAGGTCGCGATTCCCTGTCATCCCCGAAAGGTCAACGCTACCAAGAAGCTGTAGGCAGGCCTATCTGAATCAGCACGCCGGGTAGACCAAACTGGGGTTCGAACTGCCCACCAGCATCCTCATCTGCGCACACCTATCTGTCAGGTGGCTACAGTATAACACACTATAGACTAATAGTCCATAGATGGACAGTCAGTATGCAGTTGCGGGTTGACCGCGGAGACAGGGCCCAGGAAGGACCAAAAGAGGTTCCACGCGGCGCTACGGCCTTCCACCTCAAGTCATAGACATTTTCCACGTCGCTTGACTGACAACGTGTATTGTAGGTGGTCTCCACTACTTTGCCTGTCGGGTAGCGCAGCTGCGCCACCCGGCCGCCGGCCCGGTGTGTCGCAGCGCACATCCCAAGTGTGCGGCCGGTCGGTCGCGGCCGTCAAGCACTCGGGTGGCTGCTGCGCGGCCGTGTCCACCCCGGATCCACGGCTCGAGCGGTCGCGGCCGCGAGCAAGGTCTGGGTGTAGGAATGCAGCGGGTCTGCGTACAGCGTGTCCCGGACACCGCACAATTCCCGTTTGACACTATGGCGTGGGCGACGTACAATTACCTTGCCACGGACCTGCGCGGCCGTGAGCCTGAGCAGACACGATCGAGTGCACCGAATTCCGGTGCCGCTGGGATCGCCTAGGCGACCGAGACGGCCTGGCCCTGAGGCGCGGCCGAAGGGCTGAAAGAACCCCCGCTGATGTGCGCCTTCCGATCCCCACGTATGGAGGGCGCCATGCTTCTCACTATCGACATCGGCAACACGAACATCACCTTTGGCTTGTACGACGGGGCGGAGCTGGGGCCCCGATGGCGTGTCCGCACTGTCCACGAAAGGATGCCCGATGAGTACGGCATCCTGCTCGATCAGCTATTTCGCCATCGGGGTTGTGAGCCGGAGATGGTGATCGGGGTCGCCATCGCCAGCGTGGTGCCGCCGCTAACCCCGGTCTTTGTCCAGGTCTGCCGGGATTATTTAGGGCAGGAGCCCCTGGTGGTGCACGCCGGTGTCCGGACCGGCGTCCGAATCCACTACGACAACCCCCGCGAGGTCGGCGCCGACCGGGTGGTGGACGCGGCGGCTGTGCGGGCCCTGTACGGCACACCCGCCTGTGTAGTGGACTTTGGCACCGCGACCACCTTTGACGCCATCTCGGCCGAGGGCGATTACCTGGGTGGCGCCATCGCCCCCGGAATCGGCGTTGCCGCCCAGGCGCTTTTTGAGCGGACCGCCAAACTGCCCCGGGTCGAGTTGGCCCGACCGCCGTCGGTCATTGGGCGGAACACTCCTCACAGTATCCAGTCCGGCTTGCTGTACGGCTACGTTGGGCTGGTGGAGGGGATGGTGGCCCGCTTTCGTGGGGTACTGGGACCGGAGACGAAGGTCATCGCCACCGGCGGCCTGGCTCCCCTCATCGCCGGCGAGACCGACGTGATCGATGTGGTAGATCCCTGGCTCACGCTGGCCGGGTTGCGGTTGATCTGGGAATTGAACGAGGGGAGAGAGGCGACCGGGTAACGAGGGGCAAGGAGACAGGGGAATCAGGACAGAAGGTTACAGGTGACAAGGAGGGAACCGTGATCTTTGAAGGAAAATCTGTCGTCCTCGGAGTGACCGGGGGCATTGCGGCTTACAAGGCGGCCGCGCTGTGCAGCCAGTTGGTCAAAGCCGGGGCGGCGGTGGACGTGATTCTCACCGAGGCGGCTCGCCAGTTTGTTGCGCCGCTCACGTTTCAGGCCGTCACCCACCGGCCGGCCGTCACCGAGATGTTTTTCCTGTTGGCCGAAACTGAGATCGGCCACGTGAGCCTGGCCAAGCGGGCGGACGTCCTCATCGTTGCCCCCGCCACCGCCAACACCATAGCCAAGCTGGCCGCCGGTCTGGCGGACAACATGCTGACCACCACCGCCCTGGCGACCCGGGCGCCGATCCTGCTCGCCCCGGCGATGGAGAGCCAGATGTGGACCAGCCCGCTCACCCAGGCCAACGTGGATCGGCTGCGGCAGTACCGCGATGTGACCCTGGTCGGGCCGGGCGAGGGGCGGTTGGCCTCGGGTGCGACCGGGGTGGGGCGCATGGCCGAGCCGGAAGAGATCGTGGATGCCGCCCGCTGGTTGCTCGGCCGTGGCGGCCCCATGGCCGGTCGGCGGGTGGTGATCACGGCCGGGGGCACGCGCGAGCCGCTGGACCCTATTCGATTCCTCGGCAACCGCTCTTCCGGACAGATGGGCTACGCCTTGGCCCGTGCATCTCGTGACCGGGGCGCCCAGGTGATCTTGGTCAGCACCGCCGGCCAGCCGGCACCCTTTGGCACGACTTTGGTGCCGGTGGAGACAGCCGCCGAAATGCACGACGCGGTGATGCAAGCTTTTCCCGACGCCGACGTGCTGCTGATGGCGGCCGCCGTGGCCGACTACCGCCCGGTGGCGGCCGCCCCCCACAAGATAAGAAAGCGCGAGGATGACCTGGCGCTGAAGCTGACTCGCACAGCGGACATCCTGGCAGAGGTCGCCACCCGGCGCCGCGCCGATCAAGTGGTGGTGGGCTTTGCGGCCGAGACCGAGCACCTGCTGGAAAACGCGCTCGACAAGCTCCGGCGCAAGCGGCTCGACCTGATCGTCGCCAACGATCCTCGACAGGCGATGGGAGCTGCCACAAGCGAGATCACGCTGATTGCGGCCGATGGCGTTGTGGATGAGCTACCCCCTTTACCTAAAGGCGAGGTAGCCGGCCGGGTGTTGGACTGGGTAGCGGCCTTGGTGACGAAAGACGAGCACCTGCACCTGCGGTGACAGGTGCAGGTGGGACGAAGGACAAGGACACACAGCAAGCGTTAGACATCCGTCGTTCGTCTCTGGCAATGGTTTCAGCTTTTTTGAACCAGGAGGATAGCATGGCAAGAACCTGGCATAACGCCATCACCGATGTGCCCGGCATCCGCGTGGGTCATGCGACAGACGCGGAGGCGATGACCGGTTGCACGGTGGTGCTGCCCCCTCCCAAGGGGGCCGTAGGTGGAGTAGACCAGCGGGGCGGAGCGCCCGGCACCCGCGAGACCGACTTGCTCCGACCGATGCATTGGGTGGAACGGGTCCACGCGGTGCTGCTGACCGGGGGAGGAGCCTTTGGCCTCGACGCGGCCGGCGGCGTGGTCCGCTGGCTAGAGGAGCAGGGGATCGGCTTCGACATGGGGGTAGCCAAGGTGCCCATCGTGCCGGCCGCCAACCTCTTTGACCTGACCGTGGGAAACGCCGACGTTCGGCCGGATGACGCGATGGGTTACGCCGCCTGCGAAGCAGCCGGCGATGGGCCGGTCCGCGAGGGGGGCATCGGTGCCGGGACCGGCTGTACCGTGGGTAAGGCATTGGGTCCCGGACGGGCGAGCAAGTCGGGCTTGGGTACAGCAAGCGCAGACCTGGGCGGCGGCCTGGTAGTGGGCGCCATTGTGGCGGTAAACGCTGTTGGCGATGTGGTGGACCCGTGCACCGGGGAGATTCTGGCCGGGGCGCGGTCGCTGACCGGCGAAGGCTTTGCCGACACCTTGGCCGTGATGAAGAGCTTTGTGGGCAAGGCCGCCTTGCGCTTTGCCGCCCGGAGCAACACCGTCATTGGCGTGGTGGCGACCAACGCCAGGTTGAACAAAGAAGAGACCAACAAGGTGGCCCAGATGGCCCACGATGGGTTGGCACGAACCGTGCGGCCGGCCCACACCATGTTCGACGGCGACACCCTCTTTGCCCTGGCTACCGGCCGGAAACGAGGCGACGTCAACCTGGTGGGCGCATACGGTGCCGAGGTGGTGGCCGAGGCGATTGTCCGGGCAGTTCGGTCTGCCTGACGCCATCGCGGCGGGGGCGGCTGCAAGCAGCCGCCAGCCCGATAGGACAGACGCGGCGCGTCCGTCCCGTCGAGCTCGAGTTGCGGCGGCCGGGATGGCCCGGGTCCGGTCCAGACGGGTGCCCGACCGCGGCCGCGCGAGAGCGTGGCTCAGACCCCCACCCCAGCCCTCCCCCTGCGAGGGGGAGGCAGCGGCGCCGGCCTGCGGCGCTGGCCGGCGAAGGTCACCCCCCTCCTCTGCCCGCTTCAGACGTGCCCATAGTAGTCGCGATGGACGGCGACCGAGTAAGCATAGTCCAGCAGGGTACCCCAGCTAAAGATGGGGATGTCGATCTCCCGCTGGAGGGCACGGGCAAACGGCTGCATGCCGGTGCACTCCAGCATCATGGCCCCCATGTTGGGATGGGCGCGGTAGAAATCGACAGCGACCCCCACGAACTCTTCCTCCGCCTTGTCATAGTAGGCTCCGGGCGGGTCGGTCCGCTTGGGCTCGTACCATAGGTGCTCGAACTCTTCGCAGCGGCCGCTGTCCTCAGCACCGGCCAAT
>JAUVHW010000351.1 GCA_030593075.1 Ardenticatenales bacterium
TGGTCCTTCTGCACGTAGGGGTAGCCCCGCCTTCCTCGCCCGGCCGGCTGGGCGTCTTTCACGCCCTCACCGTACTGGGGCTGGCTGCGTTTGGCGTGGACCGCTCATCCGGTTTGGCCTACGCGACGGTGCTCCACCTCATCGTGTACCTGCCCCAGATTCTGCTTGGGACCCTTGCTCTGGCAGTGGGTCGCGGGAAACCGTAGAGGGTTGCGGTCGTGATATCGGTGATCATTCCAGCGCACGATGCCCAGGAGACGCTGGGGGAGTGCCTGGCAGCGTTGAAAGCCCAGACGCTGGACCGAGACCAATATGAGATCCTGGTGGTGGATGACGGCTCGGCCGACCGGACTGCGGAGATCGCACGGCAGCACGCCGTGCGACTCATCCAGCAGCCCAAGGTCGGTCCCGCCGCCGCCCGCAACCGGGGGGCCAAGGCTGCGCGGGGCGAGATCCTGCTGTTCACCGACGCCGACTGCGAACCGGCCCCGGATTGGATCGAGCAGATGCTCGCGCCTTTCCGTGATCCGGAGATTGCAGGGGCCAAGGGGGTCTATCGCACGCGGCAGGGGGGGCTGGTACCCCGTTTCGTGCAGCTGGAATACGAGGACAGGTATGCCCGGATGTCCCGTCAGGTGTGCATTGACTTTGTGGACACCTATTCGGCGGCCTACCGCCGGGACATCTTCCTCGCCAATGGCGGCTTTGATGTTCTCTTCCCGACCGCCTCAGTTGAGGACCAGGAGTTCTCTTTCCGACTAGCGCGCAAGGGGTACCGGCTGCTGTTTGCCCCTGGCGCGGTCGTATATCACCGCCACGACACAACTCCGGGCGAGTACTGGCGGCGCAAGTTCGGCATCGGCTACTGGAAAGCACTTCTCCTGCGGTGGCACCCGGAACGGGCGGTGCGTGATTCCCACACGCCCCAGGTCCTCAAGGCGCAGATAGGGCTGGTGGGCTTGCTGGGCCTCTCGTTCCTACTGGCATCGTTCTGGGCGCCCGCCGGATGGGCTGCTGCCTCCATCGCGGGGCTGTTCCTTCTAACGGCCGTCTCCTTTCTGCTGCGAGTGGTGGCGCGGGACCCGGCCGTAGGGGTCGTGGCTCCGTTCCTGCTCCTGTGGCGAGCGCTGGCCCTGGGCGCAGGTCTGGTTGCCGGTTTCTTGCGCTTCTCCTTTCGCGCCAGCCCCCATCGCCCGCCCATCAGCGGGTTGAGTCGCGCGGTCAAGCGAGCGATGGATGTTTTGGGCAGTGTGGCCGGCTTGATTCTGGGAGCGCCGCTGCTGGCCTTGGCTGCGGTCGCGATCAAGCTAGATTCGTCGGGTCCGGTGCTCTTTGTTCAGGAGCGCGCGGGCGAGAACGGGCGTCCGTTCCGCATGGCAAAGTTGCGGACAATGGTCGAGGGAGCCGAAAGGATGATGCCTGATCCTACCGATTTGGCATCATCGGCCTCATCGGCCTCACCAGCCATCAAGCGACGCGGTGACCCCCGGGTCACTCGTGTAGGCCGGCTCCTGCGGCGCACAGGGCTCGACGAGTTGCCCCAACTCTGGAATGTCCTCAAGGGGGAGATGAGCCTGGTGGGGCCACGGCCGGAGGAGACGCGCGTCGTCCGGAGTTACAGCGACTGGCACCGCCAGCGGCTGGCGGTCAAGCCGGGCATGACCGGGCCGATGCAGGTGCAGGGGCGGGCAGACCTCGGCCTGGACGAGCGGGTTCGGCTCGAACTGGACTACATCCGGGACTATTCCCTATGGAAGGATCTCTGGATTCTGGCGCGCACAGCGGCCGCTGTCGTCTCCGGCCGCGGCGCCTACTGACCAGCAGCGCACTCTGCGCCGTGGCCGTGGGGGCGGTCGGCCTGGGCTTCTATCTTGCCACCCTGGCCCCTGGCCTCACGTGGGCCCACGACAGCGCTGACGGCGGGGAACTCGCCGCTGCAGCCAGCACGCTGGGGATTCCCCACCCTCCTGGGTACCCAACTTACGTCCTGGTGGGTCATCTCTTCACTCTCCTGCCGGTAGGGGAAGTCGCCACCCGGACCAATCTCTTCTCCGCCGTCTGCGCAGCGGCCGCGGCGGCTTCTCTCACCTGGACCCTGGCGCGAGCGACGGGCCGTAAGGTCGCTGCAGCCAGCGCAGGGCTGGCACTAGCCTTCTGTCCCCTCCTCTGGTCCCAGGCCACTGTGACCGAGGTTCATGCCCTCAGCGCGCTCTTTGCGACCTTGCTGCTGGCCTTGGCGGTGCTGGCGGAGGCCGGGTCCGGCTGGCCCCGACGACCCGCCGCGTTGCTGGCGCTGGCCGTGGGGGGCGTGTGGGGCTTGAGCCTGGGGAACCATCCCACGGCCCTTCTGTGCGGCCCTCTGGTGGCTCTCTCTCTGTGGAGGCTGCGCCGCTTCGGGCTGATAGGAGTGGTGGGAATCGGTCTAGGTCTAGCGGTCTACTCGTACCTTCCCCTGCGCGCTGCTGCCAGTCCCGCGATCAACTGGGGGGACCCACGGACGCCGGAGCGGTTCTGGTGGGTGGTCTCGGGTGCGCCGTATCGGCAGTTCATCTTTTCGGTCCCATTGGCCAGCATCCCCCAACGTTTGCTGGCCTGGGCCGGTCTTGTCGCGCAGCAGTTCGGTTGGATCGGTCTGGCGGTGGCGGCGCTGGGGGCAGCAGGCCTGTGGACAGCGGACCGCTCGCTCCTCGTCGCCAGCGGCGCGATGGCCTCCCTCTTCTCCGTTTTCGCCATCGGATACAACACCACCGATTCGTATCTCTACCTGATCCCTGCACTGGCCTGCCTGGGGTTCTGGCTCGGCGCAGGGGCAAGCTGGCTGATCGGGGTGCTGGAAGCCAGGAAGCGCTGGCTGTCGTGGGTGGCAGCCTCCCTCGCGATCGGTCTACCGCTGACGGCCGCAGTCTGCCGGTTCCCTGCTCTCGATCTGAGCGACGACCACACCACCGCCGAATTCGAGGCCGCCGTCCTCGCTCAGGCTCCATCGGAGGCTGTCATCCTGACCCAGCGGGATGCTCACACCTTTGCTCTGTGGTATTTCCAGTACGCTCTTGGCCGCCGGACCGACATCGTGGTGGTCGATACTGGTCTCCTGGGATATGGCTGGTACACCGCGCAACTGCCGCATCGACCGCTTGCCTCTCTGCCGGCAGACGCGCTGATGGCCGGAGACGCGGAGGCCCTGCGGCAGGCGGCCGAGGCGCTTGGGCGGCCCGTCTGCTGGATATCCTCGGACGGGATGGGCCTCTCGTGCGAGGGGCAATAGGGGGTCTGGGGCTGGTCCCCGGCGGTTGCCAGGCAGCTACCCAGGCGGACTTGTCGTGCAGGTTCCGGCC
>JAUVHW010000126.1 GCA_030593075.1 Ardenticatenales bacterium
TAGATGGCGTTGGCGATTGCCGGCGCCGTCTGCACCATGACGTGCTCGCCTACGCCCCGCGCTCCCCAGGGCCCATCCTCCAGCGGGGTCTCCACGATGTCTCCGTGGATCTCCCGCGGCACGTCGGCCATGGTCGCGATGCGATAGTCCACAAAGTTGGCGTTGAGCGGCCGGCCCTTCTCATCGAACTGGAGCGCTTCAAAAGCCGAACTCAGGCCATGGACCGCGCCCCCCTCTATCTGGGTCAGGATCAGGTCGGGGTTGATCGCCTTGCCCACGTCGTAGGCGCTGGCGATCTTGAGCACCTCCACCTGTCCGGTCTCGGTATCCACCTGTAGATCGACCGCCTGGGCGCCGACGGTATAGTGGACCACGGCTCGGGCGCCCTGGCCGGTCTCGAAATCCAGATTGGTGACGTAGGTAGGCATGAACTTGCCGGTCCCCACGATGGGGCCGCCCTTCCACCCCTCAAAGTCCTCGTTGGGCAGGCCGTACACCACCATGTTCTGCAGCGGCTGCTCGCGCTCGGAATGGTAGGAGATGACCATGCCGTCCTTGATGTCCAGGTCGGCCGGGTCCTCTTCCCAGTGCTCGGCCACCACCTCCAGGATTTGGCCCCGAGCGTGCTCTGCGGCCGCCTTGACCGCGTTGCCGGTGGACCACGTGATGCGGCTGGCGACAGTCTGCCATTCGTAGGGGCTGTACTTGGTGTCCACCGGCGCGGAGATGCGCACCCATTCGTAGGGGACGCCCAGCGCCTGGGCGGCAATCTGAGCCACGACTGTAAAAGCCCCCTGCCCCAGCTCCTGGGCGCCGATCTCCACGTTGAGGGTGGCGTCCTCGTTGAAGCGCACAATAGCGGAGCTGCCAGGGTTGGGCGGCATGGCGGGCGCCTTCCACATGATGGCGATTCCCTTGCCCCGCTTCTTGTGGGGCGCAGAGGCGGACGGGCGCTTGTCCCACTCGATGGCTCCGACCACCTTGTCGATGCAGGCCACCAGGTCCACGGCCGCCATCCGCATACCGGTGAGTATGGTAGCGCCCGACTTGACGCAGTTGCGCCGCCTGAACTCGGCCGGGTCCTTCCCGATCTTTTCGGCCAACTGGTCCATGATCTGCTCGATGCCCCAGTGAATCTCGGGCATGCCAAATCCACGCATGGCGCTGCCGATCGGGGTGTTGGTGTAGACGCAATAGGAATCCCCCTTGACGTTGGGGATCAAGTAGGGGCCGGTGCAAGAATAGCCGGCCGCGCGGGCGATGTTGACGCCATACTCGTTGGAAGCGCCGCCGCCAAAGTAGTACTGGGTCTCCATCGCCAACAGATTGCCCTCGGCGTCGCAGCCGATCTTGGTGTGGGCCACCAGGCTCTGCCGGGTGGTGGTGCAGATGAACTCTTCCTCGCGCGTCATCCGCAGCTTGACCGGATGTCCCTGGACTGCCTGCGCCATCGCCACCGCGCAAGCCTCCATGGAGACGCCGGCCTTGCCCCCAAACCCGCCGCCAACGTAGGGCGAGATCACCCGCAGGTTGCCATGCGGAATACCCAGGCTCTGGGCGATCAAGTCTCGCTGGGCAAAGGGGGATTGCGAGCAGGTCCAGAGCGTCACCTGACCAGACTGCTCCCAGAGTGCGACTGCCACGTGGGGCTCAATGGGAACGTGCTCGATCTGAGGCAGGCGGAAGGTACCCTCCACGATGGCAGCACAGCGGGGCCAGGCCGATTCCACGTCGCCACGGCGCAGCTTGAAATGCTCCGAGACGTTGGTGCCCGGCTCGGGGAAGATAAAGTTGACCACCTCGTACTCGCCCAGCTCGGGGTGGATCAGGGGAGCGTCGGGCCGAGCAGCCTCCACCGGGTCAAAGACGGCCGGCAGTTCCTCGTACTCTACCTCGACCAGCCGGGCCGCCTCTTCGGCCGTCTCCTCGCTGGTGGCAATCACGCCGGCCACCGGGTCGCCTACCAGCCGTGCCCGGTCGAGGGCAAAGATGAAACGGTCCTTGAGGTAGAGGCCGATGCGGGTGGGGGTGTCCTTGCCGGTCACCACCGCCTTGACGCCAGGGACCTCCAGCGCCTGGCTGGCATCCACCTTCTTGATGAGGGCGTGGGCGTGGCGGCTGCGAACCAACCGGCCGTAATAAAGGCCGGGTCCAAACTGCATGTCGTCGGCAAAGACGGCCGCGCCCGTGACCTTGTCGCGCACGTCCACGCGGGGAACGCTCTTTCCTACTGGCTCGGACGTGAACGTGGTCATGCGGCACCTCCCGCGTCGGCGGCCGCATCGGCGGCCGCCTGGACCGCGCCGACGATGCGAAGGTAGCCGGTGCAGCGGCACAAGTTGCCCAGCATCGCTTCTTTGATCTCCTGCTCTGTGGGACGAGGGTTGCGGGCCAGCAAGGCATGGGCCGAGACGAGCATGCCCGGCGTGCAAAAGCCGCACTGAACGGCGTTAAGCTCGACAAAGGCCTCCTGCAGTGCGCTCAACTGCCCATCCTCGGCCAACCCCTCCACCGTGGTCACCTGGCGGCCGTCGGCTTCCACCGCCAGCGTCAGGCACGAGTTCACCGGTTGGCCGTCCAAGAGCACGGTGCAGGCCCCACACTCGCCGGCCTCGCAGCCATTCTTGGTGCCGGTCAGCGCCAGCACCTCCCGGAGCATCCGCAGCAGGGTCATGTTCGGGGGAACCGTCAGGTACTCCGGGCTGCCGTTCACTGTTACGGTGATGGAATGCATGGTCACCTTCCTTCCCCCAGTGTGCTCCACACCTGCCGCAGCGCCCGCAGAGTGAGGACGCGCACCATCATGCGCTGATAGGCAGCGCCGGCCCGTACGTCGCTGATGGGGGCGGCCGCATCCATGGCCTTGCCGGCCGCGGCCGCAAAGCTCTCCTCGCCGGGCGGGTCGTAAGCCAGCACCTTCTCGGCGGCCGGCACGCGCAGCGGAACCGGAGCCACCGATCCCAGTGCTACACGAAAGCGGTAGCCGGATTCCGTTCCGTCGGGAAAGCCGACCACAGCTACGCCGACCAGGGCCAGGTCGCCTGACCTGCTGCGGCCGAGCTTGAGGTAGCAGCTAGCAGCGCCGGCCGGCGGAGGCGGGATGCGAATGGCCGTCAGGAACTCGTCGGGCTGCAGCGCCGTCCGGCCGGGGCCGAGGAAGAAGCGCTCGGCCGGCACCTCTCGCTGGCCCTTGGAACCGCGCAGGACCATTGCCGCATCCAGCGCCACCATGGCGGGACCAGTGTCAGCGCAGGGAGAGGCATTGCAGAGGTTGCCGCCCAGCGTCGCCCGGTTGCGAACCTGATACGAGGCGACCGAATGGGCGGCCTGGGCCAGGGCCGGGCAGCTGGTCTGCACCGCCGGGTGTTGTGCCAGCTGATTCATGGTGACGGCCGCGCCGATGGTAAGGCCCTGTCCCTCGTCGAACTCCACCTCCCGCATGCCGGGCAGATGCTTGACGTCCACCACGACCCGCGGCCGGATGGTCCCCTCCCGCATCTGCACCAGCAGATCAGTGCCGCCCATCATCAGCCGGACACCCTCCTGCTGCATAAGCTGGTGAACCTCGGCCGGGGTACTCGCCTTCACGTATTCAAAACCTGGGAGCCCGGGTCTGGCCAGCAAAGCAATCACCTCCCTGAATAGGATCGGGGAGAGAAGATCCCACCCGCGTGGGGTCCCTTCTCTCCCCGACAGGCAATACGCTCCTCGGTTATTATTGGTTACCTTGGGTCACCTGTGGCGGCTTGAAGATCAGGAAGACGGCGTTGAGCAGGATTCCCAGCACAGCCCCGGTGGCGATGGCCGGCAGCCCGTTGGGGAAGATGCTGCCGACGGTTATGGGCAGAAAGCCACCCGGATAGCCGATGTGGCCGCCGATACCGACTATCATGATGGTGGCCCCAACCGCGAGCTGGCGGGGATCGAACAGGTTGACCTTGTTCTCAACCATCAGGGCAATCCCCTGCATGCCGATAACGCCAAACAGGTAGATCGCCAGGCCACCGCTCACAGCGAGGGGTACGGTGCCAACCAGTGCCTCCAGCTTGCCGATGAAGCCCAGCAGCATGGAGATGACGCCGGCCGCCAGCAGGGCCGGGCCGGAGTAGTTGCGAGTGATGGCCATGAGCGAGTTGTTTTCGCCATAGTTGGTGCCGGCCGTGCTGCCGAAAAGGCCATTGATCAGGTCGCCAATCCCATCGAGGATCAGGTTGAAGCCGATGTGCTGGTCGAGCTCGTACTTTTTTCTGCCCACTTCCTCGGCAAAGCGATCCACGTACAAGCTGATCTGGTACAGATGGGCAGCCGACTCGGGGATCGTGGCGATAGCCATGATGGCGATGCTAAAGATGGCCGTTACCACCATCGCACCGCCGAAGCTTGGGAAGGTGATGTGGGGCACGGTCAACCAGTCAGCCGAACCGACCGGAGAGAGATCGACCAGACCGAACGGGGCGGCTATTATGTAGCCTGCAATCGCGCCCAGCAAGATCGGGATCATCCCGATAAAGCCCTTCCCCTGCAAGTATACCGAGAAGAGAATGGTCACCACCAGGGTGATGATGGCCACCAGCCAGTTCGCACCGGCCATGCCCAGGGCAGCGAAGCCCAAGCCGAAGCCGATCACCGCAGCTACCGAGCCGGTGACGACCGGCGGCAGGACCTGGTCGACGGCTTCCTTCCTGATCTACTTGCGATCGCCTCACCTCCTTCCTGCACTCGGTCTTCCCGGTCAGAGCCCAGCCACCATGGCGACGGTGACGGTGGCGGCCGCGTCCCAAACAGCCTCAGACCGGCGCGTTCCCCTTTCCCTCCTCCCCCGTCGCCGGGGCTTGCAGGGCCGCGTTCATCGACTCTAGCCCCTGACGAACGATGCTCTTGCTCGCCGAGTCCATCAACCGCTGGCCAACACCGGCCAGCTTGCCGCCAATCTGCAGTTCGCCCTCGTATTTCATCAAGGTTGTGTCATCGCCTCGATCGATCAGCTGGATCCGGCCGCTTCCCCTGGCGAAACCTATGACACCCCTGCCCTGGACCGACAGGGCGTAGCTTTCGGGTGGCACCTCGTCCGAAACGACGAGCCGTCCCGAAAAGACGCCCGCCACCGGGCCCACCCGCACCTCCATCTTGCCCTCGTACTCGTTCTCGCTGACCTGGTCCATGCTCTGGGCACCAGGAATCGCGGAGGTCAACACTTTGGGGTCTCGCACCAGTTCCCACACCTTCTCCCGAGGGCCGTCAAAGAGGTATTCACCTGACAGTCTCACTCTGCCTTCTCCTTGCCCTGCAGCAACTCGAACAGTCGATTGGGGCTGAGAGGTGTTTCGAGCACCTCCAGGTCATAGTCAGCCAGGGCGTCCTCAATTGCCTGGGCAAAAAGGGCCGGAACCGGGATGGCACCAGCTTCGCCAGCCCCTTTGCTCCCTAGCGGGTTGAGCGGGGAGGGTGTCACTTCGTGCCCGACCTCCATGCGAGGAACCTCGGTGGCCGAAGGGATCAGATAATCGGCCAGGGAGGCGTTTAGCAGCTGCCCGTTCTCGTCGTAGACCAACTTCTCGTAGTAGGAGTTGCCGATTCCCAGAGCCACGCCACCGTGAACTTGGCCCTCGACAATCAGTGGGTTCAGCACCGTGCCGCAGTCTTCAACTACCACGTGGCGCTTGATCTCGATCATCATTGTTTCCGGGTCTACCTCGACGATCATGGCCTGGGCGCCATTGGCGGTGGCCCCGTACTGGGGGCCAAAGTAGTCAGTGGCTTCGAGGCCAGGCTCGGTGCCCGGCTCGACCGCTCCACGCAGGGGGTTGGCCAGCACCGCCAGCTCGCCCAGGCCAATGGATTGCCGGGGAATGTCGGCTACTCGTACCTCCCCGTCCCTGAGTTCCAGCTCCTCTTCCGGCGTTTCCAGGACCTTGCTCGCCAGCTTGAGTGTCTTGGCGCGAACGGCCACGGCCGCCGCGTGGATGGCGTTGGCCGCCACCACAGCCCCTCGGCTGGCGAAAGTACCCGTGCCCCAGTGGAATTCGGCCGTGTCGCCGGTCACCAGGTGCACATCGCGCACATCCACCCCCAGCTGATCGGCCACAATCTGGGCAAAGGAGGTAAAGTGCCCCTGCCCCTGCGTTCCCACACCGGTCGCCACGCTGATCTTGCCGCTCGTCTCAACGGTGATCCGCGCCCCCTCGTAGGGGCCAATTCCGGTCGTCTCGATAAACACAACGATGCCCAGGCCCACGCGCTTGCCCTCGGCGCGAAGGCGGGGCTGCTCATCCTTGATGAATTCCTCGTAGCCGATCCTCTTCACGGCCTGGTCGAGCGCCAGCCGGTAGTTGCCGCTATCGAGCACCAGCGGTGCAAAGGCCTGATCAATGATCTCGTGATTGTACGGGAACTTTTCCGGTGGGATCAAGTTGCGCCGGCGAATCCCTACCCGATCGATCCCCAGCTCCTTGGCCGCGATATCGAGCAGGCGCTCGGCCACAAAGATCCCTTGCGGCCGGCCGGCTCCGCGCACCGGAGTAACGATCATCTTGTTAGTGAAAGCGACCTTGACCTCAGTGTAATAGTTGGGGACATCATAGGCCCCCATGGCGTGGCTCTGGGTGTTGAGCGGAATGGTCATACCATAGGGATCATAGGCGCCCGTGTCGTGAATAAAGACGTCCCTCACTCCCAGAATTCGCCCGTCGCTCGTCAGCGCCATCTCGGCATCGTGGACCTGCCCACGCTCCTGAGTCGTGGCGAGAAAGTTCTCTTGCCGATCCTCGATCCATTTGACCGGCCGCTTGAACTGCATGCTGCCCCAGGGGACCAGAACCTCCTCCGAGAGAAACATCATGATCTTGGGGCCAAACCCACCGCCGACAAAGGGCGCAACGACGCGAACCTGGTGCGCCGAGAGGCCCAGCATCCCAGCCAACCCATTGCGGATAGGAATGGGCGCCTGGGTCGTGTCCCACACGGTCAGATGCTGCGCCTTTTCGTCCCAGTCAGCAACAACGCCGCGGTTCTCCATCGCCCCGGCCGCGCCCCGGTCGACGAGGAAGCGACGGCTGACGATCAGATCAGCTTGCTCTCGAGCTGCCTGGTAGTCACCCTTTTCCTGCGCGAGGTGAGCGCAGAGGTTGGAATCCAGGTCCTCGTGAATGAGGGGAGCGTCTGCGTCCAGAGCCCGCTCCATGTCCACCACCGGCTCCAGCGGCTCATAGTCAACCCAGATGTCCGCCAGCGCGTCCTCGGCGATGTAGCGGCTCTCGGCAAAGACGACGGCGATGGCCTCGCCGACGTAACGGACTTTGTCCTTGGCCAAGGGAACCTGGGTGCGCTGGTGAAAGACTACATTCTCAACGGAGTGAGGAGCGGGAACCAAGAGTGGGCCAGGCTTCCAGAGATCGCCAAGGTCTTCTGCGGTGTAGACTGCAACCACTCCCGGCCGGTTCCTGGCTGCCGACACGTCAACGCTGACTAATCGTGCGTGGGCATAGTCACTGCGCAGAAAGGCGGCATGCAGCATGCCATGCAGCTCCACATCGTCCACAAACAGAGCCCGGCCGGTCAGCAGACGAGGGTCTTCGTTTCGTTTGATACGTTGACCGACGTATTTCTCAGCCACGGTTGCCCTCCTTATGCCTAAACACCACTCTGGGCAAAAAGCTGCGGTCTCCCATCAGCAGTCACCTTGAGATGGCATCTTCTCGGCTGCCAACAACACTGCGTCTACGATGTGCTGATAGCCGGTGCAGCGGCAGAGATTGCCAGAGATGGCCTCCCGGATCTCCTCCTCCGAAGGTGTGGGGTTCTCTTCCAAGAAAGGCAGCAGTGTCATCAGAACGCCAGGCGTGCAAAAGCCGCACTGTACGGCGTGGGCCTCCCAGAAGGCCTGCTGCAGCGGGTGCAGCTCCTCCATGGTGCCCAACCCCTCAACGGTAGAGACCTGGTGGCCGTTGGCCTGCACCGCAAACATCAGACAGGAGCGGACCGGCTCTCCATCAAAGAGAACCGTGCAGGCCCCGCAAACGCCGTGTTCGCAGCCAACGTGTGTGCCGGTGAGACCTAGTTCGTGCCGCAGGAAGTCGCTGAGCAGCAACCGCGGCTCCACGGAGCGCTGGTACACCGTTCCGTTGACAGTGACAGAAACCTCGTAGAGATCGCTCATAATCCCTTCTCCTCAGTCATCGTAGGACCCAGCGCAAAGAATGCGCAGCCAGAGATGAATGATGCGTCATTTGTTGTTGGCGTCGCTGGCCCGGCCGAAAGCCTCTTCCAGGGCCCGGCCGGCCAGAACCCTGGCCAGGTGGCGGCGGAATTCGGCCGAGGCGTGGATATCGCTGCCGGGGTCAATGTCGGCGGTAGCAGCCATCTCGGCCGCCGCGCGGATCGCCTCCGGAGTGGGCGCCTGCCCTACCAGCGTTTCCTCAGCTTGCCGAGCGTACATGGGCCCGTCGCCAACGCTGAAAAAGACCAGCCGAGCCTGCTGGCACAGGTCCTTGCCGTCCAGGGCCACTACGGCCGCGACCCCCGCCATGGCGAAATCGTGATGCCGGCGTGAGACCTCCATGAAAGACCACCCGCTGCGCGGCGGCATGGCGGGCAAAGCGATCTCTACCAGCAGTTCGTCAGGCTCCAGTGCGGTGGTAAAGAGCGCGACAAAAAACTCCTCGGCCGGCACCCAACGTTCGCCGGACTGACTGCGGAGCCGGAAGCGGCCGTTGAGGGCCACGCTCACGGCCGGCAACTCGGCCGAGGGGTCGGCGTGAGCGATGCTGCCGCCATAGGTGCCACGGCTGCGCACCTGGGGGAAGGCAACCTTTGGCATAGCGTCCTGAAGCAGCGGCGCTCGCTCAGCGACGAGGGCATCGTGCTCGACCTGAGCCTGGCGGGTCATGGCACCTATGCGCAGGCCGGCGTCTCCATCCGGCCGGATGAAAAAGAGCTCCGAGACGTTGTTCAGATCAACCAGAACCGACGGCTGAGCCAGGCGAAAGTTCATAACCGGGACCAGGCTCTGCCCGCCGGCCAAGGGCTTGGCATCGTAGCCGTGCCGGGCCAGGTGAGCCAGGGCCTCATGAATCGTGTCCGGGGCATAGTAATCAAAGGGAGCTGGTTTCATAGAATCGCTATCTCCTTTCCGGACCTACGAAGAACCGCGCAGCCCGAACCGGGCGGTTCATGGTGGTTCCTTGGTCCTCTGTCTTGCGTAACAACACTCGACACACGGGCAGTCATCCGGATTGCTCAGGCAGAAGCCTTGCTCGCACCTTCCTTCCACAACTGACAGGTGAGCTGCACGTGGCCCAGGTGGAGCGCGGCATGCTCAATGGCGTGCAGGATGCTCCAGCGGACCGAGACGGTCCGGCCCCGCATGTGCCGCTCTGCCTCCAGGTCGGTGGGCGACAAGGCCGACAGCACCTCGCGCGTCTCGGTCGCCGCTTCTGCCAGGATGCTGGCAAGCTCTGCCGCATCACCGGACTGAAAGGCGAACTCTGCCTCCCGGTCGCGCGTGGGCGGCCTACCGCCCGCCACCTCGGCGATCAGAAAGTGCTCCGCGCCAGCGATGTGAGCCACCAAGACCGCCAGAGAGTTGGTAGCCTCGCCCTGGGAACCATCAATTGGGCGCCAGTTCAGGGCCTCGGAAGGCAAGTCGGCGACAATCTCGCCGACCTGGCGGCGCAGGTCCTCAAGGTGTCTTAGGTAGTGATCTAGCTCTAGTGACATCTTGACCTCTCCGCAAAAGCAGCAAAGCTCGTGGGCGGCCGGCCGAGCAGGCAGCCAAGCACCCGCGGGTTGCCCGTGAACCCGTGGCGTTCGTAATACCGAAACATCTTGACCAGCGTATCG
>JAUVHW010000139.1 GCA_030593075.1 Ardenticatenales bacterium
ATTCGGCCGTACTTTTCCCGGCGCTCCAGCGGGGCAGCGCAGACGGGGCAATAGCTCATCGGGTATTCGCGGGCCACGTCGACTCCTCAGCAGCGGCCGGCCGGGTCACCAGCCAAACCGGCGGGCCAGCAGGGTGCTCACCAGCAAGCCCACCACAAGCACGGCCGCCCCCCACCCTGCTATCGACCGCCAGGGCATAGGCTGCGGCTGCCGCGGCAGCTGCGGCTGCCGCGGGAGCCGGGGCGCAGCGATCATGGCTTCCATCCCTTCGGCCACCTCATCGCTGTCGGCCGGGGCAGCCGCTACCTGGAGCGCTTCCTCTTCGGTAACGGCATCGCTGCCGGCCGGCGCTTCTGCTACCTGGGACACTTCCTCTTCGGCCACAGCATCGCCAGGCGCGGCCGGCGACGCGGCCAGCAACGGGGCTGGTGGAGCGGTGGGAGAGGGAACGAGCTGGGCGATCGGTGATAGCGTCGGCTCAACAGCGCTGGTGACGGAAAAGGCACGCTGAGCCGCAAGCGACGCGGTAGGCGCAGCGGTTGGAGCAGCGGCAGCATCGGCAGCGAACTCGGGCGACAGAGTGGGCGGAGGAGGCTGCTCCGCGGCCGGGGCAGCAGCAGGCAGCTCGGCCGGCGCTGGCTCCATCTCGGCGGCCGCCTTCTCGGCCCCTGAGGTCACCGCCTCAGTCTCTACTGCCCCCTCCCCAACTGCTGCCTCCGTAGGTGCGGGCGGGACCTCTACCACCTGCTCCAGGGCTATCTCGGCCGGCGCCTCTTCAACCTCGGTCTCGGCCTCCATCGCGGCCGGTTCGGCCATCTCCAATTCCACCACACGGGTGACGACCACTTCCGCCTCGATCTCCTTTTCGACCGCCACCTCGGCCGCGAACTCTTCTTCGGGCGGCATCTCCATCGCGCGCTCGGGCGCCGCCGGCTCCATGGCAATTATGCCAGCCGGAGCCCGGCCGCCCAGTCGGCTGCCAAGGAACAGATCACCCACAAACAGCAGAGCTGAGATCAACACCGCCAACACGGTCGCCCCGCGCAGGAGGGGATAGAGATGCACCCGGCGCGGCCGGGCCCGGCCGTAGACGGCCGGATCGAGCACAAAGGAACGGGGGGCGGGCAAGGAAGGCAGCGAGCGCAGCATCTGGACGGTCCGCCGCAGCTCGTCCAGCTCAGTCCTCAGCGTGGCATCCCGCGCTAGCTCCCGCTCGAGCCGGGCCTGCTGGCGCGCCGGAAGCGCCCCGTCGATGTAGGCAGAGAGCGCCTCCACTCGCCGGTCAGCGGGCTTTCTCTTGAGATTGGCGAACCATCTACTCATCGGACCCATCAACCTATTGCGGTTCACACACCCGCAGAATCAGCGCACCGAGCCAGGGGACTCGGCCGCGCCTTCAGTACCAAGACGATAATGAGCCGGAACAAGTTCCCCTTTTTCACGCAGACAGTCGCGCAGCTTGGCTCGCGCGCGGCTCAACCTAGATTTGACCGTGCCCAGGGACACAGCCAAGACAGAGGCGGTCTCCTCATAGCTGTGCCCCTGCACGTCGCACAGCACGGCCGTCATCCGCTGATGTTCGGGCAGTTCTGAGATGCAATCCTGGATGGCGGCCGCCAGCTCCATGCGCTGGGCATACGATTCAGGGTTCTCGATCTTGCTGCGCAACGAAGGCTCGGGACTCTCCTCCACTACGTGCAGCGCCTCCAGCGAGGCTTGAGGCCGGCGCTTGCGGCGGCGCAGTTCATCGTAGCAGGCGTTGGTGGCAATGCGCATCAACCAGGCCTTGAACGAGCCGCCGCGAAAACGGCGAATGCTCTTGTAGGCCGAGATGAACGCCTCCTGGGTCATGTCGGCCGCCGAGGGGCCCTCGCCCATCACTCGATAGGCAAGGTTGTAGACCTGCGACTGATAGTGCAGGATCAGGGTATTAAAGGCCTCTAGCTCGCCGCGCTGAGCCTCTGTGATGAGAGCGGACTCATCCATGGGGTAGTTTGACGGGAAGCTGGTTCTGGCATATACTATCGATCAGGCCGAAGTGGCGGAACTGGCAGACGCGCACGACTCAAACTCGTGTGAGCTTTGCTCATGTGGGTTCGATTCCCACCTTCGGCATCGGGTCGGATTATAGACCGCCATGGTCAAGGGAGCAAGCGGCCTCAAGGCATCTTCTGCCTAAGGAGGCCCTTTTTTGTTGCGACTCAATGAAGCGACCTGTTCCACTAGCGGCAGTTGGGTTTCTACTCGGCCTGGGAATAGCTCTGGTTCTCGGATGGGTCGTCTGGCCGGTGGAATACTACGACACCGAGGTCCTCTTTCTGCACCCGACGTACAAGTTCGAGTACGCGGTTATGGTGGGGGCGGCCTACGAACTGGACGGCGACTGGGAACGAGCGGCCGGCCGCCTGTTAGCGCTGGAAGAGCCGGAAATGGGGGTATGGGTGCGCGACCAGATACATCTCGCCATCGCGGCCAACGAGGACCCGGTCAAGATCCAGCACCTCATTGGCCTGGCGCGGCCGCTGGGGGTGACGAGCGAGATCATTGAGGCCTTTGTCGAGGCGGAGAGCGGATGAAGGAGCAGACCTTCTGGCCCCTCCCCATCATAGCCGGACTGGTCCTGGGGGTGGCGTTAGGACTGATTCTCGCCTGGCTCATCGCTCCAGTCCAGTACCACGACACGGCGCCTGACCGCCTGCGCGCGGACCTGAAGGAAGAGTACATCCTGCTCATCTGCGAAACCTACGCGGCCGATGGAGACTGGGCGGAGACCCAGGAACGCCTGGTCGAGCTTGGAGACCGCGACATCGGAGCCACGATCATGGAGATGGCGGAGCGAGCAATCGAACAGGGCAGACCGGTCAGCACCATTCGGCACCTGGCGGCCGTCGCCAACCGGTACGGAGTGACGAGTCCGGCCGTGGCCCGCTTTATGCCCACTGTGCCGCCGACTCCGTCGCCCTCCCCGGCGGCCGAGAGGGCCACGCCCACTCCCGCCCCGCCCCTGCTCCCCACGGCCACTCGCACGCCCACGCCCACTGCGTCGCCCACTCGTGCGGCCGCCGGGCGGGCCACTTACACGCCCCAACCTACCGCGACCCCGGTCCTGCTCTACCGGCTAACCGCCCAGGAACGGATATGCGACGCTGACCGGCCGGATCCACTGCTGCAAGTAGTGGTCCTGCATGATGACGAAGAAGTGGGCGGAGTGGAAGTCGTGGTTACCTGGCGGAGCGAGTCAGCACGGCTCTTCACCGGGTTCAAACCAGAGTTGGGGCTAGGGTACGCCGACATGATCATGGAGTCGAACACGCCATACGCGGTGCAGTTGGCGGCCGGGAGCGACGAGGTCAGCGGCGTGCAGACGGCTCCCTGCACCAGCGAGGCAGGTCCGCGCCTGGTTTCGGTGCGGCTGGTCTTTGAGAAGGTCGGGACAGACTAGTAGAAGCCTGACACGTCAGCGCTCTGCTGCGACACTCTGCCATGACCATCGATCCCGCGAGCCTGGAAAACGACACTTGCAGGGTCAGGCTCGCAGGCCACTGACAGAGAACCATGAGGTTTGCCCAACGACTGCTCGACGAGGTTCCGCTGGCGGTGCTCGACACAGAGACCACCGGCCTGCAACCGGCGCTCGGCCACCGCGTCATCGAGTTGGCCATTTTGCGTCTGGAGGGCTGGGAGGAGGTAGGGCAGTTCGACCAGTTGATCAACCCCGGCCGCACCATCCCGGCCGACGCCTCTCGCATCAATCGGATCTACGACGAGGACGTCGCCGGCGAACTCTCGTTCACAGAGTATGCGGACCAGATATCCCAACTGCTGGAGGGGGCAGTGGTGGTGGCGCACAACGCCGCCTTTGACGCCGGCTTTATCGCCGCCGAGTGGACCTTGGCCGGCCGGCCGCCGCTGCTCAACCCCTGCATCTGCACGCTCCAACTGGCGCGCCTTCAGTACAGTTTTTGGCGCAACAACCTGGGCGAGGTCGCTCGCTCGCTAGGTGTACGTACAGGGCGGACACACCGCGCGATGCGAGACACCTGGGTGACCGCCAGGGTCTTCCAGCGTATGACGCGCGACCTGCGACAGAGAGGCATCGACACCGTAGGAGATATCGTGCACGCGCAGGGAGGGCCAATCTACTTTCCTCCTCCACCTCCTATTGACCTCCCATCGCCGCTGGACGAGGCGGTCCGCGACCGCTCTCTTGTCCGGATCCGGTACCTGGACGGGGAAGGGAACGAGACGGAACGGGTGATCGAACCCTACTACCTGGGGACCCATCGCGGAGACGATTACCTGGTCGCCTTCTGCCAGCTGCGGAACATGCAGCGGACCTTCCGAATAGACCGGATTCTGGCGGCGTACCCAGTGTAAGGAGAGCCAGTTCTGGAGGGCCTGTCTTGGCCGCACGGGCAGCGGTGCGGCCGACCAAGAAACAGATAGGGCCCTCGAATGGGGGGCCCCATGCGCCGGCAGCTTGGCGTTTGCGTGATGCTCCGATACACTTGGGCAACTGGCTGTCCCCGCCCAACGGCTCCAACGGGAACGGAGATCTTCCCAGCTGCGGCAGCTGAGGCGGCGTGGGTCAGCCAGCATTCGCAGTACCAAAGCAAGGAGAACCGGTGGGCAGTGCTACGATGAGCAATCGCGACAACACTCCTCCCAACCCCAAGGTTCCTGCCACCGACGTCTCGCGCCAGTTGGCTTTGTGGGCCGACGAGCTGCGTGGCCTGGCTGCGAATGGACTACAATATGTCAGAAACCCATACGACGAGGCCAACTACCGCCGCGTGCGGCAAATCGCGGCCGGGATCTTGAGCCTGGTGGATGGGCGGCCGCCGGTAGAGGTTGAGCAACTGCTGCTCCCCCTGCTGGGCCACCAGACACCCATGGTCATGGGCGACGCGCTGGTCATAAACGATGCTGGCGAGATCCTGCTCATTCAGCGGGCCGACAGCGGGCTGTGGGCGACCCCTGGCGGCGCCTTTAACGTGGGGGAGACGGCCGCCGAGGGTGCGGTGCGCGAGTGCCGCGAAGAGACTGGATGGCAGGTAGAGCCAGTCGCCCTGATAGGGGTTTATGATTCCCGGCTGGTGGGCACCATGGTGGGACACCACGTCTACCACTTGAGCTTCTTGTGCCGGCCGGTGGCGATGTCTCTCGCGCCTCCTTCCCACGCGCAGGAGACCCTGGCCCTGGGCTGGTTCCCAGACGATGCTCTGCCAGCTCTGGACGTGGGGCATCGGGCGTGGGTGCCAGACGCATTCCGCTACTGGCGCGGGGAGGCGACCCGGCCGTACTTAAACCCGGCAGCCCGACAAATCGGCACGACCCAGGCTCGCGAGCCATGAGTGAAAGCCTGATCCAGAGCCGACAAGCTATCCAGCACCTGCTGGACCGCCACGCGCCGGGGGATGCGCTGGCTACCTACTATGCCCTCTATCACCCCGAGGACAGGACCTCACTACTGGTTCACCGGGACGAGAGCGGCCGGGCGGATGGCCTGCTGGCGATCTGCCGCACCGGGATGGATCTCTTTCGGCCACTACTGGCGATGCAAGCCGAAACCGTCGAGGTAGCGGCCGAGTTGCTGAGCAACGCCTCGGGTCCGGCCGCGCCTGAGCCGGAAGAAGGAGGAGCGACCGGAACGCGGAGCGGCGACCCCGCCGGTTCAGCTTCCAGCTCGCTCCAACTGGCGGCTGCAATCATCGCCGTTCCCCTCAGATTGCGAGCCGCGGTGGAGGCTTTCTTTGCCATAAGCGCCGAGGTGATTGCCAGCATCTATCAACTCAAGCCGCAACGTTTTCGGCCAGTCATCAACGTTCTGGTCACCCGTGCGCCGACACCGGGAGGTGACCCCCGCTTTGTGATTCGCGAGCAGAGCTTTGACCGGGGCGCCCGGCCAGCGGGGCCTGCGGTGGCGACGGCCGGGGTCAACTGGCGCTCGCCTCATTTTGCCGAGATCTATGCGCAGGTGGTACCAAAGGCCCGCGGCCGGGGGCTGGGAAAGAGCGTCGTCTCGGCCGCGAGCACCTGGCTCCTGGAACAGCACGTCACCCCGCTATACTCAGTGCCGGACACAAATGAAGCTTCGGCCCGACTCGCCAGCAGCCTGGGGTACGAGGATACCGGTGCCCGCACCCTTCTCTGCGACGGTGTCCTGCGCGGTGCTTCCCCTCCCCAGCAAAGTGTGGTAGAGTAGCCAGGCTTCGATCCGACACACCCAGCCAGAGCATCGCACCAGGCTGAGGAGGTGTGTGCATGGCAGACGCTTTCCGCGCATTACGCTGTGGGTCAGGCGGCCAGCAGCGACAAAAGACCGCTCACAGATTGCTTCGCTTCTCAGATTGGGTGTCAGGAGGCTAGCGAAAGCTGATGGACGAGCCTTACGTACTGGCCATAGGAGCAGCGTGCATGGACGTCAAGGGCCGGCCGGAGCAGCCGCTTCGGCCGGGGACTTCCAGCCCCGGCGTCGTGCGCACCAGCGTGGGCGGCGTGGCGCGCAACGCCGCAGAGAACCTGGCTCGGTTGGGCGTTCGGACTCTGCTCCTCTCGGCCGTGGGCGACGACCGGAGCGGCCGGCGCGTCCTAGCACAGGCAACCGAGGCTGGTATCGGCGTCAGCTATACGCTGGTGGTTCCGGGAGCCACCACGGGGACCTACCTAGCGCTATTCGACCAGGCGGGGGCGGTGGCCTATGCTCTGGACGACATGCGCATTGCGCCCGCCATCCAGCCTCGCTACATCTACGACAACCGGCGGCTGTTCAGGGACGCGGCGATGGTGGTCATTGACGCTAATCCATCACCTCGCACCCTGGAAACCATCTTCCGCCTGGCGAAGCGGTACGAGGTCCCGGTGTGCGCCGACCCCACTTCGACAGCCCTGGCGCCGCGCCTGTGCCCCCACGTCCGCGACCTGCACTTCGTCGCCCCCAACTTGCAGGAGGCCGAGGAGATGTGCGGGTTCGGTATTCCGGCGGGCGACGAGGAAAGGGCTCTGGCGGCTGCCCGGCACCTGGTCTCGCTGGGCGCGGAGATCGTCGCCATCACCATGGCGGAGCACGGTCTCTGCTACGCAACGACCGAGGAGAGCGGCACCGTCCCGGCCGTGATGACGGAGGTGGTGGATCTGACCGGCGGCGGCGACGCGCTGACCGCTGCGGTGGTCTTTGCCCTGTTGAACGACATCCCGGTGTCGGAGGCGATGCGCCTGGGTTGCTCGGCCGCCAGCCTGACGATTGCCTGTGAGCAGACCATCGTGCCTGATCTCACGCTTGAGATGCTGTACGACTATCTTGGAATGTAGGAGGTTCTCCTGATGCCTTTGTCACCGTGGCTGGCGTTGCTGCTTTCCTTTGGGTATGTCTTTCTGATGATCGGCGCCGGAGAGGGGTTGCGCCGCTGGCGCGGATACGGTTCCGATTTCACTCGCAAGTTCATTCACATCGCGGTGGGGATGTACAGCGTCATCGCTGTGTTCCTCTTTGACCGGCGTGAATGGGCCCTGGTTCCCCCGGCCGCCTTTATCCTGATCAACTTTCTCGACTGGAAGTATGGTGTCCTGCAGGCGATGACCAGTTCCGAGCGCTCGAATCTGGGAACGGTGTACTTTCCCATCTCGTTTGTGGTCATCATCTGGCTGTTGTGGGATCGGCCGCCGCTGCTGGTGGGAAGCCTGATGCCCATGACGTGGGGGGATGCGCTGGCGGCCGTGGTCGGGAGGCGCTGGGGCCGGCGCAGTTACACGGTTCTGGGTTCGACCCGCAGCCTGGAGGGCAGCCTGACCATGTTCTGCCTCAGTGCTCTGAGCACCTGGCTGGCGCTGACGCTGCTGTCGGGCCAGAATGCCGTGGCAGCAGCGCTGGTCACGGCCGGGGGTGCAACGTTGGTGGAAGCGGTCTGCCCCTGGGGGCTGGACAACCTGATGGTTCCGGCCGTGTCGGCGCTGCTGTTGGCGTTGTTGGCCGCTTGAGGGCAGATGTCGGTTGGGGGGATCGCGGTTGGAGACCGCATCGAATCGCGGTTGGGAACCGTTCGAATCGCGGTTGGAAACCGCTCCTACGGGATTCGCTTCAGTTCGTAGCCGAACATGGGACTGGGTGAGGTCCAGGGCCCTTCGCCGCCCTCGGACGAAAGATGATCGAGGAACCCCTGGGCCCGGCTTTCCAGCATGTCGATCTGGTGCAGCAGCACGGCCTCCAAAGTGCAGGGGCGGACTGGAGAACCCCACTCCATCTTGCCGTGATGGCTGAGAATCAGGTGCAGCAGCTGCTGGAGCAGGTCATCCGGGAACCCCTCGACCTTCTTGGCAGCGGTCTCCACCATCACAGCCCCGCGAGTAACATGCCCCACCAGCCTCATTTCGTCGGTGACGGGAAAGCCGGCCTCGGTCCGGTACTCGAACACTTTACCCACGTCGTGCAGCAGGGCACCTGCGACGAGCAGGTCCCCGTCAACCACAGAGTACCTCTCGGCTGCCAGCTGGCAGAAGGGGATCATCGCCAGGGTGTGGTGCAGCAACCCGCCTACGTAAGCATGGTGCATCATTTTGGCGGCCGGCGCCTCAGCGAAGCGGCGCAGAAATGCGGGGTCCAGCAGTACGTCGGTCAGCAGCTGCTGCAGCGGTTCACGCAGAGAGCCGATCAGCTGGCGCAGCTCGTCAATCATCTCGTCGCGGTCCCGCTCGCTAGAAGGCACAAACTCGGCCATGCCGTCAGGTTCAAAGGACTGCAGGTCCAACGCTACCACCTGCGGCCGCTTGTTGTAGAGGCGCACATCGCCGGTCACCAGCACCACACCCCCGGGCTGGCAATCCTTCACTACGTCAGGGGGAACGTTCCAGTAGACGCCATTGACTTTGCCGCTCTTGTCCCCCAGGGTAAACAGGATGTACGGCCGCCCATCCCTGGTCTTGCGCTGCGACACATCCAGCAGCAGGAACGGCTGGTCGAACAACTCCTTGCCAGCTTCAAGCTGGTT
>JAUVHW010000070.1 GCA_030593075.1 Ardenticatenales bacterium
TCTTGTAGTCAATACGGGCTCCAGGACTCATACTCCCTCCGGTCTGCTCGCTCAGCCAGACCAGTGAATTCTAGCACACGCCTCACGTACTCACCGTATCCGAACACCATGAAGTGTATAGTATGTCCTGGACACCGCACAAGTCGCCTTTGA
Organism: Ardenticatenales bacterium; assembly: GCA_030593075.1. GTDB lineage: Bacteria > Chloroflexota > Anaerolineae > Promineifilales > UBA4811 > JAUVHW01. Next base: position 154 of record JAUVHW010000070.1, read on the forward strand.
CCTGCCCCGGTGCGCGTGGTAGAATAGCGGCCAGGACCGAACGTTGAGGTCCGGGGGCCGAGTGGTGGGCATCGCAGAAACCGCATGCTTGACGTAGCAATCGCCATAGTCAACTACAAAGTGCGCGACCTGCTGCGAAAGTGTCTAGCGTCGGTCTATGCCAGCCAGGGTGATTTCAGCTTTGAGGTCTGCGTAGTAGACAATGCCTCCGCCGACGGCAGCGTCGAGATGGTCGCCAGCGAGTTCCCTCAGGCCAACCTGGTGAGCAGCGAGGAGAATCTGGGAGTTCCCGGAGGGAACAATCTTGCCTGGCGCTCTTTTGGCAGCTGGACGCCCTCAGCGTCGGATTCGCCTGCTGACGGTTCCTGGTCTCCCCCTGCTCGATACGCGCTGATGCTCAACCCCGACACGGAATTGCCGCCGACGGCCTTGGGCGAGATGGTCTCCTTTATGGATGACCACGCGGAGATCGGAACGGCCGGCCCCAAGCTAGTATTGCCCGACGGCCGGCTGGACCTGGCGTGCCGCCGCAGTTTTCCGACGCCCGAGATCATCGTTTATCGTGTGGCCCAGCTGAGCAAGCTCTTCCCGCAGAGTCGTCGCTTTGGGCGCTACAATCTCACTTACCTTGATCCGGATGAGGTGACTGAAGTCGATTCCGTGGTCGGCGCGTTCATGCTAGTGCGTGCCGAGGCCGTGGCCCGGGTCGGGTTGCTGGACGAGCAGTTCTTCATGTACGCAGAGGACCTGGACTGGGCCAAGCGCATCAAGGACGCTGGCTGGAAAGTGGTCTATAATCCGAAGGTCACTGTCTACCATGTAAAGCGCGCCTCCAGCCGGCAGGCGCCGCGCCGCACCAAGCTAGAGTTTGAGCGCGCGAGCCTTCGTTTCTACCGCAAGCACTACCGGGCAAGCACTCCATTCTGGCTGAACGGTCTCATACTGGCGGCTCTTGCCGTCCGTGGAGGGAGAGGGCTCTGGCCCGAGATTCTGGGCCAGGCTGCCTAGTGGGAGACGACTGATGGGTCGGGACCGGGCACGCACATACTTGGCCCTCCTGTTGGTCCTGCTGGATGTAGCAGCGGTTGTCCTTTCGTTCTTCCTTGCCTACCAGCTGCGCCTGAGTATCGACCTTCCCAACAAGGCCGAGAATTTGCGCCCCCTTTCGGTCTACCTCCCGCTGCTGGTCATTCAGATCATCTCCATCCTGACAGTCTTCTTTTTCTACCGCCTCTACCATCTTGGCCGCGCGGTCTCCAGGATCGATCAGTTCTATTCGATTTTCGGCGGTGTTTCCATTGGCACGTTGGCGGCGATTGCCGTCGCGTCTTTCTTCTTCAAGAACGTATTCGAGATCGATTATCCTCGTGCCATGATCATATATGCTTGGATACTGGACATCGTGCTGGTCAACCTGGGACGTACCCTTCATCACTGGCTCCGCACGGCCATCCAGGAGAGAGGCTGGGGACGAGATCGGGTGCTCATTGTAGGCAGCGGCCCCGTGGCACAGATGATGCTGCAGAAAATCCAGGGGTCCCCGTATCTGGGCTACGAGATCGTTGGTCTGGTCAACGGCACCGAGGGCGTTGGTGAAGGCCTGGGTGTGCCCCACTTGGGCGGAGTGGAGGGGTTGCCGGACCTGATTGACGAGCATGAGGTGGACGAGGTCATAATCGCGCTGCCCGAGGCAACTCACCAGGAGCTGATCCGCATCATTGCTCTCTGCGAGCGTGGCAGGACGGCGGTCAAGGTCTACCCTGACCTGTTTCAGATCATGGCCTCCCGGGTCTCCATTGATGACCTCGGTGGGCTCCCTCTTGTGTCGGTGCGAGATGTGGCCCTCCGCGGCTGGAACCTTACGCTGAAGCGGGCGATGGATCTAGTGGGTTCGGCGGTGGGGTTGGTATTCCTCTCCCCGGTCATGCTCTTGATCGGACTGCTCATCAAGCTGGAGTCGCGGGGGCCGGTCTTTTACGTCCAGGAACGAATGGGACTGGATGCCAAGCCCTTTAGGGTGATCAAGTTCCGTTCGATGCGCCAAGATGCTGAGAAGGAGGGCCCTGGCTGGACCACTGAAGACGACCCTCGCAAGACACGCCTGGGTGCTATTCTGCGTCACCTCAACCTGGACGAACTGCCCCAATTCATCAATGTCCTGATCGGAGAGATGAGCCTGGTCGGCCCTCGGCCGGAGCGCGAGGTCTATGTGAGGAGGTTCCAGCAGAGCATTCCCCGCTATATGGAACGTCACCGCGAAAAGGCGGGGATGACCGGCTGGGCGCAGGTCAATGGCCTGCGCGGGGATACCTCCATTTGGGAGCGGACCAAGTACGACCTCTGGTACATAGAGAACTGGTCACTCTGGCTGGACACCAAGATAATCATCCGCACTTTGCTGAGGGTGCTGGCTCTGCGCAGTGATGCGTACTAGCGCGGCGGGTCCGGCGTTGCCGCTGGAGAAACAGGATTCCCTGTCGCGCGGGCAGCGCGTTCATGTTTCCGGTCAGGCAGCTAGCCGAGTGGCAATCACGCTGGAAGACGTTCGGTCAGCATTGCAGCTGCCAGGCTTTGATTCCCGCGGCGCCCAACGCCTGATGGCTCCCCGGCCGCGAACTCTCTTCCGGCCGCCTGACCGGCCGGGCCACCCCCGCAGTGGTGCAGTTCTCTTGCTGCTTTTCCCGCTGCAAGGCCGGCTGGACCTCGTTCTTACTCGTCGGACCGAAGAACTGTCCAATCATCGGGGGCAGATCTCGCTTCCGGGCGGAGGCCAGGAGGCAGGCGAGGCGCTGGAGGCGACCGCCATTCGCGAAGCGTGCGAGGAACTTGGCGTCGGCCTGGACGGCATTCGGGTTCTGGGCTCGCTGGCACCGCTCTACATCCCTCCCAGTGACTTTGAGATCCATCCCTTTGTCGCCTACTGTGCGTCGCGGCCGGAGTTCGCACCGGCGCCGGCCGAAGTGGCCGAGCTACTGGAGGTACCGCTGGAGCGAATCCTGGAACCCTGGGCTCATCTAGAGGAGGAGCGGTCTATCCGGGGGCACTGGGTGCAGGTTCCTTTCTACAACCTGGGGAAGCACAAGGTATGGGGGGCGACTGCGATGGTCCTCAGCGAACTGGAGCAGCGGCTTTGGGTCACGGTTGCCAGCCCGCCCGCAGTGGGGGTTCAGGCGTGAAAGGCGCGGGCGTGCGGGCAGTACGGCGACTCCTGGCAGCCCTTGTCCTGATTGCGGCATCTTGCGCGCCGGCCGCTCCGCCCTCAGAGCCAGGCCGAACAGGAGCGGGGGACCGGCGAGAACCCATCGACGTCGTCGTGCTCCATACCAACGACACGTGGGGGCACTATACGCCTTGCGGCTGAAAGCCCAGGGTAGGTGGGTTGGCCCGGCGGGCCGCCCTGATCTCTCAGGAGCGAGACAGGACTCCCTTCCTGCTGCTGCTGGATGGGGGAGACGCCCTGTTCAGCGATCAACCGCCTACGGAGCAGAGCAAGGGCGCCCTGATCATCGAGGCGATGAATCTAATGGGCTACGATGCGATGGCCCTGGGAGAGGGGGATCTGCGGCTGGGCAAGAGTGCCTTGCAGCGGCGAATGGAGGAGGCCGCTTTCCCCATCTTGTCAGCGAACGTCAGACTGAGCGAGAGTGGGGACCTCTTTGCCCCGGCGTATGCAATCCTGCAGCTGGATGGCAGGTCGGTGGGAATCATCGGCCTCACCGGGTTCGCTAGCGAGCCGTTACCAGAGTTCGAGATCTCGGACCCTTTGGCGGCGGCGCGGCAGGTAGTGCCGGAAGTGGCGGAGCAGGCTGACACAGTCATTATCCTGAGCCATCTGGGATGGGCGCGGAATGCCGACTTGGCCGGGCTCTCTTCCGCAGTGGACCTGATTATCGGTGGGGGAGCACAGGCGCCGGGCCAGCAGCCCTACCGCGCTGGCGTCACTGGCACCTATGTGGCCCAGGCTGAACTGCCCCGGCCGGGGCGCGCGGGCCGGGTTGTGGGCCGCTGGGCTCTGACGCTTAATGCCGATGGCAACACCGTTAGCCAAGAGTGGCGCGCTGTGTCGCTGGGCCCGGAATTCGCTGATGACCCTGCCATGGCGGCCGTGCTCCAAGAGTACGCTGTTCAGTAGCACGCATCAGTGGTGCTGGCGCGCCTCCTCGCAGATCAGACCTTGCGCCAGCATTGACCCCAATGAGCGACCCTCCCATCTGTGACTATGAGGATTCGGACTACCGGACCCGCTTCTGGGAGGGCCAGGGGCGGGAGTACGAAGACGCGGTAGAACGGATTGCCATCGGCCGGCTGCTGCCGCCAGCTGGCGGCTTGCTGATGGACCTGGGGGCGGGCTATGGCCGGCTGGCAGACATGTACCCCGGCTACCGGCGGGTGGTGCTGTTTGACTATTCCCTCTCCCAGTTGCTGCACGCCCGCTCCCAGTTGGAGAGCGACCCACGATACGTGTATGTCGCGGGTGACTTGTACCGGCTGCCCTTCGCTGCAGGCCTCTTTGATGTGGTAACCCAGGTTCGGGTGATCCATCACGCGGCTGATGTCCCGGCGGCGTTTCGAGAGGTGCGGCGTGTGATCCGGCCGGCGGGGGTGTACCTGCTAGAGTTCGCCAATAAGCAGAACCTGAAGGCTATCGTGCGCTTCCTGCTGCGAAGGCAGGATTGGTCTCCCTTTGATCGCGGCCCTGTTGAATTCGCCGAACTCAACTTTGACTTTCACCCCAGCTGGATTCGGAAGCAGCTGGATGGAGCCGGCTTTTGCCCTGGGAAGACGCTGGCGGTATCATACCTGCGACTACAGGCGCTAAAGCGCTGGGTTCCGGTTCGCTGGCTGGTGGCGCTCGACAGCCTGGCGCAAGGCACCGGCCGTTGGTGGCAGCTCTCTCCCAGCGTGTTTGTTCGCTCCGCTGCCACTGCCAGTGGCCCGACCGCCTCTGCTGGCCTCTTTTTCTCGTGCCCCGACTGCAGCACCCCGCTGCCTTCGCCGGCTGGCCTGCTTCAGCGTGTCCCCCCGCGCGGCCAGGACCTGGTCTGTCCTGATTGCGGCCGGCAGTGGCCGGTTCGCGACGGGGTTTTCGACTTTAGATGAGTCAAAGAGCCCGTTGGGCAGTGGCTGGCATCTATGCGCTGGTCGTCGGCCTCATGACGCTGCCGGCCTCTGTCTCGCTCAATAGCCGGTTGATCGGCAACAATGTCGACAACTGGATCTTTTTCTGGAACAATTGGCAGCTAGAGCACGCCATTCTGGAAGGCCAGAGCTGGTTCCGTTCTCCGCTGATCTTCTATCCTCAGGGCGCCAGCCTGGCTCTCCACTCCAATTCGTTCCTCAATTCCCTGCTGGCCCTCTTCCTCAAGCCCCTTGTGGGTCCGGTCGCTGCCTTTAACCTGGTGGTCCTGTTTGGCTTGTGGATTGGTGCAGTGGGGATGTTCCTGCTGGTGTACGACCTGACACAGCGGGTGCCGGCCGGCTTTGCGGCCGGTTTCCTGTTTGCCTTTGCGCCCTATCACGTGAGCAAGGCGCTTGCTCAGGGCCATCTTGGCTCCATTCATTGGTGGCCCTTCTACGTCATGTTCTTGCTGAGGGCTCTCCGCCGGGGAAGGGCCACGGACGCGCTGTGGGCTGGCCTTTTTGCAGCCTTGACCGTATGGTCCGGTCCTCAACTGGCATTGCTGCTGGCTCTGTGGACCGTGTGCTGCATCGGCTGGCATCTACTGCGCAACGACGAGCGCAGTCCCGGCGGCGAGCGTCGGGTTCTGCGGGCTGCGAGCGTTGCCGGTATCGTCGTGGTAGTTGCGCTGTTATTGAGCACGCCGGTGCTGGTACCGGTCGCGCGAGAATGGCGCCAGCTGCCAGGTTCCTCTGCCAGATTCGAGGAAGGCGAGCAGATGCAAACCGACCTGCTAGCGTACCTGGTGCCCCCCACCTACCATCCCGTGGTCGGCCGGCAGGTCGTGCCCATCTATCGTCGGTTCGGTGCTAACAAGGCCGACATGGCCTATCTGGGCTACGCGGCCCTAGCGCTGGCGTTGGTCGGGCTGAACTCCCGGAGGCGGCGGTCATCTCTTATCTGGCTGCTGAGTGGCGCCCTCTGGATGTCGCTGGCGGCCGGGCCGACTCTACTGTTGAACGGAGTCCCCTACCCGAACATCCCAATGCCCTACCGGCTCGTCGGGACGGTCTTTCCAGTCTCTGCTATTCGAGCGCCTGACCGGTTCAACCTTCTGGCTGTTCTGTCGCTGTCCGTTGCGGCCGGTATTGGGGCCGCCTATCTGTGGGAGCGACGGCGTTGGATATTGGGGGTTCTGGGGCTATTGGCCCTGTCTGAGTACCTGTGTTCGCCGCTGCCCATGTGGGAACTCCCGCCAGCTTCTCACTTCTATGAGGTGATGGCGCAAGATGAAGCGGACTATGGCGTGGTAGATTACCCCATGGGATACACTAACTCAAAGATGTGGCTGTACCATCAGACCCTGCATGGCAAGCCGATGGTGGAAGGCCACATCTCTCGCTACACGCCTGAGGACTATGCGTACATCAGTTCCCAGCCGCTGCTGCAGGCTCTCTACCAATCCGCCGAGTGGCCCATTCGTGTGCCGCCGACTCAGTTCAGCGGAGCTCAGGTTCCGCTGCCGCGCCTGGGACCCGCGTTGCGCTCGCTAGCCACGGATGACGTGCGCTACGTGCTGGTCCACAAATCCGGCCTGGACTCTACTGTGCGGGAGCACTTTCGCCGGGTGCTTCCGATTCTGCCCATCTACCAGGATCAGGCTCTGGCAGTCTATGACCTCGCCCGTCCTCTACCCGTGTACTATGATCGTTTCCCCATCCCCCTGGCTCGAGGAGTGACCCTCGCGCGGTTCGATGCCCAGTATGATCCGCAGACTGAGACGTGGGGCTTTCAGATACTGGCGGCTCTCGGCATTCCGTTCGATTCCTCGCTCCAGTGTGAACTCGAACTCATTGGGCAGTCTGGGAGCCACTCGGTGGCCCCGGTTGTTTTCTTTGAGGAGCACCCGCAGGACGGAGCCGGGTGGCAGGACGGTGATCTGGATGTGAAGGAAGTAACCGCTCCGCTCCCCACAGACTTGGCCTCTGGAACCTTTCGCTGGGGTTTGGTCTGCCCTGAAGAGAGCAGCTACACTGCATCCGACACCCTAACGGTATACCCCGATGGTCACTTCTCCTACCTGCGCCGGTCCGTGGGCGTGCGCTATGGTGAGGACCTCCGGCTTGACGGGTATCGCTGGAGGACTGAGGGCTCCGACCTGTACCTTGAGCTACAGTGGGAGGCTCTGGAAGAGCCCGGCGCCGACTATAAGGTTTTTGTGCACATGCTGGATGCTGCTGGGGAGATAGTCGCTCAGCACGACGCTGTCCCCTGCAACTGGCAGTGTCCTACCAGCGGATGGAGTGCGGGTGACTCGGTTTCGGACCGAGCCATCCTTTCCCTAGCAGGGCTGCCCCCCGGAGAATACCGGCTTGCGGTGGGGCTCTATCAGGAGGACACCATGGAGCGCTTGCCCGCTCATGGTGAGGGCGGGGCGTTTTATCCTGATGGGTATTTCGTTGCGCCCGACGCCTTCCTGATCTCGGCCGAACCTGCCAGCGCACTGGAGGGTAGCTCACGATCCGGTTGGCTGGCTGCAGGAATCCTCCAGCGTCGGAGCTAGCGGCCGCAGACCGGAGGCATCGGCCGGGGGGAACCCGACGCCGATGGCGGTGCCCACCAGGATGACGGCGCTGTGGCGCTGGCCGGCGTAAAGGGCGGCGGCCGCCGTTCCATCGTGAATAGGGTGTATCCGCAAGCTTCTCCCCACTCTTGCACCCGCGGCGCCAGAAAGAAGCGGCCGGACGTCACCAGAGCTAATCTGGGCGTAGAGCCCATTGCCCAGCAGCCGTCCCTCCTGCACGTAGGCTGCCACACTCAGCATGACGTCCGGGCCTGGGTCGAACCCGGCCGCCACGCTCTCCTTCACCGTCTGTGTGATGGCGCTGGTGACGAAATCGATTACAGACGAGGGATCCGCCTGCACGGGAGGCCACTCGAACTCCACCGCCAGTGGGGAGAACAGCTGCAGACCAGCCAGTGTTCCTCTCTCGAAGCGAAGGCAGGCTCGCTTCAGCAGGGTGTGCCCGCAGTCCAGGCAGATGGCGGACTTCGTGGAGGCAGGCAAATACCGGCCGGCCCCCAATAGTGCCATGGTTCCTGGGGAGGCAGCAACTGCTATCTGCAGCCGCTGCCCAAGGCCCAACTCTGCGAGGAGCTGCTGGGCGTGGTGCATAATCAGCTCCCCGAGGGCGCCGCTCATCAGTCCGCCGCCCAGCCAGACCTGCTGGATTCCGGCCCAATGCTCCCACTCGTTGGCGGTCCAGTCCTGCCGAGCTGCGCGGTTGCCCAGGTCCCCTCTGTTGAGCGCTAGAAGTATGTGTCCCAGGTTGAGGCCCAGGCGCCGGCCCACAGACTGAGCTGCCTCCCGAGTTGTCGCGCTCGAACTCTGCAGGCAGTCCGCCAGGAACCTCGGCAGCCTGACCCGGGTGTCTGTCGCGTCCGGCGAGTCGACGTAGGCCCTCGGCAGCCTCAGTTTCTCAGCATGTCGCCGCGCATAGCGGACGGCCGCCACTCCAGACAGCAGCTCGTAGGCGGTCCTGTCGCGGACCTCGTCGTCCATGGGGAGACCCGGCAGATCGACTATCCGGACTCGGTTGACAGAGACATGAGGCGGAGTGGTGGGAACGGGAACGATCACTGACGTTGCGGCAAGACTAACTCTGCGGCGAGACTATCAGTCCCTCTCCGTCTCGCAGGAATCCGGCCGGGGTGAGGCTCACGCTGCGCACGAAATCGAGCCTCTCCAGGCCCGAAGGTTCAACGGTGACCGTATCAATGCGGGCGTGAACCGTCAGGATTGCGCCACCGGGGATGGGGGTGCCGGCCAGAGTATCCAACTGGGCGGAGCCCCGCGTCAGCCGGAACAGCGCCTCGCCCGCTTGAACCTGCTGCCTGATCGTAAAGAGGGGTTCGATAGTGCCGGTGTAGACTAGCGTTGCCCGCAGCAACTGGTCGTCGCCCAACGAGTGGTCGATGTTGACCACCTCCACTGTCTGCTGGTTGATCATCAAAAAGCTCCCGGCCATGATCTCTCCGCTGATGGGCGCTCGGATCACCGGACCCAACTCGCCCTCGTCAGGCCGCGGGAGAGATAACGCCAGAAACCGCCAGCTGGGGTCGGTGTTAAAGGGGATACTTCGGACGCTGAAGGACCCCTGTTCGGCAAGGGCCGTCAAATCGACCGGCAGTACGAACCGGCCGAGGCTCATCTCTGCGTCGCTCAGCTCAAATGGATAGCTGCTGGCTGCCAGCAGGTCCAGGTGCGCTTCAGTCAGCGGATCCGGCTGCCGCCCGAACTCGACGGAGGTTTCGGCCGGTTCAGTTGGCAGAGGCGCCAGCAGAGTGACTGAGTCCCAGTCAAGGGTGGGACTGGCGCGTGGCTCAGGTGTGTGGACATCGAGCGGAGTCTCCTTCGGTAGGATCACAGTGACCGGGTAGTCTGGCGTCCGAGCGGCCGGGTCAGATCGGCATGCTGCTACTGATGTGAGGATGAGTACCACCGCTGCACCGCGGCGAGCGACTGCGCGGGAGTGAGTAGTCTGGGGAAAGATCATGTCAACATCTCCCTGTATACCTGGACAGTCTGCACCGCGACCTGCGCCTGCGTAAAGCGCTGCAGTACTCGCTGGCGTCCCAGGTTCCCCAGCTTGGCCCTGGTCTCTGCTTCCTGCATCAAGCGCACCAGGCGTTCGTGCAGTGCAAACACATCTCCCTCGGGGAATGTCCAGCCGGCCTCGCCTATGACGTTGGGTATCTCTCCTGTGCCTGAGCCAATCACCGCTACACCACAGGCCATGGCCTCAATCAGCACTCGACCGAATTGCTCCGTCCAGTTGGGGCGGCTCAGCGAGGGGAGCACCAGCACGTCCAGCTGCCGCAGGTAGGCGGCTACCCGGCCGGAGGGGAGCCAATCGTCAAAGAAAACGTGCTCTGCGACCCCAAGTTGCCTGGCCAGAGCCGCCAGCGCTGGCTGCTCAGGGCCGTCACCCGCGATGACCAGCTGCCAGGGGTCGGGCAGGCCCGCGGCGGCCTGGATCAGCAGGTCCACGCCTTTCTCCGGGACCAGTCGCCCAACGTAGCCAACGACAAAGCCTCGATCAGAATCGCGCCGGCTGCCGGGCGAGAACAGATCCGGATCGACCCCAAACTGGGGGATGACCGACAGTGGGCCGGTGTACCCCTTGCTCCGCCACACTTTGGCTGCCCCCTGGCTCCCAACGATGGCATGGTCTACCCCCTGCAGTACCCTCCGCTCCATCAGGTTGAATGGGAACGGGTAGCTGCGGGCCAGGTTCTGCCAGGAGAAAAAGAGGCTCTTTGCCCCGGACCGGCGCGCCAGGCGCCAAGCATGCCAGGTGGCAAGGTTATAGGGTTCCTCGTCAATGTGGACGATGTCCGGCTTGACCTCCTCTATCCTTCTCTTCAGCCTGGGATAGTAGTGGAGGTGGTATCTACCATTGAACGCAATTGGATCGGCTAGCAGGCGATATCCTTCTACGTGGGCCCGCTCGAGCACGAGTTCTCCCTGAGCATCCTTCCAACTGGGCGGCACGATTACGACCAGGTCCACGTTCGGGCAGCGAGCCATCTCCTCCAGTTTCCGCTGGAAGCTGCCCACCACGCAGGCTTTTGAGACCATCAACACTCGCACGGGCGCCTCTGTTTCACGCTGGTCGTCAAAGCGGTGAGTCTGCTGAGGGCACTGTGAGAGAGTTCACCCCTGGATGTTTCCGTCATGCGGCCCAGAAGCACAGGCGAATTGGCGTTCCATCTGTCATTCGACTGCCCTGTTCGCTCCTTTTGACACACCCCTGCATTGTGCTATAATGTCCGCAATCTGGCAAGTTTCGAGGGCTTGTCAAAGGATTGACGGGTAGCTGGAGCCCATTCCTTTGGAGTGGGTTTTTTTGTTGCCCCTCCACATGGCAGATACTGCTCAATCCTTGGCGGGCCGCAGTGAGAACTAGTGGACCGGTGGAGAACCTTTCTGTGGGTCCTGCTGGCCACCGGCCTGGGGGCCGTGCTTCGGCTGGTAGCTCTTGGCTTTCTGCCCCCTGGTCTCTATCAAGATGAAGCCTATAATGGATTGGATGCGCTCCGAGTGTTGGCTGGGGAATATCCCCTCTACTTTGCAGCCAACAACGGGCGCGAACCGCTCTTCATCTACCTGGCGAGCCTAAGCGTCGCCGGGTTGGGGCCCACACCGGCCGCGCTTCGCCTTCCGGCCGCGCTCCTCGGCACCTTGACAATTCCAGCGTCCGCACTGCTAGCGAGTTCCCTACTGAATCGGCGCGTCGGCGTGATTACCGCAATGCTGGTTGCCGTCACCCTCTGGCCGCTTCACCTGAGCAGGATTGCCTTTCGTGCTGTTGGTTGGCCGCTTTTCGCTGCTCTTGCCATGGCGGCCGGCTGGCATGGCGCTCAAAGACAGAGTCGAGGGTGGGTTTTTGCTGGCGGGCTCTTGTACGGGCTGGCTTTCTACACCTACTTGCCGGTCTACTTTTCACTCGTGGTTCTGGCCCTCTTGGCTCTCTACCTGTGGGTCGTGGGATACAAGGCGCAACTGCGAGCGCAACTGCGTTCGACGATCCCATGGTTTGTGATCGGGGCGGCGCTTGCTGCCGCGCCTTTGGCCATTGCCGCGTTTGGCGACCCATCGTTGCTGTTCGGACGAACCGGGCAGGTCGCCATTCTGAACCCTGCTGTGAACCATGGTGATCTCTGGGGCACGTTGTGTCGCCAGGTGGGCCGGGCCCTGGGGATGTTCTTCTGGCGCGGCGATACCATCCCTCGGCATAACCTGCCCGGGCGGCCAGTGTTTGACCCACTGGTGGCGCCCTTCTTACTGCTCGGCGTCTACTGGGCCGCCCGGAAATGGCGCTCCCCGGCCGCTGCTCTCATCCTCCTCTGGCCTCTCGTCATGCTCGCCCCCACCATCTTGGCCGAGGATGCCCCGCACTTTCTGCGGGCTGTTGGGGTGCTGCCCGTGGCCTGCTTGTTGCCGGCCGTAGGGTTAGAACAGACCGAGCGCTGGCTGGCCCGGCACCTGTCGGGACGGTGGGTGCCGGTCCCCTTGACAGCACTCATCCTTGCTGGTAGCCTGGGGCTGACTGTTCGTGACTATTTCGGCCGCTATGTTCGAGACCCGCTCACCGATTATGCGTTTCAGGGGGCTGCTGTTGAGCTGGCAGAGAGGATTCGTGAGTCCGATGGTGCTGTCTGGGCCAGCGAGCGGTTCGCTCGGGAGTGGCAAGCGATTCCATTCCTGATTGCGGATCGGGAAGTGCACTGGCTGGCGCGAGACAAATTGCCGCGGCCGGCAAGCTTGCCGGCCGCCCTATTCGTTTGGCCATACGACCGGGTTGAGCCGCAGTTGCGGGCGCTGCCGGCCGGGATGAGCTTGGAGGGGTGGCGTGGACCTCTCATCAGAGGTGATCTGGAACCGGAGCCCTATCCATTGTATTGGGCGTACCGGATGGACAGAATCCCTGAGCCTCCGGCCGAGCCGGTGGCCCGTTTCGAAGGCGGAATCCGGCTGGAGAGCGCTGTGGTCATATCGCGCACTCTGTCGGGATCCGCTCCGCCAGCCGATGATGGAGGCGGCGCTGGGCTGGAGGTGATTCTGCATTGGACGACCGAGCAGAATCTGGACGCAGAGTATGTTGTTTTCGTTCACATAGTAGACGAGTCGGGGATTGTGGCTCAAGACGATTCGATCCCGGCGGCCGGCACCCTCCCGACTAGCTGGTGGCGACCAGGAGACTTGATTGTGGACGCGCACTCTCTTGAGGGCTACGATCCAGAGCGACACACTGTGATTGCTGGTCTGTATGGTAGAGATAGCCGGGCGCGTCTGGCTGTGTTGGATCCGGCCGGGCGTGTCGTCGGTGACGCGGTGACCCTGATGGGAAACCGGGCACCGGCAGAATAGGTTTGGCAGCGATGCGGCACCGGCCGACAATGGGCGCGCGTGCCAGTACTGGTGGAGGCAGAGACATGAAAAGACGAGCGTGGCTGCTATTGGCGGTGCTGGTGGCGGCGCTGGCTGTCTCTCGTGGTGGGCGGTTGCCGGCAGCGTCGGCAGCTCCCCAGCAGGACGGTGAGAATCTGCTCCAGAACCCCAGCTTTGAGGGTCAGTACTCGGCCTGGAACCAGACTCCTCAGATCCAGATGCCGGCCGCGTGGACTCCCTGGTGGGTTGAGGCGGGGGCAGGCGAACTCAACTGGGTAAAGCATCGGCCGGAGTGGAAACCGGCCGAGGCGGCGAATTACCCCGGCCGGGTGCACGGCGGCGAGCGGGCCCTCCAGTGGCACAAGTCGTATGCCACCTTTCTGGCCGGCGCCTACCAGCAGGTGAGCGTTCCGGCGGATGCTCCACTCCGCTTCTCCGCGTACGGTCAGGCCTGGTCTTGCTCCGACTATAGTCTGTGCAACGAGGGCGGCGGCGTGTGGTCGCAGGACCCGGCTCACATGAACATGCAGATCGGCATTGATCCTACCGGCGGGACCAATCCCTGGGGCTCTGCTGTCGTCTGGTCTGGCACCGCGAACCCTCTGGACGCGTATCGTCTTTTCCAGGTGGAGGCAGTTGCTCAGGGAAGCACAGTCACGGTGTTTCTATACTCCTACCCCGACTGGCCCAAACAGAACCAGGATGTCTACTTTGATGACGCCAGCTTGGTAGTCATCGGTGATGCCCAGCCTCAGCCTGCGACCGCCACAAGCGCACAGTCCTCGGCACCCGCTCCGGCGCCGGCGGTGGAGGCTGTGCCCGTTACGGTCGCGACTCCCCGGCCCGACGGCTCCATTGTGCACGTCGTTCAATCGGGCCAGACGTTGTGGGTTATCGCTGTCCACTATGGAGTGGCACTGGATGACCTGAGAGCGTACAATGATGTCGGTGCGTTCCTCCACGAGGGCGATGAACTGATCATCCGTCCTGCCTCGGCGGCGCCTGAACCGGCCCCTGAACCGACCTCTGAACCCACAGTGGTGGAGGAAGAAGCGGCCGCCGGCGAGCCGGAGGCGGTGCCAGAAACCGCCGCTGCCGAGCCCGAGAACCCCGAACCGCCAGCCGAACCGGTCGCCGCCGCCCCTCAGCCCGCGGCAGCGGGGGCGATCTGTGTTTCTGCTTTTGACGACCGCAACGCCAACGGCGTGCGCGACGAGGGCGAAGGTCTGTTGGCCGGTGTCTCGATCACTGTCTCTGACGACCGGCAGGTGATGGGTAACTATACCACTGATGGCTCGAGCGAGCCTTACTGCTTTGGAGGGCTGATGCCCGGCAGCTATCAGGTCATCCAGTTGGTGGCGGATTCCTGGACTGCCACGGCCCCTGCCTCTCAGGGTGCTGTGCTGCACGGAGGTGACGTGGTTAGTTTGGAGTTCGGCAACG
>JAUVHW010000413.1 GCA_030593075.1 Ardenticatenales bacterium
TTGGCGAACTGCACGGCCTTGGGGTTGGGATCCTGGAGCAGGAGGAGTAGGGGCTTGTCAGTCATGACTTCATCTCCCGCAGGATGCGGACAGCAACCTGCGCTTGGTGGTATGCGTCGACCAGGGCGTGGTGTTTGGTGCCGGTTCGTTCAGGCTCCTTGAGCCCCAGCAGCTCGCGGCCCTGCCATTTTAGCGTACGATGGCAGCGCTCCTGGCGGTGGGTGAAGGGCCACGGCATTCCCTGGCGTCCGAAGGCCTGCCGCAAAAGGCGCAGGTCAAAGTTTGGCGAGTCAGCCCAGACAAACTCCACTGACTCCTCCCGGATCCAGTGATCAAACCGATCTAAAGCGGCTACCATGGTTGTGCGGTTCTCATTGAGCAGGACCGAATCCTGGGCCTCTCGCTCCTGGCCCAGCCACCACGCCACGGTCGGGCCGTCGATGGTTCCTAGGCCGACACTGTCCAGCCGGATGGATTCGCAGAACGCCGCGGCGGGCGCACTGACTAGACCGTCACCGGCCCATGGATCGAAACGCACCGCACCGATCTGGACGATGGCGGCGCCGTCACCTGTGCCCAGAGTCTCTAGATCAAGCATCACGTGAGAGAGCGCGGTCATCAGTACACGTCCCCATTCTCCAGGATCTTCTGGTCCTCATACGGCACAACCACGCGCCGATAGAACTCGGCCTTGGCGCCTTCCAGGGCTCCAAGGATGTCGTTGACGGTCTGGTAGGTTAGAGGCTTCGTCCCGTATTCGGCCTTTCCGCGCATGTAGAGCTTTATGAGCTTGGTGAAGAGGTAGTTTAGCTCCCCCGGTGTCTCAGGCCCGAAACCATCCTGGCAGTCGAACCACTCTAAGCGCCGCTCTTTCTTGACGTAGGGCATTACCGCTTCCCAGCCTCCAGGATCGGCAGGCCCGCTTCGGTCGGCACGTAGATGACGCGGCCCGCGGCCTTCTGGCCCAGCGAGTCGATCCACAGATAGCGGAGGTAACCCTCGGGGCCTCCCAGGCCTGCGGCAATGATCTTATTGGCGTCGGCCACACCGCGGGCGCGGATCACCTCGGCCTCCGCCTTGAAGCCGGCGGATTCCTTGATGGCCTTGGCCTCCTCAATGGCGATCTTGCGAGACTGTTCCGCTTCGGCAAGGCGGGCTTGCCCAGCCAGCCCCTTCTGCCAGACGTTGTACCGCGGGCAGCCGTAGGCCGCTAGCGGGACCAAGAGCAGAACCAAGAGCGCAACGAACCGTAAAGCACGCTGCCAAGCCAGGGCGTACAGGCCGTGCTTGATCTTGTCGGCGTCGTAGTCGCGATACCCTTCCGGGACTTCAATCTTTAGTAGGCTCATGACCAAGCCTACACCACGAGCCGCAAGGGGCTGGCATAGACTTGCTCGTCACCCTCGTACCTTGGCAGGCTCATCGGCACGTAGCGCTGCACGCCGTGCTTCTGGCACTCGCCGATCACCTCGTGGCCCAAGGGCTCGCGGGTCGCGTAGACGTCGCCCGTGGCGTGGACACGCTCGAGCGGCGGTGGGTTCCGCAGGGGCCGGGTGATGGCGCCCTCTAGGGGACGTCCACAGATTTTGCATGAGTGTTCCATTGCAGTTAAGCGTATCGGACGAATTGGGCCCAGGCTTTACGGAATCTCAGAAACTTTCTCCAGCCAGTCCGTCACGTACCCCGGTCCCCCCTCGGCACGGCGCTCTGGGCTCCGCAGCAGGTAGTAAACACAGGCGTCCACACCCCACATCCCGATGTAGTTGGGGACCAGCCGGGTAGTGCCCTTCTGATCCTGGCCGTGTGGCGGAACCGTCAACGATGTCAACGTAATGGAATCCCACTCCATCACGAAGTAGGCTACCAACACGTTGAGGAACTCAGGTCGCCTCTCAGCGATCTGTCCCAGTTCCTTCTTGTTCGGCCGTAACGTCGTCCGCGCCATCACCCGATGATAGCACTTCTACTTGCGCCCGGTAGGCATTACGTAGAGCGTCGAACACTTCCCAGGGCAGCGCCATCATGGCCTCCCCGAAGTCACCGTGGGGCAGCTTTCGTTTCCGCGCCTCCTGCACTACCGCCGACTGATAGGCGCGGAGGAGCATTTGAGCTGTATCAATCACGGCTTACCGATCTCCAGTCCAAGTACCTGAATAGACGGGCACCACTCCCCGATGTAGCGTATTGGTC
>JAUVHW010000345.1 GCA_030593075.1 Ardenticatenales bacterium
GCCTTCGCGGCGTCCACGAGGTCGCGAAGTTTGGATCTTTTCTCTTCTTCTGTCACGGTTCAGTCCCTTCTCTATTGATAGATCATGATGATGTTACGGCCCCGCCGGCTGGCCAGCCGGCGCCAGGTTGCCCGGCAGCGCGTCCTCCAGAGCCGCGTCCAACGCATCCATATACCAGCCCGTCAGCCACCAGCCGTTGACGATGAACGCGGGGTACTTGCGCACCCGGTGGCGGAGCGATTTCCAGAGCCCCAGGCCAGACTGTGGGTCAATGACCCGGATCTCGATCTGGCCTCCGTACCGTTGCGAGAGCTTCTCTACCCAGGCCGAAAGGCGGGCGTGCTCCTCCAGCAGATCGGCCGGATACTCGCGCATGATCTGCTCGTGAGCTTCCTTGCCGGCCCCTGACTGATGAAATAGGGTCTCGCAAAGGGAGCACTGGCGGTAGCTGGTAGGCACCAGCGACAGAATCTCCAACCGAACAGGCCGGACGGGCTGGACAGGATCCATGCATGGCCTCCGGTCAGGTGTCAAAGTCTGCAAGCTCAGTGAGGTCGCGCTCGCGCAGCATGCTGAGCTTCCAGGTCTGGATTGAGGGCACCACGTAGGGGAGCAGCCGAAGGGCATAATAGGGCGGCAGAATGGGAACCCCCAGCAGGTCGCCAAACACGACCAGCACAAAGAGCCGATCGATCCGGCCGCGCTCCTTCTGCAGGTCGCGCACCATCTCGTAGATGGTCGCTCCATAGATGATCTCGCCGACGGCTCGCGCAAAGCTTCGCAATCTTTGGGCGATGTGATATACACTGGGCGAGGGCTTCATCGCATTGGTCTGTAGTCCGGCGGGTCATGACTCCTGCGCTGGAGAAACTGGAGCATTTTGATATCTGCCCTAGCCACCCTCTTGTCCTCGCGCGGGCTCTGGCAGTGCCAGTCGTGTAACTCATGTGAGCTGCTTTGGTTGACCCTCTGGAGGCGGCGCCCCATCCGGCTACCGAAGGCGGCAGACCGCGGCCGGGGCCAGCCGCGGGTCAGCCTGGAGCGGGAGAGCCTCCAGCGGAGGCTCTCCCGTGGTAGGAGGCAAGAGGGCCAAGTGGCTAGGCTTCGGCCGGCGCGGCCGCTTCACTCCGGTAGCGCTGGATTGCCTTGATGGCATCCAGGGCCAAGACAATGGCGGCTCCGCCGAGGAGGACGGCCAGCACAACGGCAATCCAGTTGCCAACCAGCTTGTCTACTGGCAGGCCACCTTCCAGGTTCAGCTTGATCAGTTTGACGACGGTGAGAACCAGGGCGCCGATTGTGGTGGCGAACATGAAGACGAAGGGGATGAACGTCCACATGTACTTCTTGCCCTTCGACATGAGCCAGAGGGAGACGAGGAGCAGCGCCAGCGAGGCCATCAACTGGTTAGAGGCGCCGAACAAGATCCAGATGTAGGTCCAGAAACCGGTATAGATGAGAGTCGCCGAGAGGACCAAGGCGACGATGGTGCCCACGGCGGTGTTCTTCATCAGCGGGACCGCTTCACCCAGGAACTCGGCGCTGGCGACGCGCATGAAGCGCACCACCAGGTACATGATGGTGAGCGCCATCAAGGTAAGGAAGACCGACGCGTAGGGCAGGCCAAAGCTGGTCGGCACGCCGATCTTGCTGAGGAAAGTGCTCAGGCCGACGGCAAAGACACCCGCGTTCTTGCCCGCCCCCACAAGCTCGACGTATTTGTCGAACCCGACACCAACGGTGGCGGTCAGCAGCGCGAGCGTAGCCACGAACATCTCCAGGAACATGGCCCCGCCGCCCACGTAGAGCGCGTCGGTCTCTTTCTCCAGCTGGCGCGCAGTGCCTGAACTGGAAACCAGGCTGTGCCAGCCGGAGATAGCTCCGCACGCGATGGTCACAAAGAGGAGCGGCCACAGCGACCCGACGGGGCCCAGCTCCCCGAACTTGCCGTTCCAACTGGTAAAGGCGGGAAAGTCGCCCGTCGTGATGCTGGGATGCCAGATGATGAGCCCAACGGTGCCCCCGATGATGCCCAGGAAGACGATCCAGAAGGCTACGTAGTTGATGGGCTGCGCCCAGCGCCAGATGGGGAGCACCGCGCCCAGGTAGCAGAGAGCCAACACCACCAGGCTCCAGAGGAACTTTGCCCAGGTAACATCGCCAAAGAGAGCGGCCGGCTCGGCCCCGCCGCTGATACTGGTGAAGAAGCCCTTTACTGGCTCCAGAGTGCCCAGCCATATGCCGACAAACGAAAGCACTACGGTGATGACGGTCGTGAGGATGATGTCCTGCTTCCACTTGTAGGTCATCTGGCCCGCCAGAACTCCCAGGCCGCAGACCAGCAGCACACCCAGCGGAACGGCGGGGTTGGTCATCAGGTCAAAGCCCACTATCTTGCCAAAGGCACCCATGATTAGCAGCAGATAGGCGTAGATGAAGATCAGGAGGATGTTGCGGGACCGATGGGAGATGAGTCGGTAGCTCAAGGCGCCGAAGGTCTGGCCTTCCTCACGCACTCCAATGACGATGCTGGTGTAGTCTTGGACCCAGCCGATGAAGAAGGTGCCAAGAATGATCCACGCCAGCGCTGGCAGCCAGCCCCAGCGCACTGCCACGATGGGCCCGACAATAGGCCCCAGAGCGGCAACCGACTTGAACTGGTAGCCAAACAGGACGTTGCGGCCGGCGGGAGTAAAGTCTACCCCGTCCATGTACATCTTGGCGGGGGTGGTCTTGTCCGGGTCAGGCTTGATGATCCGTCTGTCGATCATCTTGGCGTAGACACCATAGCCTACCGCAACCCCGATCAGCGACAGAATCAGCACGATTATCGCATTCATGTTTCCTACTCCTGTGTGCTTGGAAACGATAGCTCAATCCCCTCCATTGAGCACCAGAACTGCCGGACACAGAAACCCTGGAAGAAACAATCGCCTATCCATTCCGATACTGCATCACCTCCCTCGCTTGTCTGCCCAGACTCCTTGCCGCCCCCAAGGAGTCCATAAGGATGATGTGTGCGCGGGCCCTCTTACCGCCCTTCATTCTATCACAAACGAGAGAAGAAAACAACTCGTGCAGGGCAACTGGTGCAGCGCTGGCCAAGTTGGGGTAGAATTGAGATGTCTACATAGCCTAGAGCGCGCTGCCGCAGGAGGCTCGATGCCCACCCTGTTGCACTGCAGGCCTGTTGGGAGGCCTGTAGCCCGGAAAGCAGCAGGTGAGTAGGCAACACGGCCAGTCATCGAGATTCCCCGCCGGAGGGCGGCTACACATGGTCATGGCGTCGATACCTGGATCCGGCACTTGGATGGGATCGCATCAGACAGCAGGGTAACCTCATGATCGTCGTTGCTAGCACGAATGGCAGGGTAGGCATCAGAGAGGCCATGAAG
>JAUVHW010000308.1 GCA_030593075.1 Ardenticatenales bacterium
AAGATGCTAGCTGCCCGGCTGCAAGAACTCAAAGCCGACACCCTAAACCCGCAGTACCAAATCGGCGGGCCAGAACATCCGCCACAACGGTGGGGTTACGCATGGGAGTGCGACTCGTGTGCCGTGCGGGACCGCATCGGCTGTCCGGGCCAAGAAGACACAGACCAGATGGAAGCTGAGATGAAGGGCAGCCTGACTGCCCTAGAAGGAGTACCAGTATGACACCGACCAAAGCAGTAGCAGAGCAAGAGGCAGCGAGGCTGCCAGCAACATACAATCCCGACGAGGCAGGGCTGGCCGGCCGGGACGACGAGAGCGACGTTCTCACACCGGCATGCTCGATCGTCCAGCCAACCAGTGGGAGCGAGCGCGGCGAGCCCGGCACCTACTGGTGGTCCAGCGGCGAGAACGCGAAGACGTTCGAGGCCATGGTGCTCCAGATCAACTTCACTCGCACACTCTGGGCACCGAAATCCACAGGCGCCAACGCGCCCATCTGCCGCAGCGCCGACCGTGAGATGGGCATGACTACCCAGCCGTCCGAAGTGCTGGGCACCGATGTTGCAAAGAGCCAGGGGATGGAGGAAGGCGAGATGGCCTTTATCCCCTGCGAGCACTGTTCTCACTTCAAGGATGAGCCCTGGGGCGGTGGCGACTATCTCTGCACGAAGGGCCACACGTTGCTGCTGTTCAACGCTGAGCACGGCCCCTTTGTCTTCTACGTCAAGGGCACGGCAGTCGGGCCGGTGAAGCAAGCCGTCATCAGCCCCGCGATCCTGCGCCGCAAGCAGCAGCAGCCGCTCAACCTCTGCGGCACGGAGTGGACCTGGGGCCTGACCCTCACCGAGAACGACAAGGGCAAGTTCTATGTGCCGACGCTCATGCCTGGCCGCACACTTGACGCTGCTGAGGCTACCGAGCACGAAGCGATGGCTGCCGAGATGCGGGGCAGGGTGAGTCAACAGATGGCAACGGCTGTCGAGGAAGAAGGCCAGCAGGAGCTCGGCTCCTAATTCCGGCGAGCACAAAAAGCCGATGATTGAGGAGCAAGTAGAACGCAACTGCGGGTGTGCGAAGTACGTCATGCGCTGCTTCCACCTCGGTGAATACTCCGTCGTCATTCTTCGTGGCGACGATGGCTACGGGGCCATGATCCGCAAGGGGGAGCAGTTCCTCACCGCATCAGCCGCGACGGGAACTGAGGTGGAGATGGAGGAGCATTTCGGCAATCTGAAAGTGCTAGTGCAAGAAGGAACGATGCAGCGCCTCATGGAGTACGCCGATGGTTGAGCAACCCACCCCGGAGGCGCAGCAGGCCGTGCTCTCAGCGATGGCGCAGAGCTGGCTGAGGACACGTGGCAAGACCGCACGCTTCCTTGAGCACGGCCAGAAGGACATCCACGACAAGGCGTGGCAGGCCGGCTACGAGTTCGGGAAGAAAGGAAAGTGAACGATGGCGACATTGCCGAGACGAGAATCTAAGGCAGCTTTGGAAGCCCGCGACCCGCTGCCGAAGTGCCTGAACTGCGGGAAGATTGACGAGTACATGAAGTACATCTTCGCGACGGGAGCTCTGTGTAGCGACGAATGCGACAGAGAGTTCCGTCGCGACCTTGGGGTCTAACTCCCTCCGTTGCGTCCTGCCCGGTGCCGTGACGCGCTGGGCAGGCCCGAGCGAAGGAGAGCAAAGGAGGCTGAATGATCGGTTACAGCAAGACTGCACGAACACGCTATCACCAGGGCTACGAACGCCACAAGGAGTTCTGGGCCACCTGCGACGCCATCATTCTGACCTACATTTTCCCTGATGACCGCGAAGACGACTTACGTGATAGAGCACCTGACCTAACACGCTGCCCAGCCTGTTGGCCCAAGGGGGCTATCTGAAACGCTGCGCGCTGCTGGGGCTCGTGCTCGCGGTGGCGCTGATCGGAGGACGAGATGGACTGGATAAGTCAGCTACTGATTTTCGGGGGCCTAGGGCTGATGCTACTGGGTCTCTTCGGGCCACCGCTATGGCGCTTCGTTGGCCGACGCCGACTGCAACGCCGGACCGAGGCGCGGCTGGCGGAGTGGTGGGAGCAACGGCACAAGATGTTCACTCACCCGGGCCCACTAGAGACATGTCGGCTTTGCCAGGCTATGATGCCACCCAATGGCGCGACGGAGCGGAGGCCGCCTTCGCCGACCTCATCGGAGCGTACCCGTGGCTGCTCGGAGAGGCGCTAGATGTATTTTCCTGCGAGTCAGACAACTTCCGGCCTGACATCGTTTACGGCCCTACGGTGGGCGCTGCTGGCGAGCGTGGTATCGCCCAGATTCATCCCATTCATATCGACAAGTTCTATCGACGCGGTTGGGCCTGGGAAGATGCTTTTGATCCGGCCCGCAATCTGGCTGTCGCCTACGAAATCTGGGCCGATAGCGGCTGGGGTCCGTGGAGTGGCTGCTGGTGAGCGCCGCAAGCCGGAGGCGAGGGCCTGATGCCTGACGAGTGGGTTGGCCCCTGCGAAGTCTGTGGCAAGCCGCTATGCGACTACGATATCGCCGCAGAAGCCGAGGCCATTAAGCTCTGTCCGAAGTGCGACCGGGTGAGCCATGCCGAGTGCGCCGCCGCTCACGCCTGCCCCTGTCAAGGGCCGAGCGACCAGGAGAAGCTGCGGGCCTGGAAGGTGGCCTGCGCGGACGGGAGGACCGATGGCTGACCTAACCCCGTCGCAGCGCAAAGCTCTTATCGCGGCCGCCACGGCCCGCCTGTGGGTAGATGGCTGGGAGCGCGGCCTCACCGACGAGCAGCGAGACGACGCGGCATACTACTTCCTCGCCGGGGTGCGCTGGGCAGAGGCGCAGCCTGCTACGGGGCCAGGGCCGACGCCTACGGAGGGCCGGTGAAGCCCTACTACGAGGACGGCGCGGTGACGATCTACCACGGCGACTGCCGCGAGGTGCTGCCCACGTTGGAAGCCGAGCGGTCTATCCTCGTCACCGACCCGGATTACGGTGTCGGGATGCAGTACGCCGACAGCGAACGAATGACGGCGGCTGAGGCTGACAACCTTCTTGGAACGACCTTGATCCTGGCAGAGAAGATCTGCGCCGACAACGGCCTCATGTTTTGGTCGGGTTCATGGGCTCGCGTATCCGCCCTCCAGCAAAGCGTCTGGCCTTGGCACATCAAACATCTCGGCATCTGGTACAAGCCCAACGGCGCTGGCGCTTCCGGCAATGGGCTGGCGCGCCGCTTCGAGCCGTGGTTCTGGATCTGCAAGGGTGACGGCAAGAAAGAGGGAGAGTGGCAGCGGCTTCCTGACTGCATCTCAATCAACCGTGTCCATCGGGGCATGGACGAAGCCTCGGCCCATCCGTGCCAGAAGCCAGAGGAACTAATGCGCCGCCTGATTCGGTTCTTCAGCCTAGAAGGCCAGACCATCCTCGATCCCTTCATGGGCTCGGGCACCACGCTGCGCGCAGCTAAGGATATCGGTCGGCGTGCCATCGGCATCGAAGTTTCAGAGAAGTACGCCGAGCTGGCCGCCAACCGCATGGCCCAGGCCGTGCTGCCGTTCGCCGCCGCCACGCAGGAGGAGAAGGAGGGAGCATGAGCGCCACGCTAGACTTCGATCACCCAGACGTGATCCATCTCGCCTGTCCCGACTCACATCCGTTTCAGTACATCACGGGCAAGGGATTTGGCTGGTGTAAGGAGTGCGAGCGCCACTGGCCAGCCACGTTGGAGGCGGAGCGGGTAGCCCAGGAATCAAAGTGGTATCGCCGGAGGTATGGAGCATGACGCGCAGCACGGTAGCGCAGCGCGATCCCATACTTGAATCTGAAGCTGTCTTCCAGGCCCAGGTGGTCGAGCTAGCCAAAGCGACAGGCTGGCAGGTCTACCACACCTATGACTCTCGCCGCT
>JAUVHW010000217.1 GCA_030593075.1 Ardenticatenales bacterium
GATCGAGGAGCAGACTGATCTCCTCCAGACGCCAGAGCCTAGCGGGTATCCCTATCTGCCACTCGATATTGTAGCGTCAGGGTGGGGTACGCGGGCGCTGGGCGCCCTGCCGGAGGAGATCTACGTCCCGTTATTGCACCAAGGCGTCCGGGATATGCTGCGAGCTGAAGCTGAGATGTTCACGATGCTCCACGCCTACGCTCAGCAGGTAGTGTGGGCAAGGTGGCACGCTGGGCCAGGTACGACAGTGCCACGAGACTTTATGATCAATCCGTTGCCCAACTCTATCACGTTTGACTGGCCTGAGGACCTGGAGCCTTTCGAGATCCCACCTATGCCACGCGAGGTCGCGGAGGAGCTAGGGCGTATTCAGGGCTACTTGGATAGTGCGTTTCAGTTCTCGACTATCCTGGGTGGGCAGCGCCAGCCCGGTGTTCCTACAGCGTCAGGCATTGCGCAGTTGGCCGCCGGTAGTCGGAAAAGGTTCCAATCGCCAGTCCGATTGCTACAAGGTGGAACTGCACGGTTGTTGCTTCGGCTCGGGTGGCTGGTGGACTATCTGACGGTGGCCGAGAAGATCGCTCCAACGTTCAAGTGGCGTGGAGTCGAGCTTGAGAACAAGATGTACGGCGGTGACTACACGGTCGAGGTTGACCTGCGGGCGGAGGATGATGAGGAGCGCCGGCTGAAGATAGCAGAGGGGCAGTCGCTTAGGGAGATTCTCTCAGAACGGGAGGTATACGAGGACTACGTGGGCCGTGAGAACTACACCGAGTCACGGCGCGAGCGTATGCTAGATCGAGTCCTGGCCTCTGAGGGGATGGTCGAGATGGTTGCTCAGGTGGCACAGTTGGCGTTACAAAGCAAGCTGGCGGAGCGGCAGCGTACGGAGACAGCGAGTCAAACCCCGGACGATGAGCGAGACATCATGGAGCGCATGGCTCAGATATACCGTGAGGCAAAGGTTGGGAATGCGCCGGCGGAGCCTGGCACCGTCGAGGGCGCGGCGCAGCAGGCGGGGCAAGAGCGACGGATAGCGGTGCCGCCGGTAGGCAGGGGAGGAGTCTAGTGTCTGAGCATAAAGGCCACCTTGTAGACGACGTTGCTCTGGACGCTGCGACCGAAGTGCTGGCAGTGGCCGATATGATCCGCGAAGAGCTGGGGTATCTGGTGGGGAGTGAGGAGGTGGGCGCGCGGGAGACGCGGGCGAAGATACGCAGGGCACTGGCGGGCGACGAACCGGCCTTTCTGGAGGTCCTGGAAATGGTGGGGCAGCAGCAGACCAGCCCGAACCCCATGGTCAGAGAGATAGGGATTGTGGTCGATGAGCACCTGCGGCAAGGAGGCTAGTTATGGACACCAAACACGAGCCACCACTGACTGAAGACGAACTAGACCGTATGCTTCAAGATCCAGATGTGCACAAAGCCATCCTACAGGGTTTACGAGCGCTTCGTGAAGGACGCATGGTTCCTTGGTCAAAGGTGAAGAAGGAACTCGGGCTGGACGAGGCGTTGCGGAAGGACAGACAGGACGACTGATGCCCAAGACAGTAGCGATTGACTTTGATGGCGTGCTTGCTCAGTACGATGGATGGAAAGGCGAAGAGCATTTAGGTGAGCCGATGGCGGGCGCACGGGAGTTCTGTCAACGTGTCTTAGATGCAGGGTATCGTATTGCAATCCATACAACCCGCAAACCACTCCAAGTTGAGGAATGGTGGAAGGAACACCATTTCCCGGCAACGAAAGAGGTGATGATCCCCTTGACCACTAAGCCTACAGCAGTTGTCTACATAGACGATAGGGCATACCGTTTCACAGGCAACTGGCAGGCTGCGTGGGAAGCAATTACCCAACCTGCGTATTGGGAGGGCGACGATGGCGGATCCCCAGACTGAGAAACTGCTAGAGCAAGTCATCATACAACTGGCACAGGTCAATGGCTGGAGCGACGCTGTAGCACTGGCCGAAATGGAGCAGGCCCTTATACTTGCCAATCGGGCCGAGCAGGGCGATGTGAATGCTCAAGCCCAGCTCGATGCCCTGTTTAGGAGCGTGGGGGTGATACCCCGTAGTCAGGCACCGGCAACCCAACCTGGCCAGCCTGCTCCCGTTTTACCCGGCGCTGGCGCGGATGCTTGGAAACGGGGTTTACCTGACCCCGGTGCAAATATGGAGTGGCGGCGCACCCCCGATCCAAGAACGGTAGAAAAATGGACGGTAGGTAGCGAGTTGATGCCCGCAGAGTTTGTGCGTAGCTACAAGCTGCCAGAGGGCGCGGCAGCCGATGCGGGTGACGGCGCGTTGCCGTCGGTAGATATCCGGGAGTTGAACTGGGCGCTTGAGAACAACCTGATCAGCCAAGAAGAGTACGAGAGGCGTCTGCAAGGCGCATTGCCTGGTGGTGTTGGTGCTGCTGGTGGGCTCACACTAGAACAAGACTTGGCAGAGGCAGAACGTCTCCTGGGCCGCCCTCTGACCGCATATGAACGTAGCAGGCTGGTGTTAGGGTTTGCTGCACCCGGTGGCGGTGGCCCTCCTGCTATGACCCCCTATCAGTCTGCAAGTCTCGCCCAGCGCGATCGTGAGTTCGAGGCCAACATCGAGCTTGACCGCATCGAGACCGCGCTGACCCAGCAACTGGCGGCCATATCTGCGGCCAAGAGTGGCAATCCCCTGGAGTGGATGGCCTTGACACGCGGGGGCGTACCGACTGCGGGTGGTACGGAGACGTACCAGGGATTCCCCAGGCTGGTGCCGCCGTCCGTCCCGCTTGAGTCAATCGGCGTCTTGCCAGGGGGTGCGCCACCCGCACCGCCCGCTGCGCCACCGCGTCCACCCGTAGTCAGCGCTCCTGCACCACCCAGGCCTCCCGCGCCTTCGCCGAGGGATGGTATCACGGGGTCAGCGCCCACGAGTTTCCTGGATCTGATGGGGCCACGTGATCCTGTTGACCTGGCGCTGTCTGCTCTGTCCACGGCAACGCGCGACACTGGGATGCCGAGGGCGCCGGCAACAACAACGCCGGCGCCCTCCCGGGATGTGGCTTCTGCGCCTCCTCTACCGCGAGCGCCGAGCGTACCAGGCTCTACGGTGAATGCTGGGACTCCATGGGTAGCACCGCCCGCGCCTAAGTTCATGCAGGATATTCAGGCAGGGCGTCCCCTGGCCCCGTGGACCTATCCGCCGGGCACCAGGCTCCCAGGGGTCACGGCGCAGGCCAACATGAGCCCCTTCGAGTTAGCCGCTTTCAAAGAGCGGGAGGAGTTCAGAGGAGTACCCCTGATGGATTTAGAGGCAGCGCTCCAGCGTGTACGGCGCGGTGTAGGGCCTGGGGCACCAGTGGGATCCTACGGTGGGAAGCTGCGGATACCAACGTAGGCAGTAACACCCTAAGGGTGAAAGGGAGCATATGAAGATTCCAGAGAGTTTGCGGGTTGGAGCCCAGGTCTATACTGTCGGCTTCGATAAGAACATCCGCGACAGCGGCTTGGCGGGTGAGTGCAACTTTCGCGCACTCACCATCAAAGTCCTCGATGACCGCCCCCCAACACGTATCCAGGAAACCTTTTGCCATGAACTCGTTGAGGCGGTCAATTATGAGTATGGGATAAACCTCCGCCACAAGCAAGTCACTCAGTTGGGCATGGCGCTCTACCAAATACTCCGTGATAATCCAGGGGTTTTCTTAGAAGATGGCACTGAAACCGCCTGTAGTTAAGGTGCGGCCAGAGTTCACACCGCCTCCGCCGCCGTTGCCGCCTGAAGACGAGGGCAGCCTGCTTGCGCGTGCCAGAGCACTCATGGCGCGACGGCCGCCTGCGCCTCCTACACCACCGCCTGTAGCTCCGCCGCCCGGCCCGCCTCCAGCTCCTCATATCATTCCTGAGGCCACACGGCGACTTGCGACGATGGAGGAGGCCCCGCCAGCACCTTCTTTGGGAGCCCGCTTCCTTGGCGCTCTCAGGAATGTAGGTGCGGCAGAAGTAGGGGCTGTGAGCGAACTCTTTACCCAATTCTTGCCGGAGACCCTACGGCAAGAGGCTGCTGTTGCTCGCAAGGCGGTCATTACTGACCCCATGCGCCGTTTCGAGGAGCGAAAGACGGAAGAGGCTGAGCGAGCACTTGCAAGAGTGCCGGAGGAGCAACGCCAGTTTGTCGCCCCTGCACTCTTAGGGGAGCGCTTAGGTGTAGTAGCGGGAGGCTTTGGCATACCCGTTGGCCTTGGCACTGTGCGGGGTGTGGGAGGCGAGGCAGTAGAGCAGGTGGCCCGTGGCGCACGACCCAGACCGGGGGCAAGGCTTCGCGCCCCCGAGGAGCCACCTAGGCCAGCGGGCGGTGCGCCACTCGCAGGGCTTGCGCCTGAGTCCGAAGCCGCTATCAACCGATATGTGAACTTGATTAAGAACCCAGCTAAGCGGCGGTACGCCTCAGAGTATGTGAACTGGTTGCGACGCGGCTCAGTGGGTGAGGAACCTGCACGTGGCAGGGTGTCAGTGAAGGGCGCTCAGTCTGTGAGGCAGGAGATCGCCGACCTTCATCCTTGGGGTAAACCTGCGCCGCCGATACCAGCGGGCGGTGCGCCGAGGGCCCAAGAGCCGTGGGAGATGACCCGGGCAGAGTTCATTCAAGAGAAGACATCGCCCTCGGGTTACGAGCAATACCGGAGGGATGTAAGCCTGAGAAAACGTGGCAAGGCTACTACGGGCTTCGCACAACGGTGGGACGCTACGCATCAAGTTGCGGTAGAAGATGCGTTATCTCAAGGCAAGCGTGTGCCCCCCGAGGTCCTGCGCGATTATCCCGATCTGGCGAAGGCTGCGCCCGCGCAAGCTCCACGTACCTCCATGCAGGCCACCCTTGAGGGCGTAGAGCCTGCGAGAGCGCCACAGGGCAGGCTTGAATTAGGCGGTGAGGCTCAGGTTGCACCACTGGCCAACCGTGAGGCGCTGGCTGCTGCTGAGGCCCGCCGGCGGTTGGTGGCGCAAGGGCAGCGGGAGCTTGTTGAACCGAAGCCTGTCCCGCCCAGGGTGGTGCCTGCGGAAATAGAGCCCTGGCAGATGACGGCAGAGGAGTACGGCAAGACTCTAAGAACTACCACGGCGGGCATGAAGAAGCGCCAGTTGACGGCATTCGAGGATGCCACTGCTAGGGAGCACGCCAAGGCTGTGCAAGCTGCCATAGAGCGCAATGAGTTGATCCCTGCGAAGGTGCTCGCCCAATACCCTGACCGCTCAGCCGACTATTTGGGCGAGCTTATGATCCAGCGCGCGGAGTTGGGGGCGGGGGAGCTTACGCGCCGCGTGGCCCAGGTTGACGAGTTCTTGAAGCTGCCCAGACTGCCGAAAGGGTTTGGGACAAAGGCCGACCTGCGTGTTATGCGCGACCGGTATCGCGGGGCAGCGGAGGCCACGACTGAGGTTGAGGGCATTCGCACCACTGCTGCCAACGATCCTGCTGCGCTGAGGGCAGGTGTTGACCGTGAGTTAGGGGCGATCGACTCGGAGCTCGGCTTACGTGGTTTGCCCTATCATGGGGGCGCTAAGAACCTACGCCCTGGAGTCTCTACAAGCCAACTGGAGGCCGAGCGGGAGGTGTATCAAGATGCTCTCGCCGCTATAACCGAGCGCCCTGCGCCACCGGCACGACCACCAGTGCCCCCGCGTGCTGCCGAAGCGCCACCAGTGGCCGCTGAAGTACCGCCTACGGCGGATGTTCTAACACAGATGGGCCAGACCCTAAGACTATTCAGACAGAACAGGGAAGAGGCTGCACGCTTTGTAGC